>JAISFS010000048.1 GCA_031263485.1 Deltaproteobacteria bacterium | reverse complement strand
TTTGGGTGTGACTGCTCGGTGCGCCCTCTCTTGCGAAAGGTCCCCTCTTGTCAACGTAAACGGTTCATGAAGGGTGACAGTCCAGGCCATTCCTCTTGCGAGGAAATGTGTTCTGTTCTCTTTTCGGCAACGAGTCGCCCTGAGGGGGCATCGACCGGAGGTTAGTCGGCCGGCAGTTGCTGACGGGGTGAACGGTTGCGGATAGCGAAGACCGATGGGGATGCCGAAGACTGGCGAAGGAAGAATTCACGGGACAACGGGGTTCCCTGCACCTTGCCACGAGCCAGAGGCGACGGAGGCTTTCCGAGCGATTTCCGGTCGAGGCCCCGACCGTAGACCCTTAAGCGTTTGAGGTCAGATGAAACAGCCTGCGCAGCCGTCGCAGTCCGGCTCCTGGACGGGCATGATCTTCTGGGTCTCCACCACGAAGCCGGAGTCGCCGCCCACGGTCTTGTAGTCGATGGAGACGTCCCCTGTCATGTCCATGAGCTTTTTGGCGATTACGAGGGTGAGTTCCCCCGCCTTGACGGAGAAGTCGGAGTCGTTCGCCGCGTCCACCGAGAGAGCCAGAAAGCCGTCGGCGCCGTTGCAGCCGGCGGGGGTCTGATGGACGCGCACGGAGGGCATGGCCTTCTGTTCAGCCAGGAACTCGGTCAGGGTGGTCAACGCCAGGGGGGTGATGCTTATCATGTTCGGGGCTCCTTGGGTCGCGGGCGGGCCTCAGATGACGGGCCATCGCCGCCCGGCCCATGAGCGGCGGACCGGTACCGGGGTGCCGGAGCGAACACTGTCAGGGCGGTTCCGGCACTCATAAAATAAAATAAGACTCGCGGGGCCCGAGGTCAAGCGCAAATGCCCTGTTCTGGCGCAAAAATGGCTCCCTGGGGCGGGCCGGAAAGAGCGGCATTCTTCTTCCAAGGACCCGGGAAGGCTATCCGGAGTCCTTTGGGCGACACAGGGCGGGCTCCGGGAAGGACTGTGGGGGGACGGGGTCACAGGGCAGGTGGGCTGCGGGGCGACACAGGGCGAAGGGATTCCGGGGCGGAGTCAGGGGCGGGTTCGAGTCGATGCCTCGAAAGCCTCTCACGGCAAGCCGTTACGCAGGCGCTTTTCGGAAGGCCTCCGCCAAACGGGGCCGTGTGCCGAGCATCGGAACTTTCCCCTGTCGGGCCTTTCGCGGGCCCCAGGGCTCACGTTTCCTTGACTGAAATCAGGAGCTGGGCAAGGAAGTTGGTGAGGGCGAAGATCATGTCCAGGGAGAGGTAGTAACAGACGTTGGCATCGTAGTTGTAACGGGCATCGGCGGGGAACTCGTCGTCCGCCGGATCCAGGTAGTAGTAGACCTCCACCTTGGGGAGGACCCTGGCCTTCCAGGCCAGGGCGCCGAGGGTTTCGGCACCGATGGCGGCGGAAGCCCTGGCCAGGGCCCCGGGATCCGACCCGAAAGCCTTGGCAAGGGGTGCCTTGGGCAGCTCGTGGGGGCCCTTGAAGAACAGATCCCCGCAGGGGAGGCTGTGGGGGCCCACCTCCCTGCCGGAAAGGCCCGGGGAGGGGCCGGCCGCGGACTTCACGAGATAGGCCAGGAGAACGATCTTGGCGTTGTAGTCCAGCTCCGATCTGCCTGGCGGCGAAACCGCCGTCCTGTCGGCCAGGTTGAGCCGGTACCGGGCCCCCATGAAATCCATCCCGAATGCGCCACCGCCGTCCGAGGCCTCGTATGAGGCGCCGGATTTCTCCGCGACTACGGAAGGGTCCAGGGCCAGGAGGTCGTCCCAGTGCGGGTGCCGGGAAAAATCCTGTCTGGCGGAAACGTAGCTTTGGGCGTTTGATTGGGATGGCATGGGGGGCAGCCTTTCTGTCGGAAGGTCGGTGGGCGGGTTTTGACCGACCGTAGGGGCCAGGCGGCGGAAAAACGCCGCCTGGCCGATGGGCATTCTGCAAGGGACGCGATGGGCCCGCGAACCGATTTTACTCGATCGGGCTGGATGCCGGGGCCGGGAAATCTCCGTCCGGTCGGGGGCCGGGCTATTCCGGACGAGTTGCCCGGCTTCAGGGAACTCGTGTCCCGGCTTCCGGGCGGTTGCCCGCAGGCAGACCCTCGCCCCGTCCGGTCGGACGGGCCTGGACATGGCGGCGGACGGGAGGCCTATCGGCATCCCTTGCAGGCCGCGAAGACAGCAAGGAGGGGGAGCTCGTCAGCTGACGTCGCCAGGAAGCCTTCCCGGTCACCGGAGGACAGGTTGGCAAGGCCACGTTGCCGGCGATCTCCAGGAGATTGCTGGCCATTACGAGCATGAACCCGTTTTGGGAGGCGGAATAGCCGTCTGGGCCCGGCAAATCGGGGGCGATTTACAGACTGCCCGAGGGCCAGCCGATATGAAGGGGGTCGAAGACCCTCACGGAAAGGGGGGCGTCTCTGACGCTGAACCAGTCCGTGAGGCATCGGGAGGCATCGGGGGTGATGGAGGTCATGGGAGTGAACCCATCCGGTCCGCCTGGAAAGGCCGCACCGGTCTTGAACGGCGATGGGCACCGGTCGCCTTTCGCGGACGAAGCGCGGCTTTAGCTTGGCTGAAGGAGGCCAGTCCTTGCCGCGTCCGGGCCAGGCGTCCCGGACAGCGATACTTTTAGCCCCGGCAGGCAAAAAGTCAAGGCCACTGGCTCCAAGACGGTTGAGTTCCGAGCGATCAGAGGCCCTGTCCATGGGTAGAAGTTAAGTTCCGAGCGATCAGAGGCCCTGTCCATGGGTAGAAGGCCCCGTCCATGCGTCAGGAAGAAACGACCGTTGCCCGAAGGCCCGTCCGTGCATCCGAAGGGCCGACCGTGCGCCCGAAGGGCCGACCGTGCGCCCGAAGGGCCGTCCGTGCGCCCGAAGGGCCGTCCGTGCGCCCGAAGGGCCGTCCGTGCGCCCGAAGGGCCGTCCGTGCATCCGAAGGGCCGTCCGTGCATCCGAAGGGCCGTCCGTGCATCCGAAGGGGCGTCCGTGCTACCGAAGGCCAGTCCGACGGTCCAAGTGCCTTGTCCGGGGGTCCAAAGCCCCATCCGGATGTCCGAGGGTTTAGGGGGGACTTAACGCGACCTTATGGTCGCAAAGGCATCATCCGGGGAGTAGGGGGGCGGATTTCGGGCGTGAGACGAGCCTTCGCAGGGGGGCCTCGGCGCCCCCTCATCCCGTCGATGAGATACTGCCAAGGCTTCCAGCCGGTACTTCCGCGGGCAATGGAAGTAGTTCTGGAGATTCGCGAGGGTCTCGGTTCGCCGTCTGTTCGGGCCGACCCTGATGTCCTCCGCTATGAGCGTCAGGTGCAGGCATATCGACCGAAGACGGTCTGCCAGAATGGTTATCTGACCTTGATGAGCATGCCAAATTATCGGGCGGCTACCGGGACTGCCTGAGCCCCCCGGTCTTTGGCGCACGGGAAGTCAAGGGAGAGGCAAAGCGTACCTGTAATCTGTGAGCGACTGCTCCCTGTTTCGGTCGCCGCCGCCCCATCCGTCTTATAGGCATGAATCCGTCGCGGACTGATTACGGGGCATCACGACGATCGCCATGTCGCCCTGACTGCCGGAAACCGTTTCCGTATGCGCTACAACTCCTGCTGGAATTAATGAAGAAACATAATGATGCCTTCATAACCAAACCATTTTCCTGGACTCAATGTGATGAGCATTACAAGATGCAATTTTCCAAAAAATTTATTTCTGTATTGGAGTATCCATGGTACAAATTGGCTAATAACGATAATATTTTTGCTGTAGTGAAAATCTAGATATCTCATAAATTTTCACTTTTGCCAAACGGAGCAATGATGCTCCAATAATTAATCATGTCAGGATTGCAATCTTTGATTCGATTTGATAGCCTGACTCAAAGTCCAGATTCAGCCAGAGCGTATGGCATGGCGCTGTCCGCCCGAATCGATCCGTTCGCCGTACAACCGCATTCATTCCGTGTTTTCCTTGACTCCGTTGCCGGGCCGACGTCCTTGCCGCTGCCGCGAGACCTGCCGGATGGGCCAGAGGCCTGCGGCAAACAACCCTGAAGTCACCGTATCCGTTATGGAGCGACCATGGCCAATAATCACTCAAGATGTTTCAACACCATTGGCGCCTGCAATCCTTTGAAACACTACATGATACCCGCCGCCCCCCGCATCCCTGACGTAAGCGACATGATAAAGGGCAATTACTATTTCCTCGTCCATGCCCCGCGCCGGTCCGGCAAGACCACGTGTCTTGCCGCATTGACCGACAGGATTAACTCCGAAGGCCAGTTTTACGCCATACGTTGCGAACTGGCCGCCTTAAGCGAAATTTCTGACGCTGAGACCGCCATGAGCCGGATCGTCGACCGGATAGACGCGGCGCTTGAGTCCTCAAAGGTGGAAGAGATCCGCAGGCTGGCTTTCTCGTTCGGTTCCGAGCGTTACATGGCCTTAAGCGTCGCAAAAGTCCAGCCCATGCTGAATGACATGTGTCGGGCTCTGGACAGGGAGCTGGTGGTCTTCTTCGACGATGCCGACTGTCTCAGGGAATCTCCTCTTGTCATGTTACTGGCCCAGATCAAGGGCGGCTATGACGGCCGTTTCGGTTCCCGGTGGTCCAGGTTCCCGAGATCGTTGGCCATCGTGGGCAAACGGGACATAAGGGACTATCCGTCCAGAGTCAGGCCGGACGGGACGACCGCAGGGTTTGTCGATCTTTTTAACATCAAGAAAAAGTCGCTGTCCTTGCCAGACTTCACCCGGGATGAAATAGGGGCACTTTACGGCCAGCACACGGCGGCGACGGGACAGGTCTTCGAGCCCGAAGCCGTCGACCGGGCATGGCGCTGGACCGAAGGCCAGCCCTGGCTGGTCAACGTCCTGGCCGACGACATCGTGGCGAAAAGGTTCGGGAACGACTACTCCAGGACGGTCACGGGAGCCGACGTCGACCTGGCCGCCCGGGACATCATCACGAGCGAAGATCCCCGTTTCGTCGACCTCAGGGAGCGGATCAGGGAACCGAGGGTCAGACGGGTCACCGAGTCCGTCCTTGTCGGGGCCGTTTGCTTGCCGAATGCGATTTCGGACGACGATGCCCTGTACCCGGTAGACCTCGGGCTCCTGAAGGCCTCACCCGACTTCGGCAACCCCCTTAGGCCCGCAAATCCCATCAATGAAGCGATAATCGTCGGGACCCTGACCGAGAAGCTCCAGGCGGGGATGCCAGGGGACCTGGCCGGCAAGTGGATGGACGGGACACGCCTCGACATGAACGGCATTCTCAAGGCCTTCCGGGACTATTGGCGGAAAAACCGCGAATCCCTGGCCGTTGACAACGAGTCTGAATGCCGCGTCGACGAGAGCATCGGCGCGGCCCTTGAACGGTACAATATCGTGGACGGCGGCATGGGCAAGTCCGTCGCCAGGACAGTCAGGAAAAACCTGACCGAACGATCCGACGAGGCTTTCTGCCTCCTCGTGCTGTTCGCCTTCCTGCAGAAGGTCTTGGACGGCGGGCAGAAGGTCTTGGACGGCGGGGCCGAAATCGACAGGGATTACGCTCTGGGGGGAGCCAGGACACACGTTTTCGTGAGGTACAAGGGAATCACCTATCCCCTGGAACTGAAAAGCAGGGGCGTCCCGAGTCGCGATGAAAGCATCGAGCGGCTGAGCGGCTTTATCGATGAAAGCGGGGCTCCCGCAGGCTGGCTGGTGGTCTTCGACAGGAACCCGAAGAAGCCGAGGGATGAAAAGGCGTTCTGGAAGACTGTGGACCGCGGAGGCAAGACGATACACGTGGTGGGATGCTGACGCCAACGGCGGCATCGCCGCCGGTTTCCCATGCCGGACGCTTGCGTCGGGAACGTCTGCGGCAAGGACGTCTGCAAGCCGCGCGATGATCGGGAAAACCCGGCGAGGGCTACGGGGAAGCGCTGTCCGCGCTCGGGCTGCGCGTGCGATGGCGGTCCCGGCAGAGTTTTCTGTGAATCGTTTCTTGGCCATCACGGCCTTGTGCATCAGGCGGACAGTGAAACAAAAAAAAATTAATGTGCCTGGGCATCGGCAACTGGCATGTACGTATAGGGACCGGCGGGTATGCCCCGCGAAAAACCGTCGACCTCGCCTGCCGAGTCACTCGACATAAAGGCAAGCGCCGATGCGGACGGGTCGAAGCGGCACGTGACATGCGCCGGGGTGTCGTGAATTCATCCTGAACGTGAAGAAGGCCGCGCGCCAGGTCGCAGACGGCTGATTCGGGCAGGTCAGCGGGTGTATTCGATGCGATTATCTGCGGTAGGGTGTGTGGGGCACGGCCGGGCGCCGGACGATCACCTGAAGGACAAGGAAAGCGCGTAAGCCGCGAACACAGCCAGGACGCTCGCGGCGGCCGTCTCGGACTTGAGAGTGTGGGGCCCCAGCGATGCCGCCGTGAAGCCCGCCGCCAGTGCCGCGTCCCTCTCCTCCGGGGCAAGCCCTCCCTCCGGGCCAACGAGAAAGACGGGGCGGGCGATGGGGCGTTCCGGTGAGCGCGGTTCCTGAAGATTCAGGGCCGTCAGGAGGGGGACACCCTCCCGGTCAGCCATGATCCTGACGCGGGGAGCCGTCCGCGCAACGAGGCCGCCAGCGGCGACGTCCGGGCTGGATCCTGAGATGTCCGGGCAGGTTCCGCCAACGTCCGGGCCGGTTCCGGCGGAGCCGAGGCCTGCGAGCTCGTCCAAGGCCACAAGGAATCCTGCGAGCGTCAGCGGGTCGCTGACTTCCATCAGGGTGCTGCGGCCGCACTGCTTCCGGGACTCGTGCGCCGCCAGCCTGGCCCTCCGGACCAGCCGTGGGCCGGGATCGGGACCGGACAGCCGCGATCTGAGGGTCGCGAGCGGCACGAGAATCCCGCATCCCAGTTCGGAAGCCCTGGCCGCGGCCCACTCGAAGGCCTGCGGCCGCACCGCGGCCAGCCCCAGCACCGCCGCAGGCACAGGGTCAGTCGCCCTGGCGAACGGCCCCGTGATCCTGACGGTCAGCGAGGGGCGAGGTCCCCTGGAGGCCTTCGCCACCACGGCGCTGGCCATTCCATCCGGACCCAGGACCTCCACCGGATCCCCTGGCTTGAGCCTCAGGACCCTGGCCCCGTGGCGGCTCTCTGAAGCGGACAGGGTCCAGAGTTCAGGTCGTTCGGACCGGAGTTCGTCCGCCTCGGGCGGGCACTCGCCGGTCTGCCCGTCCAAGCCGTCTCCCGGCGCGTCCTGGCGGCATTCTGCCTCTTCGCCGAACACCCCCGGCTTCTCCGGCAGTGCGCCCGGCCTCTGCGGCAGGTCACCCAGCCAGTCCTGTCGGGCGCCCGCCCCGTCCAGGCCGTCTCCCAGGACGTCCGGTCGGCGTTCTGGAGCTCCGTGGAACGCTCCTTGCCTGTCTGCAGGCGTATATGGCTTGTCAGGCAGTGTTTTTGGCCCGTCCGGCCGCAATTCCGACCCGTCCGCGCGGGCTCCGGTCGCAGGCTTCCCGGCAGGGCGGGCTCCCGCCGCAAGCTTCCCGGCAGGGCGGTCAGCCTCGTCTCCACCAGGGTCCTGGCCAGACGCGGGCGAGGCGCCCTCCAGCGAGAGCCTGGGCCTTCTCACTGGCGAAAGTCATCGTCTTGAGAGACGGGGGAGGGCAGTTCCTCCAGCGTAAAGGGAGGGGTCTCCAGGGACGGCTCCGGGACAAGTTCCCTGGCCGGATCGGGGCCGCCTTCGGCATCGTCCGCACCGTCCGCTGGGAGCGCCAGCTCGAGGGCGGACCACTCCGCCTGCCCCAGATGCCTGAGCCAGTGCCAGCCCAGCCTCTGGTAAGCCCTGGCGCACTCCTCCGCCTGATCGCTCAGGAGCCCCGACAGGACAAGGCTCGCGCCGGGCCTGGCGGCCCGGGTGAGCTCCACGGCCAGCTCCAGGAGAGGGTTCAGGGTGATGTTCGAGACTATCAGATCGAAGCCTGACAGCTCGCCATCCAAGGTGCCCGATCGGAACTCGGCCCGCTTGGAGACCCCGTTCGCCTCGGCGTTCTTGCGCGCTGTGCCCACGGTCTCGGCATCGGTGTCCAGGCCCAGGACGTCCGCCTCCGGGAAAAGGAGCGCGGAGGCTATCGCCAGGATGCCGCTCCCGGAACCCAGATCCAGGATCTTCAGGGGCCTGCCCGATGCGGACCAGCTCGGTGCGCCGCCGGGCGTCCCGCCCCCCGCGTCTCCTCCTCCGGGCGTCCCGCCGCCCGCGCCTCCGGGGCCAGAGGCCGCCTCGGACAGCGCGGAGAGGAGCCTCATGCACAGAAAAGTAGTGGGATGCCGCCCGCTTCCGAAGGCGGCGCCGGGGTCGACCGTCAGCACGAGCGGGGGGCTCTCGCCTTCCGCCGGGGGATCGACTTTCCAGAAGGAGGGGGCCACCACCAGCCGCGCGGAAACCCTGATGGGCTGCTGATCCTTCCGCCAGGCGGCATCGTAGTCCTCCAGGAGCTTCACTTCCAGCTCTATGGCCACCTCCCCCGCCCCGAAGCCAAAGGCTTCGGATATGCGCTCCGCCGCGAGCGGGAGTTCCGTCATGAGGCGCATGGCATCGGAGGAGTCGAAAGCCGATTTCAGCACCGCCCGGCCCCGGTCGTCGGGGAGATCCTCCCAGACGCTCCGGCACCCGGCCTCGAAGAGGGCCGCAGAAGCGGCCTCCGCCGCCCGTGGAGGAAGGCTTATGACGGCCTGGAGCCACTCTGCCATACGTTACCGCCTGTCTTTCTGCCGCGTTGCCGGAACCTCGTGGCGACATGTCATGAGGTTCCGGAGGATTGGATTTTCGAGCGAGTACCTGCCGGCAGGGCACGGCGGCCTAGCCGAAAACGGGGGGGGACGCCGGGCGACGAAGGGGCGAGCCCTCGGCGTGACCGGGTGCCGACACAGCATAAAACTACAGGATAGCCGGGAGAAAGGGAAGCCGGAACCGTCCGCGCGGCAGAAATTTTTCAGAATCAAAAACGCGAACAAACCGGAGCCGGAGGGTCAGCCCTTTACAGCACGAATCCGCAGGGAGCCGCAAAAAGGCTTTCCTGAGCTTCCGGAACCTCTGGACGTTGCAGAAGCCTGTCGGCACATGCGGGTTGCCGGTCTTAGGGAGCTGACTGAGAGGCGAGGAAGCCGGACAGTCGGCCGGAGGCTTCATGCACGCCGTCGGGTGCCGCAGGGATAGCGCCAGGTCCCCCTCGGCAGGAAACGTCCGTGTTGCGGGGCTCCCGGCAGTCCTCCGGGGAAAGGTCCGCGAGAGTGAGCGGGCGACTGGCATCGATGCCGATGGCACGGGTCAAGGCGGAGCCGCAGGTGGAGGCCGGGACCGGTACGTGCAGGGCAACGTCGCAGGGCGATGCAAGGGCCGTCACGGGTCAGGGCGGAGCCGCAGGCAGAGCGTGGCTGTCACCTGACAGGCGGAGGCGCGGGTACAAGCTGGGCGGCGCCGGACAGGCGGAGGCGCGGGGAGAGGCTGTGGCTGAACCGGTTACGCGGGGTAGGCAGGGGCGGGGAAGGAGGGGTGGAGTGGGGCGTGTCATGTCGGCGAGGGTTGCATCGAGGCAGGCTGGGCAGGGACGGCTTCGGACCGGCGGGCCAAGGCGCCGGCGTTCTACAGACCCAGGAACTCCCTGGCGGCTTCCCCGAAGATCAGCCCGGTCTCCTCCGCGTCGAGCCCGGCCTCGCTGAAGTACCTCTCGTAGCGGGCGGTCTTCAGGAGCGGGTAGTCGGAGCCGAACAGGAAGCTCGATGCCCCCAGGAACCCCGCCGCGGCCTTCAGGGCGGCGGGGGAGTAGAGGTACGGCATGGCCGCGGTGTCGAAGCGGACGTTGGCGAGGCTCTCCTTCACCTGTTTCCGGAGGGACGCGAAGAACGGGAGCCCTCCCCCGAAATGGGCGAGGATAAGCCTCGCGCCCCGGGAGCGTCTGACCAGGGAGTCGATCTGGCTTATCTCGATGGGGGCCTTGCCGGGATACGCGTGACCCACCGGCTCGTTCACGTGGACCAGGACCGGGGCGCCGTGCTCCGAGGCTATCTGGCAGAGGGCCTCCAGGCGGTCCAGTACCGGGTCCGGCAGTCCCTCGTCGTAGACGCACAGCTCGCCCAGGCCGAAGCCGCCCTGTTCCAGAAACCATCTCGCGTGGCTCTCCGCGAAGGGTGCCCGGGGGTCGAAGGCGGCCATGGCGTAGAGCCTTCCGGGATGGCGGGCGCATTCCTCCAGGATCCAGCCGTTGAAGCGCCTGGCGTTCCCCTCCTCCCTGAAAGGGAAGCCTCCGACCAGCGCCTTGTCCACGCCCCCCTCATCCATGTCGCGGAGAAGCTCCGACGTCCCGGCCATCCTGGCCGAGCCTTCAGCGTACAGGAGTTCCAGGCCTGGCTCGCCTTGGAGGGCGGCTTTCCGGTCGTTCAGGACGTACGGCGGAGAGAGGTGGATGTGGACGTCTATTCTCATCTTCACGGCGAAGGCCGCTGGCGCGGCCGTCCTACTCCAGGACGGCCAGGACCGAGTCGGCCTCTACCGGCTCGCCTTCCTTGACCAGGAGGGACTTCACCGTGCCGGGTCCGGAGGCGGCCACCGGGATCTCCATTTTCATGGCCTCCATAATGATGAGCTCGTCATCGGCCTGAACCTTGTCGCCTTCCTTGACGAGTATCTTCCATATGTTGCCGCTCATAGGAGCCAGGAGGTCAGCCATAATTTTCTTTCCTTAGCCCTGCCCCGGCAGGGGGCGAGGGGCGCGCGAGTTTGAAACCGGAAGTCGGCCTATCGCGCATATAAAACTTGAAAGATGCCCAAAAGTCAAGAGGCTGGCCGATCCCCGGCCCCGGCAGCGGTCGGGGCCGGGCGGGAGGCCGCCTTGCGCGAGCCCGTCTCGTCGGCCGGCATCAAGGCGTTCCGGGCCGCCTCGCAAGGCTCCGCGGGCCGGGACGGTCTTGATGCGGGATGAGGATCCGGAGGACGGGTTCCGCAAATGGAACTACCGGAGATGAGGTACAGGGAGAAATCGCGACGACGGGATCCGGCTTGCGGGGCAAGCTGGCGGGGATATCCGGACGGTCGGCAGGAAAATTATCCGTGACCGCGTGACATCTGGGAGACTTCGGGCGCGCTTCCTTTCGGCTTGCGCGAAGGCCCCCTGCGGCGCTTTGGAAGCGCGTCGGCCACGCCGACGCAGACATTCCAGGGCCGCGCCCGCGATGCGATATGCGATCTTGGAGATCGCCCGCTACGCGCCCGGCGGAGTTCCCGGAGTCTCCCGGGACGCGTCGGGATCTCTCCGGAAGCGTCGGCGGGAGAACGCCATCGGAGGAGCCGGATGGCTTTGAGGGCCGGGGGATCCGGAGTAGTTGAGGGCAGCCGGTGCGGGGATTCCCGTTGATAAGTTCGGTGGCGGCGCGGATTGCAATGTGATATCAACAGTCTGCCGCCGGGATTCCCTGAATCGGGCCACTTTCCGGACGGTCGGGGTCGCGGGCTCCTCTGGCGGCAGACCCCACGGGCGGCGGACCTCCCTTCAGATCCCGGCCCCTGCGTTTCCTCGCCGGGCCCCTTCCGGGCCACCTTAGTTTCCTTCCCCTCGGGTATCAGTCCGTCATTTCCTTGTCCTGTCCCTGCCCCGGCCGCGTACTGTCCTGGCCGTATCCTGTGTCTGCCCGGTCCGTGTCCTGGCCCTGTCCGGAACGTGTCCTGCCCTGTTCGTGCCTTGGCCCTGCCCGGGCCGTGTCCTGCCCTGTTCGTGCCATGGCCCTGCCCGGGCCAGTTTCGGCCAGTCCGGGCCGGTACCGTGCCTCGCCTTTGCCTCTGGTCCCGCCTCAGCCATCGGGACTTTGGCCGCGGCCCTTCGGCATCTCAGCCCATGAGGCTTAGACAACGCCAGGTCTCGGCCTCCCCCGTCCCCTGCCGCTTCGACTCCCTGCCGCTTAGGCCCTCTTCGGCGCTCGCGCCCTCGC
This sequence comes from Deltaproteobacteria bacterium, assembly GCA_031263485.1. Classification (GTDB taxonomy): domain Bacteria; phylum Desulfobacterota; class Desulfarculia; order Adiutricales; family Adiutricaceae; genus JAIRZX01. The sequence goes on along the minus strand of JAISFS010000048.1, from coordinate 7,486 downwards.
CCCGCACGGCTTGCGGGCGACCACTCCCCCGTCTTCCGGCGCCGCAAGGCGCCGGACAGGCATCGCGCCCTGGGCCTCATGGCCAGGGCTTCCGCTCAAAGGCATCCGGGAAAAGACGTTATGGATTCAAGCGACAACACTTTCGGCGGGCCCGACGGCGTTCCCGCAGCGGGTCTCCCCGAGGCCAGGGTCTTGAGGCGGAGGAAGCTCCTGCTCCTGACCGGTATCACCTCCAACATCTTCGGGAACATGGGCTTCACCGCCCTTACCATCGCGGCCCCGGCCATCCAGGCGGACATGCGGCTCTCCGCGGCCCAGATAGGCTGGATACTCCTGTCCGCCATGCTCGCCATGGCGGCCATCTCGGCGCCTGTGGCGCGGCTCTCGGACATCGTGGGCCGCCGGAAGGTGACGATTGCGGGGCTTTACGTGGCGGCCGCGGGCCAGGCACTGAACGCCCTGTGCGTCACCTTCCCGGCGTTCGTGGCGGCGAGGGTGCTGACCGGGGCCGGCCTGGTCGCGTTCTTCACCACGGCCACGGCCATGGTGGCCGCGGCATATCCCAAGGAGGAGCGCGGCAGGGTCCTGGGGCTGGTGATAGGCTCGGTGTACCTGAGCCTGAGCCTGGGGCCGATCGTGGGCGGATTCCTGGTCCAGGCCTTCGGGTGGAGCTCGCTGTTCTGGTTCGGGGCTGTGAGCATGATCCCGCCCATCGTCCTCATCCACCTGGTTGAGGGCGAGGACCCGACGGAGGACGTGAAACTGGACAAGTCGGGGAGCCTCCTGTGGATGCTCGCGGTGACGCTGGGATTCACGGGCTTCACGACCTTGGGCGAGCGCTTCGCCTTGCCCCTCCTATGCGCGGGCATCGTCCTGTTCATGGCCTTCGTGTGGCGGAACGTGAAGTCCCCGAGCCCCATGGTGGACTTCTCGCTGTTCCGGGACTCCCGCCGCTTCACCTTCTCGAGCCTGGCCGCCTTCATCAGCTACGTGTCGTCGTTCAGCATCACGATGCTCCTGAGCCTCTACTTCCAGTACTCGAAGGGCCTCCCCCCGGCGGTCACGGGCTTCATCATGGTCTCCCAGCCCCTGGTCCAGACCGTGCTCACCCCCATAGCGGGCAGGCTCTCGGACCGCTTCGACGCGGGGCTGCTCTCCTCGCTGGGGCTGGGAGTGATCCTGGCGGGAATCCTGCTCATGGCGTTGTTCCTGGACGCCGCGGCGCCCCTGCCGCTCGTCGTGACGGCCATGAGCCTGTGCGGAGCGGGCTTCGCGCTCTTCGGCGCCCCCAACACCAACGCCATCATGAGCTCGGTGCCGCCATGGCGCATCGGCCAGGCCTCGGGCGTCATCGCGGTGACCAGGCTCACCGGCCAGATAAGCTCCATGGCCCTCACCACCCTTGTCTTCGCGCAGGTGATAGGCCCCGGCGAGATCACCCCGGAGAAGTATCCCGCCTTCATCACGGCGGCCAGGGTGCTGTTCTGGATCTTCGCGCCGATGTGTCTCCTGGGTGTCTTCGCGTCCCGGGCCAGAGGCAGGGCGGAGAGCCCTACCGGTACGGCGGGCAAGGGCGCGGGGGAGGCGGCCGGCGCCTGAGGCGGCCGGCCTCTGCGCCCGGACGGTCGGAGCTTCGTGCCCGGGCGGTCGGAGCTTCCCGCCCGGACGGTCGGAGCTTCATGCCCGGACGGTCGGAGCTTCGCGCCCGAGGCATGCGGTCCGGGAACGATACGGGCAAAGGCACGCTGTCGAAAAGCGGCCCGGAGCACGCCTTGTGACCGGGGTCCCGGAGATCTGGCTTCAGTAGCCAACGCCTGCGGAGCACTGTATCCCGGATCCGGGGCGTCAGCTTCCGCAAGGGACTGAGCCTGTGTGTCCGATCCTGGCCGCCAGGTTCCTCGGGGCAGGGGCAGGAGCCTGGCCATCGGCTTCCTTGGGGGCCGGAGCGTGAACCTGAGTGCCGGGAACCAGGGATTCAGGAGTCTGCGCGTCGTGCGTCCGGAGCCAGCGCATCAGGAGTCCGGGCGTCCGGAGCCTGGCGGACATAATCCGGGCGGCAGACTTTGGCTCGGCTCACCGCGGGCAGGTGCCGGACCAGGCTTTCCGACGGCTTCCAGCGGCATTCAGGAACCCCATCTCCGGTCGCCCTCGCGTCTCTGGTTTCCCTAACTGCCTGAAATCTGTAATAATTGATTGGGGACGCGATAGTCCTCCAGAATTCCGGGAGTTGATCGAGGACCCCGGAGGTTCCCCGTCTTTTCCCGAAGTCGGCTTTTCTCCTGGGATGCAGGATCTGATTCAGGCGGGGGAGCGTCTGCGGGGCATCGGTGTCGGTCGGCGGAGGAACCGTATCTGAGGAGGACAAGTCTTCGGTTCAGGAATGCTGGGGAGGCTCCTATGGAAGGAATGCCGGGGAAGCGCTTTACGAAAGGCAATGCCGGGGAGCTGTCTTCGGATGACTGCCAGGGAGCCGCCTCCGGAAAGCCGTGACGGGGAGGCACCACCGGGGCAATGCCGGAACGGGTCTGAGCCGTGATTTTAGAGAAATCGCATTTTTGTCGAAAGTCGATCGTTTTGTTAACTTCCCGTTTTTTATGGTAAAATTCCGTGTTTCGGGTTGCTTGTGCATCCCGGAAGACGACGCGGGCTAACCCGGAGGGCCTTTTCGACCCTGCGGAGGCCTGCGGCCTCTCGGTTGCGCGGCGCACGGGCGTTGCGGGAAAGGGGCAGGCGAAGTGAGGGTACTCTTCCTGGGGGACATATTCGGCCGCCCGGGCCGGGAGGTGATACGCGACTATCTCTCCGGCCTCGTGGCCAGGGAGGGGATCGATCTGGTGCTCGCCAACGGCGAGAACGCCTCGGGCGGGAAGGGCATCCTCCCCAGAGACGCGAAGCTCCTGTTCGGCTACGGCGTGGACGCCCTGTCCGGCGGCAACCACAGCTTCCATCACCGGGAGTCGGGGCCCTTTTACGACGAGGACGTCCGCACCATCCGTCCCGCCAACTATCCCGACCCCTGCCCGGGCAGGGGCTGGACGGTCATAGAGGGTCCCTCCGGCAGGAAGGTGGGCTTCGGGAACCTGATGGGCAGGGTCTTCATACCCTTCTCGCTGGACTGCCCGTTCAAGGCCGCCGACAGGATGCTCGCCGAGATGCAGGCGGCCGGGTGCTGGACCACGGTCATCGACATCCACGCCGAGGCCACCGCGGAGAAGAAGGCCATTGCCGTCTACCTGGACGGCCGCGCGGGGGCCGTGGTGGGCACCCACACCCACATCCAGACCTCGGACTGCCAGATTCTGCCCAAGGGCACGGCGTACATGACGGACGTCGGCATGACCGGCCCCCACGATTCGGTCATCGGCATGGACTTCAAGGCGGTGCTGAAGTCCTTCATGCTGGGCCGCAGGCACAGCTTCACCGCCGCCACGCGCATGGCCTCCATGGAGGGCGCGGTCATCGACTTCGGCGGGGACGGCAAGGCCCTTTACGTCCGACCCGTGAACTGCCCGAACATCTACGCGGGCAGGATGGAGGAACTCTGGGAAGAGGAGCTCCGGAAGGAGGAGCTCCGGAAAGAGGAACTCCGGCGAGAGGAGTTCCGGCAAGAGGAGCTTCGGAATACCGAAGGCGGGGCGGCAGGAGGCCGGGAATCCGGAGGCGGTGAAGCCGAAGCCGTGGAGGCAGAGGGCAGGGACGCCGGGGACGGCCGGGACGGCGGTTCCGGCATGAGCATTGGGCCGGGCGAAGGCGGCGATTCTCTCGGAGACAGCCCGGAGGGGGGCGGAAACCGGGAACTCGAGGATTAGCCGCCGGGCGGATGTCTCCGGTGCTTGCCTGGCAGGCCAGCATCGAGAGCCTGCAGGGGATGGACCTTTTTGGGCCGCAGTCGAGCGGATAGGCGGACCCCTTTGGTCAAGCCCTGAGAAAGCCATGGCTTACCGGAGGAATTACCGAAGGAGATGTGAAGTTCAAGAAGTTTTGATTGACATAATCGGTAATAGAGATGAAGGGCGGGCCAGGATAATCCCTATCGTGAACGGATAGAGGATTTCATTTTTGTTGACCATACCCTCCAGATTTTTGATTTTTGAAATGGCCCGAATATAATAAGGAGGGTCGGGAGGGTCGTGTGCCCATAAGGAACGGCGAAAAATTTCTGCTTTGGCTGAGGCTTGCTGAAAGAGACAGGAAGACTGCCTACGGAAATTAAAAAAATGAGGACTGGACTGATGTCATTATAAAGTGTCAGTTGTCCCTCGAGAAATTGACTGAAGGCATATACGGGCTGAGTTTTGGGTTTGACGAAATCAGAAAAAGTCACGTTATATATCGATATCTTTCGCAGATCGCGAGAAAACTCGACTTTACGGTTTCTGAGGATGTCCGCCAGCATCTTGCAAAATTGTTGGGATTTTACTTAAGTTTCCTATACCCCCATTACGAGAGAGCTTTGGCGTTCCATATAGACAGCGAAGAGGCGGAAATCACCCTCGATCAGATCATGGAGGTGTTCGAATTGCTGAAGATCTTGAAACGATAAGACGGGATACCAAACTTTTCGCCGACAAGGTGCGCGCCGCGATGCAGGTGGATAGGGTGGTCCTCTACGGCTGGTTCGCGAAGGGCACCGGCGATGCATATTCCGATGATGTCTACATGGCCGTATTCGTCCCGGATTTCGGAGGCAAGACGTGGGTCGAAATCGATGCGCGACTTTCAGATCTTGCGGTTTCATTCGACAGCTGGGTAGTGCCCAGAGTCTTCAACACCACATCGGAGATAGGGAAAAATTCTTTCGTGGACGGGCTCTTGAACACGGCTCAGGAGCTGTGACACCCGCAAGGCCGGATATCGGTCAATATGCGGTGAGGTTTCGAGCGTTGCCCGGTACGACATCGCTTGGCTGATGCGGCTTCTGCCCGCAATACTCCCTCAGGGGGTTTTCGGGAAATGCGCTTGAGTCAACTAATTTTGATCCAGTAGGCTTATTGGTGCGCGTCTTCAGGCCCGAGGATCGCGGCTGAGAGCCGATCGAGGGCATGGTGCGAGCAGCGGACACAGTCGACCGGGCGACCACTGTCGATCGCGTGACACTGACGGCAACAATGACTTCATCGATGACGCTGCCGCAATGAGTCGGCGAGAGGTTTATGATAATGAGCCGGATGGGGTCCGGTGCTCCATCATGCCGTCTGGGCAATCATGCCCGAAAAACTTGATTTCTTGGAGCCTGTTGCATAAATCGCTTCAGCATCGACTTGAATCTAGTTATCGTGGATGGCTTGCCGCCTATCTACCACATCCATTGTCATTCCTTTCTATAAAAACTTTTTATGCAACAGGCCCCTATTTGGCCGAGTGCGGGTTGGACCTCTCCGCCGCGGCGGGTGTGATAGAACGTACCGGCGGCTGGAACTCCCTGGTCCTGTCCGAGGCGGTCTCCGGCCGGGCTCCCCGGCGGGCGCTACGCAGAATGCCCGCCTCGACGCGCCGCCATATGCCATGATGGGCTTAATCGATCTCTGGCGGGATCTCGGCGCGAGTTCGACTTACAACAGGCGAAAAAGGCCAGCGGGGCACTTGCCACGCCCCCCGCCCAACCAAGAACGGGATGTCTGGTTATGGCTCCTGGAAGGACTGAGCGTTATCGTGCCTGCGGGCATGATGAACGAAGTTAGCCTCACAGACTGGACACTTTCATCGCCGGAGCGGCGAGCCCCGACACGCGTCCCGCCAATCCCGTCCCGGAGACCCGCGATGCAACGTGACTGACGGACGGATGCTGGAGTCCGTCCGGCTTTCCTGTCACGGAGTCGGGGGCCGTGCGGCGCGGAGTGCTTCAGACGGTTTCCCGAAAGCGGTCGCGAGAGAGCCTGACTATGCCCCCAACGTCCGCTTACCGTACCCAGATCAAAGGGGGGAGAGGACGGTCGGCCCTCCACGATGTCCAGTTCAGGGCGGTGTATCCCCGGCCACGCATCCGCCGGCGCACTCTTGGCAGGGCATCAGTGGCGAACCCTCGGCCATGCATCCGCCATCGCGCCCTTGGCAGGGCATCTGCGGCGAACCTCCGGCCATGCATCCGCCATCGCGCTCTTGGCAGTGCATCTGCGGCGAACCTCCGGCCATGCATCCGACATCGCGCCCCTGGCAGTGCTTCCGACTTCACGCCGCGGCGGCGCATCCGGTTTCACGCCGGGGCGGCGAGGTGCCGCGATAACGCGTAGCCACTTCCAAACTCGGTTGCCCCGGCCTGCGGCCAGGGACTGCACACGCGCATGTGCCACAATTGAAGATTAGCCGGATGAGGATGTATAATACAGCATTCGCTGAATTCGATTTTACGACCAAACTTCAAAGGAATTGACATGGAAGAAACAAAAACCCCGATAGCCACGTTAGAGATATTCTATACTACGCTTGTGAAAACTGTGGCGCTTCGGCGGAAATAACATTGCCGGAGTCACTTCCAACGTCTGCGCTGGATAGCAAGGAGATCAAGTGTTTAGGTTGCGGGGCACCGTTGACAAGAGTCGAAAATCCACCCATGTGAAGGGTTCCGTTTTCTTGCAATTCTTCCAACGGGGGGGACTGGCAGCACCAGACTCATCAATGATGGAACCGTAATAAGTCGGTGATGTTGCATTATGTTTTGACTGAATATTTTGTATTGACGTGATTGTTGTCACGGATGCATGCTCAATATTTAACCGACTTCCATTGGCGATCTTCAGTCATATTCCATGAACGCTATAGCGCTCTGTAAATATATCATTATTTACAGCATCGGCATCGGCATCAACATGATGCGGACGATTTTCGACGGACAGGATCCGCAACCGTGGCATGATCATGATGACCAGCGGCGGACAGGTATCAGTTGAAAACTATACTGGCAGTATGCCATGGAGGACACGCCTCAACTAGCCTGATTGTTTTCGCTGGATCTCTTTGAATTGAATCTTGACGCCGGTCCTGCCGACAATTGATACGGCAACCCCCCAAACATCTTTTGTTCCATCCAGGAATTCCAAGGTATAGGCATTATGGAATATTTGATCGAATGCGGCTGATATCCCGTTATTCAGAAGCGCAAGGGTCTTTCCATCGCTCGATGTCAGGTTCCCATTCTCGATCGGGACGTTGCCATCACTATCCCTGCCTGTGTCTTGAACGCCAGTCGCCCCTGATTCGCTTGAGTTACCAGATTTGTCGTCGTCAACCGCAACTACCGACTGCCTGTCCGGACTGTCAAGAGTGGCGTTGACGCTGGGATCATCAGATTTCGAATATTTGACTTCAATTGCCAGGACTTGACGGCGTGTCTCGAGGATGAAATCCGGGCGACCCTCCCCTGAATGCTTTTCCGCGAAGACAAAACCGCGCGCGAACGCCAGGGCGGTATTCATATGTGATTTATAGAATGATTCGAGTCCGCTATGATAATCATAAGGGATTCCAGCGAAAATCGAAGAAAGGCAAT
>JAISFS010000015.1 GCA_031263485.1 Deltaproteobacteria bacterium | reverse complement strand
CTGAACGGATACGCCGTGACAACGATGAGCCCGCGTCATCGGTTCGGAGGCGATTTCGTATGCATGGTTCAGGAAACGGAGCCTCCGGGTAGCGGGACGCCTCAACCGTCGGAGCTGGCTCAAGCTATGGAGGCGGCTTCGGAGTGAAGCGCTCGGAAGCGCTCGGGGCCGTTTGACAGAGCCTCGAAGTCATCGGGAGGGGTGCCGGGAATGCCCTCGCCGGGAGGTTTCTGTGGCCTGACGCGGTGCTGAGTCGGCGGGCATGGGCTCAGGGGAGACTCGCGTGAAGTCCGTCCTTGACAGCCCTGACCCGAAGGGGACGGCAGTCAATCCAGAGGGCCCGGGACCTTTCCCGGAGACCGGGATCATTCGCGGAGATTGGGATCCTCCCCCGAGACCGGGGCAATTCCCTGGGACCTTACACTCCCCTGAGACCGGTACACTTCCCAGAGACCGGGACCGTCTCGAGGGCTCGGGTAGACTTCAGTGTCGGTGCCGGAAGCCGGCCTCCGTGCGGATCCGGCGTTCTGGGGAATGTTGAAGAGAGCTTCCAAGAACTGATGCCATCCGGCTGAGATCGGTTCTGATGTGGCTGTCCCGGAGTCCGTAGCCGTTCGGAGCAGCTCTTCTTCCGATCGTTTCCGAAAGCCTTGAAGCGCAAGAAGGCATGGAACCGAACAATAAACCGGACAAGTCTACTAGCGGACTTCAGCGGCGCGGGCTGTGCCGTTCCAAGCACGGGGAAGCGTTGGCCGGAGAAGCCCTCGGAACCCTTGCGCCATGGCGGCCGTCGGCCCGGTGAAGGCTGGAAGGCCAACCCTTCGTGACGGCTTGGCCCGAAGTGAATGTTCCGTCGGACGGGCGAGGCCATAAAAGATTTGACGAGTTCGGGAATACCGATCATGAAACTGAAGAGTCGTCTTCGATGCCGTTCGCAATGGTCGCCGGAAGGCGAGATGTTGCGGCGGAATCAGTGGCCGGACGTGAGCCAGGGTGCTATCGCGGCGATCGGAATTGCGGCAGGGATGCCAGGTTTTCGCTCAACGCCGGGAACTTGAAGCGACCTGAATGGACTTGGGATTGCCCGAAATAACCTGAAGTCGTCAGGATGAACTCGAAGTCGCTTGAAGGAACCAGAAGGCTCCAGAAGGACCTGAAGGATCCGGAAGGCGCCAGAAGGACCTGAATGATCCGGAAGGCACCAGAAGGACCTGAATGATCCAGAAGGCACCAGAAGGATCCAGAAGACACCAGAAGGATCCAGAAGGCTCCAGAAGAGCGGCGGATACGTCAACGGAGGATCGGCAGAGACGCAAGGGACGAGGAACAGGATGCGGCGTTGCTCGAAAAGCTAAAGGAAACTGGGGCATGACGAGGCATTGCTCGGAAAATCGGAAAGGTACGTCCAGGATGGGGAATTGCGCGGTAAAGGGGCAAGGGATGTGGGCCAGGACGCGATATTGCTCTGCAAAGAGGTAATGGACATGGTCCGGGAGGCGGCGTTGCTGCGGCTTAATTCGTGGAAGAGCTAGAGTGAATTCCTCGGCGAAAACCGGTGAGCGTGATGAGAATGCCGGTGAGCGTGATGAGAATGCCGAAGAGGTTTGGCGAAGAGGGATGTTTTCTGATGGCGAACCGCAGGAATGCGATGCTTTCGCCAGTCGCCCGATAATGTTGACGAGGCGCGCGGAACGACGGAGGGAATCCGGCCTGAAAACGGTTTCACCCCCAAGATGGAGCCAAGCCATGATGTAGGTTCGCGGGGTATTCCGGGCAAGGTTTTCCGCCAGTAGTGCGTCGGCTGATCCGCTAAGGACAATCAGGTGCTTCTGGCATTTCAGAGCCCCGTTTTCCGCGCCCTTCCCGGCGAGGCGAAGGGTATGTTTCGGGCCGCCCCGGGGTATCGCGGGGCAAGTGAGGCGAAAACACTGCGGATTCGGTGGCTTTGCCACTGCAACGTTGCCCGTGTCTCGTCCCGGCGGCCCGTTGGGACGGGCGGAAGGGGGCCCCGAGACTTTCCGGCGGGTTCCGGGGCGGGGAAGCCCGGATTTTCCCGGTGTTTAGAAAAATGCTTGACAGAAATCGCGCTTATGCTTTATTGTCTTCACTCTATACAGGTTAATTGCGCATATCCCTGCCTTCCGCACCCCCCCCGCCCCGGATCCGTCTGCGGGGGGCACTTTTCCGAGCCCGCCTCGCGCGCGCGTGTGGCCTTTTGCGGCCCGCACCACGCCCGGAGGCCCGCCCGGGCCCCGGCTCCTTCTTTATCGACAGCGACATGGTGACAGCATGGTCTTCGACTCCCTTCACCTGGCAATGATAGTCTTCCTGGTCGCGGCGGCCATATTTGCCGCCTCGCCGCTGGTCATCGCGGCCTTCATCGCCCCGCGGGCGGGCGGGGGCGACTACCGCATACCCTACGAGTGCGGCGTGGTCCCCCACGGCAAGGCCTGGGACCACTACGGCTTCAACTACCACATATACGCCCTCATCTTCATCGCCTTCGACGTGGACGTCCTGTACCTGTTCCCGGTGGGCGTGGCCTACAGGGCGACGGGGGGCCTCTTCCCGCTGGTGGAGCTGAGCTACTTCCTGTTCTTCGTGCTCCTGGCCGTAATCTACTTTCTCGCCAAAGGGGTTTTCACGTGGCCGAAAAGAGTAACATTCTGACCCCGCCGCTCCCCGAGCCGTCGCCTTCCGCAGGCTGGCTCAAGCCGCCCCTGATCGACCTCAGGCCCATCAACTACTTCTTCGACGTCAACAGGGCCATGTCCCTGTGGCCCGTCACCTTCGGGCTCGCCTGCTGCGCCATCGAGATGATGGCCATGTCCATGGCCCGCTGGGACATCGCCCGCTTCGGGGCCGAGGTGTTCCGCCCCTCGATCCGCCAGTCCGACGTCATGATGGTCACCGGGACCGTCACCAAGAAGATGGCCCCCACGGTGGTGCGGCTCTACGAGCAGATGCCTGCCCCCAAGTGGGTCATAGCGGTCGGCAACTGCGCCGTCTCCGGCGGGCCCTTCAACTTCAAGGAGCAGTACGGCGTGGTCATGGGGGTCGACAAGGTCATCCCCGTGGACGTGTACGTGCCCGGATGCCCCCCCAGGCCCGAGGCGTACCAGGAGGGCATCCTGAAGGTCCAGGAGATCATCCTGGGGAAACGCTGGTGGCCCGTCGCCGAGGAGATAGTCTCATGATGACACCGGACGCCTGGAGGGAGGCCTTCAAGAAGGCCGGGGCCCTCGCCGTCACGCGGCCGGACCCGAAGCGGTCCGGACTGGCGCTTTCCGTGCACCTGCCGGCCGAGTCACTGGCGGCGGTCGCGGAGAGCCTCAAGGCGGAGGGCTTCACGCTCCTGTTCATCACGACCGCGGATTTCACCGAGGGTTTCCTCGTCACCTACGTCTTCGACTCGATGGAAGGTCACCTGAGGCTGGCGTTGCGCGTCCTTCTCAAAGACAAGGCCAGCCCCGAGATCCCGTCCGTCGCCCACGTCTTCCATGGCGCCGAGTGGCACGAGCGCGAGTCTTACGACTTCTACGGCGTGATCTTCAAGGGCAACCCCAACCTCGTGCCCATACTGTTGCCCGGCGACGACCCCATCCCGCCCCCCCACCGCAAGGCTCCCGACGTCATCGCCTCCATCAGGAAGCTCGGGTTCCTGGGCGAGATCGACTGGGCGGCGGACGGCTGGGAGCTGGCCTCGGAGGCTCCGAAGGCCGAGGCCAAGCCTGAGACCGCGGCGAAGCCCGCGCCAGAGGCCAAGCCTGCCGCCGAGGCCAAGCCCGCGTCAGAGGCCAAGCCTGCCGCCGAGGCCAAGCCCGCGTCAGAGGCCAAGCCTGCCGCCGAGGCGAAGCCGGGCGGCGCCAAACCCGCGGGCGGCGGAAAGGATGAGGGGAAATGAGCAACTTCAATTTCCTCAACCCCTTCGGGGTCCTGGACGAGCCCGGGACCTACATGGGGGACTTCTACTCCAACAATTTCGCGAAGGATGCCCAGCCCGGGACCGTCATATTGAACCTCGGGCCCCAGCACCCCTCCACGCACGGCGTCCTGAGGGTCATAGTCGAGCTCTTCGGGGAGTACGTGATGCGCTCCGAGCCCGTTTTGGGCTACCTGCACCGCTCCCATGAGAAGATGGCCGAACACAAGACCGCCTACGGGTTCCTGCCGAACATGGGCCGCGTCGACTACCTGAACGCCATCGGCTGGAACTGGGCTTACACCGCCGCCTGCGAGCAGCTGGCGGGCATCGTCGTGCCCGAGCGGGCCGAGTACCTGAGGGTCATCGCTGCCGAGCTCAACCGCATCTGTTCGCATCTGGTGTGGTGGGGGGCCTTCGTCCTGGACCTGGGCGCCTTCACCCCCATCCTTTACGCCTTCGACGACAGGGAGGACCTCTGCGACGTGCTCCAGAGGGTGACCGGCTCGCGGCTCACCATGAACTACTTCCGGTTCGGCGGCGTGGGCGCGGACGGCGACGAGAGGTTCTTCTCGCTCATCCGCGACTTCCTGCCCAGGATGCGCGAGCGGCTCAAGATGTACAAGGCGCTCGTCACCGACAACGTGATTCTCCGCCGCCGCCTGGAGGGCATCGGCCCCATGGACGTCGACATGTGCCGCCGGTACGGCGCCACCGGTCCGATCCTGAGGGCCGCCGGCCTCAGGCGGGACGTCAGGAAGGCCATCCCCTACGGCATCTACGACCGCTTCGACTACGAGATCCCCGTCGCCGAGACCAACGACAATTTCGGCAGGTACTGGGTGCGGATGGAGGAGATCTCCGAGTCCATGAAGATAGTCGAGCAGGCCATAGCGCAGATCCCCGACGGCAAGATCATCATGGACAAGGCGCCCAAGCCCGCCTGGAAGCTCCCTGCGGGCGAGAGCGTCTACTCGGTCGAGGGCGCGCGGGGCGAGATATCGGTCCACGTGATCTCCGACGGCGGCAAGAGCCCCTACCGCGTCAAGCTGAGGGCTCCGGGGTTCTCCAACCTCTCCCTTTTCGCCGAGGCGGCCCAGGGCACACTCCTGGCCGACGCCATCGCCATCCTGGGCAGCCTGGACCTGGTGATCCCGGAGATCGACCGCTGAACCGCGGGGCTTCGCCCCGCGCCCCCGGCGAGGGCCTCCCCCGCCACGATCCGACAGGGGACCTTTATGGAACTCTCCAAGATAAGCATTGTGAGCCTGGTCGAACTGATAGTGGCCTGTCTCCTCGTGATCTGCCTGATGGTGCTGAACGCCATCGTCATGGTGTACGCGGAGCGGAAGGGGGCGGGCTTCATCCAGCGCCGTCCTGGGCCATACGAGGTCGGCCCCCGGGGCATCCTCCAGCCGGTGGTCGACTCCATGAAGCTTCTGGGCAAGCAGATCTTCGTGCCCGCGAACGTGGACTTCTTCCTCTTCTTCCTGGCCCCGGTCCTGGCTTTCTTCCCGGTCCTCGTCCTATTCCTCCCCATCCCCTTCGGGCCTTACCTCACGGCCCTGAAGGTCCCGGACGGGGTGGTGCTGATCCTGGCCTTCGCGGGCTTCGGGCTCCTGGCCAACCTCCTGGCCGGCTACGCCTCCAACAACAAGTACGGGGTCCTGGGCGCGGGGCGCTCCGTGGCCCAGGGCGTGGCCTACGAGATCCCGATGATCCTGGCCCTTTTGGCGGTGGTGTTCCAGACCGGCTCCATGAACCTCTCTGACATCGCCGAGGCCCAGGGGAGCTGGCCCTGGAGCTGGAACTTCCTGTGCCAGCCCGTGGCCTTCTTCATCTACCTCGTGACCCTGGTGGCAGAGACGAACCGGGCGCCCTTCGATCTGCCCGAGGGCGAGTCCGAACTCACCGCGGGCTTCCACACCGAGTACTCGGGCATGGGCTTCGCGCTGTTTTTCCTGGCCGAATACGCGAACATGCTCCTGGTGAGCTTCGTATGCGCCACCTTCTTCCTGGGCGGCTACAGGGGGCCGATCCTGGACGGCTTCTGGTGGACCTTCATCAAGGCCTACCTCGTCATGTGCTTCATCGTGTGGATCCGCTGGACCTTCCCGCGCGTCCGCTTCGACCAGCTCCTGAACATCAACTGGAAGTGGCTCCTGCCCCTGAGCATCCTGAACCTCTGGATCACGGCGATAGTCGTGAAGCTGGTTTGACGCCGCTGGGCCCGCCCGGCCCTGAAGACAACGCGGCGCGAGCCGCCTCTCCCGCCTAGGGAAAGACACCTTCAGAGACTTTCTATATGATATCCGCCATCTGGGACAACCTGAAAGGCCTGTACAGCCTGCTAGTGGGCATGTGCGTCACGGCCCGCTACTTCTTCTCGCCGCAGAAGACCATCCACTACCCGCGCAAGACGGTGGATCCCGAGGATCTGGCGGCCTACCGGGGCCCGCTGGAGCTCACCCGGGGCAAGGACGACGAGTCCAGGACCCGGTGCATCTCCTGCCAGATGTGCGCAAAGGGCTGTCCGGGCAACTGCATCACCGTGGTCAAGGGCACGGAGGGCAAGCTCCCCTCCAAGTGGCTTTACGACTTTTCGCTGTGCTGCCTTTGCGGGGCCTGCGTGGAGGTCTGCCCGGCATCGGCCATCGATTTCTCCCACAGGCTCTACCTGGTGACGACCTCGCGCGAGGAGCTCGTCATGGACCTCCTGAAGGAACTTAGGGAGAGGGTCGCGGCCAGGCCGCTCAAGCCGCCCAGGGCGGGGGGCGAGGCCGGGGCGGGGGCGAAGCCGGCGGCGGAGGCCAAGCCCGCGGCGGACTCCGCGGGCGAGAAGGGGGAGGGCTGAACCATGCAGCAGGAAGCCGGAAACATCGTGTCCGCGGTGCTCAACTACCTGGCGAAGCCGCTCGTGGCTCTCCAGGAGTGGCTCTCGCCGTACCTCCCCGGGGACGAGTGGGCGGCCTACCTGGCCTTCGCGGTCTACGTGCTCATCATAATCGGCGGGGCACTGGGCGCCATCCTCTCGCGGAACCTCATCCGCGCCATGCTGGGGCTGGTCATGACGTTCCTTGGCGTGGCCGGCATGTACCTCCTCCTGGCGAGCCCTTTCCTGGCGTTCATGCAGCTCCTGATCTACGTCGGGGCCGTGTGCGTGCTCATCTTCTTCGCGGTGATGCTCACGCGCAACACGGACGGGGGTGAGGAGTCCCGCCTCCCGTCCGTATCCTCGCTCGGCTACGGGCTCCTGGCCTTCCTCGCCCCGCTGGCGGTGGCGGGGCCGCTCGTGGTGATGTACGCGGGACGCGTGCCGGTCGAGACGCCCCAGACAGAGGGCACGGATCTTCTGGGGGCGGGGCTCCTGAGCTCCTACGTGCTCCCCTTCGAGCTCATCTCCATCATCCTGCTCGTGGCCATGGCCGGCGCGGTCTACCTGGCGTTCCGCGGCTACAACCCGAAGAGGAGCGGACAGGGCACATGACGACGCTCACCTACTTCCTGCTGGCTTCCCTCCTCCTCCTGGCGTTCGGCCTGGCCGGGCTCATCACCAGGAGGACGCTCGTGGGCATGCTCATCTCCGTGGAGCTGATGCTGAACGGCGCGGGGCTTTCCATCGTCGCGGCCTATAAGTCGATACCGGCGGCGGACGGGGTGCTGGGCCAGCTCGCGGCCCTTTTCGTGATGGGCCTGGCGGCCGCCGAGGCGACCCTGATCCTGGCCATGATCCTGGTGGTCCAGCGCCGCTTCGGCAAGGTCACCTCCAAAGACGTCTCCATCCTGAGGTAGAGGGCCATGGTCATCGAAACAAGCAAAATACTCATACCGCTTCTGGCCACCCTCGTCGCGCCCTTCCTTATCATCGCGCTGGGCGCGAACCAGAACCGGAGGGAGGCCGTCTCCTTCGCGGCCGCCATCGTGACGGCGTTAAGCGTCCTGAGCTTCGCGCCGCAGGTCCTGGCCGGGCAGATACTCCACCGCACGGTATTCACCCTGCTTCCGGGGGTGACCATCAGCTTCATGATGGACGGGCTCTCCTTCCTGTTCGCCTTCATAGCGCCGTTCCTGTGGATCTTCGCCACCAGCTACAACATCGGCTACATGAGGAGCCTGAAGGAGCACGCCCAGACCCGGTACTACGCCTGCTTCGCCGTGGCCATCTTCGGGGCCGTGGGCGTGGCCACCGCGGCCAACGTGTTCACCCTGTACCTCTTCTACGAGATCATCTCGGTGTTCACCTACCCGCTGGTCTTCCACCACCAGGACGAGGAGGGCTTCACGGGCGGCCGCAAGTACCTGGTCTACCTGGTCGGCACCTCCAAGCTCTTCCTGCTGCCCGCCATGGTGCTGACCTACGTGCTCGCGGGCACCCTCGAGTTCCCCCTGGGCGACGCGGTCCACGGCATCTTCCCGGCGGCCGTCATCGCCGAGCACCCCAACCTGGTGCGGCTCACATACGTCCTCTTCATCGCGGGCCTGGCCAAGGCCGCGCTCATGCCCTTCCACAACTGGCTCCCCTCGGCGATGGTCGCGCCCACCCCGGTCTCCGCGCTGCTCCACGCCGTGGCGGTGGTGAAGGCCGGCGTCTATTCGGTATCCAGGATCATCCTTTCCGGGTTCGGCCAGGAGCCCATGGCCCAGCTGGGGCTCTCGCTCCCCACGGCCTACGTGGCGGCCTTCACCATCGTGGCGGCGAGCTTCATCGCCCTCACCAAGGACGACATCAAGGCACGGCTCGCGTATTCCACGGTGAGCCAGCTCTCCTACGTGGTGATAGGCGTGGCCCTGGTGGCCCCTGCCGCCATCCAGGGCGGGCTCATGCACATCGGCCACCACGCGTTCTCGAAGATCACCCTGTTCTTCGGGGCGGGCGCCATCTTCGTCGCGAGCCACCTGAAGGCGATCTCCAAGATGAACGGGCTTGGCAGGCGCATGCCCTGGACCTTCGGGGCGTTCGGCATAGCTTCCCTCTCCATGATAGGCATGCCGCCCGTCTGCGGCTTCGTGTCCAAGTGGTACCTGGTCAACGGGGCGCTGGACCAGGGGCAGCTCATCCTCCTCGTGGCGCTCCTCCTGTCCACCGCTCTGAACGCCGGCTACTTCGTGCCGATCTTTTACCGGGCCTTCTTCCTGGCGCCCGAACCGGGGGCGAACATGGAGCAGTACCATGAGGCGCCGCTGTCGATGGTGGTGCCGCTGGTCTTCACCTCCATCGTCTCCGTGGTCCTGGGCTTCTTCCCGGGCATATTCCTGAACTTCATCAAAGCCTTCGGCCATTTCAACTAGGAGTTACCATGCCGGACTTTCAGGAACAAACGCGGGGCCTGGGCGGCTTTCTGGCGGCCCAGCTTGCCCCCGAGCGGATCCGCATCTGGCGCATAGTCTTTTTCCTGGCGCTCGCCGTGGCGGCTCTCCTGAACCTGGTCGTGCCCAACCATCATCCCCACTTCGGGGTTGACCGCTATCCCTTCTTCTGGCCCGTCTTCGGTCTGGCCGTGGGGGTCGTGATGGTCTTCGTCGTGAAGAAGATAGTGCAGCCGCTCATCAGGAGGCCGGAGGACCATTATGGGGACGTCTAGCTTCTACCATCCGTCCATCGCCTTCCTGATGACGGCGGTGGTGCTCCCCTTCCTTCCGGGGATGCGCCGCTGGAAGTGGCTCCTGCTCATCGCCCCCCTGGCCGCCATCTACGGGGCATTCACCAACCAGCCAGGCGACTACCTGACCCTCGACTGGCTGGGACAGACCCTGAAGCTGGGGCACGTCGACAGGCTCTCGCTCGTCTTCGCCCAGGTCTTCGCCGTGATGAGCCTGGCCGGCATCCTTTACGCCCTGCACGTGGACGACCGCGGCCAGCACATCGCGGCAGTCCTCTACGTCGCGGGCGGCTTCGGCTGCGTGTTCGCGGGCGACTTCCTGACGCTCTTCGCGTTCTGGGAACTCATGAGCATCGGCTCCACCTTCCTCGTGATGCTGAACCGCACCCGCGAGTCGGTTCTGGCCAGCTTCAGGTACTTCATCTACCATACAGTCGGCGGGCTCTTCCTCCTTGGCGGCCTGCTTTTGCGCTACAAGGCGACCGGGACCTTCGACTTCGGGCCCATCGCCCCTTCGACGGCCCAGCCCTACGACTTCCTGATCCTGGCAGGCTTCTGCGTGAACGCGGCCGTGGTCCCGCTGCACGCCTGGCTCCCCGACGCCTACCCCCGCGGCACCGTGACCGGATCCGTGTTCATGTGCGCCTTCACCACCAAGACGGCGGTCTACGTCCTGGCCCGCGCCTTCGCCGGCTGGGAGATCCTGGCGATAGCGGGCACCGTCATGGCCGTCTACGGTGTGCTGTACGCCTGCATGGAGAACAACGCGCGGAGGATCCTCTCCTACCACATCGTCTCCCAGGTGGGCTACATGGTGGCCGGCATCGGGGTCGGCACGGCCATCGCCGTGAACGGGGCCTCGGCCCACGCATACGCGCATATCCTCTACAAGGGCCTCCTCTTCATGGGCGCGGGCGCCGTGCTGTACGCCGCGGGCACCCAGAGGCTGGACGAGCTGGGCGGCCTGGCCGCCCGCCTCCCCGGGGTCAGGGTCTGCTCCATGGTGGCGGCCCTGTCCATCTCGGGGATGCCGCTCTTCAACGGCTTCGTCTCCAAGAACATGACCATCTTCGGCGCGGCGGAGGCCCACCAGACCTTCGTGGCCATGGGCCTGGAGATAGCCGCGGTCGGGACCTTCGTTTCGGTGGGCCTGAAACTCCCGTACTTCGCCTTCTGGGGAGGCAGGGACACCGACTGGAAGCGCGAGCTGAAGCCCATCCCCCGCAACATGTACGTCGGCATGGGGCTCCTGTCCGTCCTGTGCGTGGCCCAGGGCGTCTTCCCGGCTCTTCTCTACAACCACCTGCCTTTCCCCGAGGCCGTGCACGAGTTCGTGCCCTGGACGCCCTGGAACGTCCTCCAGGCCTGCATGCTCCTGGGCTTCTCCGGCCTGGCCTTCTACCTGATGAGAAACGTCCTTACACCGCACAAGGCGCTCAACCTGGACTTCGACTGGTTCTACCGCCTCATCGGGATGGCGCTGTACCACGTGATCTCGCGCCCCGCCGCCTGGATCGACGGCGTCTGGACCGACGTCTGGAACGTCATCGGCCTGCGGGGGCTCATGGGTTCGGCCTTCGGCTCGACCGTCTTCGACAGGCATGTGATAGACGGCATAGTGGACAACACGGCCTACGGCACGCGGGGTTTCGGCGTCGTCGGCGCCATGCTCCAGAACGGCAAGCTCCAGTCCTACCTCGGCCTCATGACCGTGCTGGCCCTGGGGATCTTCGCGCTGTTCTTCTACGGGGTGTTCTAGCCCCGTCCGGGCCGGGGGGGCTCGCGGGGGGCCGGTGCCCCCGGGCGGGCTTCCTTCGGCCAATGGGATTCCTGGACGCCCCGCAGGGGCGGGCCGTTGCCCCGGAGTCCCGCCGCGGCTTCCCCGAAGCGGTCCCCGGAGATTCGTTGCGGATTACTCGCAGAGCCCCCGAGGGTCGCCCGAAACGACTTCCCGAAAGCCCCCGAGGGTCGCCCGAAACGACTTCCCGGAAGCTTCCGGGGGTCGCCCGAAACGACTTCCCGGAAGCTTCCGGGGGTCGCCCGAAGCGTCTTCCCGGAAGCCTCCGGGGGGGGGCCCCGAGCCCCCGCCGTTCCCCGCCTTACACACCACAAGCTTCAGCTGGAATAACCATATGCCTGGCACAAGCTCCTTCCCGACGCTGACCGTCCTCACCTTCTGGCCCCTGGCGGCCGCCTTCCTGGTGGCGTTCCTGCCCAAGGACCGCCAGGTGAGGATAGCCACCCTGGTCGCTTCCCTGGTTGAGATCGTCCTGGCCTATCCGCTTCTGGCCTTCCGGAACGAGCCCGGCTTCCAGTTCCTGGAGGAGGTACCCTGGGCCCCGGACTGGGGGCTCACCTACATGATGGGCGTGGACGGCATCAGCATCCTCATGATCTGGCTGTCGATCTTCACGCTTCCGGTCTGCGTGCTCTGCTCCTGGACCTATATCGGGAAGAGGGTAAAGGAGTTCCACGTCTGCCTGCTCCTGATGACCACGGCATGCGTGGGGGTCTTCGCTGCCCTGGACCTTGTGCTCTTCTACGTCTTCTGGGAGGCGCTCCTCATCCCCATGTACCTCATGATCGCCATCTGGGGCGGGGACGAGAAGCGATACGCGTCCATCAAGTTCTTCCTCTACACGCTGGCCGGCTCGACCGTCCTCCTGGTCGCCATCGTGGCGCTGAGGATCCAGGGCGGTACCTTCTCCATACCGGAGCTCATGAAGGCGGACTTCAGCTTCCGCTTCCAGTACTGGGTATTTCTGGCCTTCTTCCTGGCCTTCGCCATCAAGGTCCCGATGTTCCCGTTCCACACCTGGCTTCCGGCGGCCCACGTGCAGGCGCCTTCGGCCGGGTCGGTCATCCTCGCGGCGGTGCTCCTGAAGATGGGTACCTACGGCTTCCTGCGCTTCTCGCTTCCCATGACGCCGGCCGCGAGCGAGCATTTCGCGCCGCTCATGATAGCCATCTCGATAGCCTCCATCCTCTACGGGGGGCTCGTCGCGCTGGGGCAGAAGGACATCAAGAAGCTCATCGCGTACTCGTCGGTCGCCCACATGGGCTTCGTGACCCTGGGCATCTTCGTCTTTTCCAAGGAAGGCGTCCAGGGGGCCATCTTCCAGATGCTCAACCACGGCATCATCACCGGCGCCCTCTTCTGCATGGTGGGCGCGGTCTACGAGCGGAGCCACAGCCGGGAGATCGACAGGAACCTGGGCCTTGGCAAGTACCTGCCGCACTTCATGTTCTTCTGGGGGCTCTTCGGCTTCGCCTCCTTCGGCTTCCCCGGCACCAACGGCTTCGTGGGCGAGCTCCTGGTCCTGACCGCGGCGTTCAAGTTCAAGACCGCGGTGGGCATCCTCTGCATTCCGGGGGCCCTGCTCGCCGCCGCGTACATCTTCAAGGTGACGCTTAAGATGGCCTGGGGCGAGCCGACCTCGGTGGCCCCCGGTCCAGCCTGGTACGACCTGAACGCCAAGGAGTGGATCTACCTCGTGGGCCCCGCGGCCCTGGTCATCTACCTGGGCCTGGCCCCCACCGGCCTCCTGAACGTCATCACCCCGGCCATCGAGGACAACCTGGCCAGCTACGAGGCCCGCAAGGGTCTGGTGGCCGACGCGCCGGACGGCCCCCCCGCCGGGGCCCCCTCGGCGGTCAGGCCCGCCCTTCCGGCGGCGCCGCCGGCGGCCCGGCCCCCGAGCGAGTTGCCCGCGGGCATGGACAAGGCGGGACTCGAGCCCGCCGGTCTCCACGTGGCGGAGGACGGCTACATGGCCGAGGCCGCCTTCGGGGCGGAAGCCGCCTACCCGGCGGCGCCTCCGGGAGGCGGGCCGCCAGATGCCGGGGACGTCCCCGGCCCGACAGTTTCCCTGAGCGCGGTCAAGGGGGTCGAGAACAATGGCTGAGCTGAACTTCAGTTTCTCATATATCTGGCCGGAGACCCTCTTCTTCGTCCTGGTCCTCTACCTCTTCGCGGCGGCGCTCCTGGAGAGGAAGTTCCCGTCCCTCGCGGGCAACGCGTCCATTTCCGCCTGCCCGATCCTGGGACTCCTGGCCGCGGCGTCCGCCGCATGCACTTTCGGTTCCCAGGAGCTCATGTTCTTCGGGAGCTACAGGGTGGACGGGCTCTCGCAGTTCTTCAAGATCCTCATCTCCGTGGGGTTCGCCTTCGCGGCGCTTAACGCGATGCGCCAGCCCACGCTGAGGACCGAGAAGCGGGTGGACTATTTCCTGTTCCTGGCAATGAGCGCCTGGGGGCTCACCCTCCTCGCGTCGGCCTGCGAGCTGGTCACGATCTACCTTGCCCTGGAACTCTCCAGCTACTCGCTCTACATCCTCATCCCCGTGCGCTCGCACTCCAAGGAGGCGGCCGAGGCGGGGCTGAAGTACATCCTCTTCGGGGCGGCCGCCACGGCCTTGGCCCTTTACGGGCTCTCGTGGATCGTGGTCGACCAGCACACCACCTACTTAAGCGTCCTGGCCACGAAATCCTGGTCAATGGCCGAGTCCCCGCTGGCCGTGATGGGGCTCGCGTGTTTCCTGGGCGGCATCTTCTTCAAGCTCGCGCTCTTCCCGTTCCACTTCTGGTGTCCGGACGTCTATCAGGGGGCCTCCAACGAGACGGCGGCCTTCGCGGCCACGCTCCCCAAGCTGGGCGCCGTAATCGTCCTGATCAGGCTCTGCGCGGTGCTGAAGCCCGAACTCGAGGTGACCGGCATCCTGGCGCTTCTGGCCGCGGTCTCCGTCACCTACGGGAACCTCTGCGCCCTGGCCCAGAAGGATCTTAAGCGCATGCTGGGCTTCTCGTCGGTGGCGCACGCCGGCTACATCCTCTGCGGGCTCTGCGCCGGCACGGCCGAGGGTCTGGCGGCGGCGGCCTTCTACGCCATGGCGTACCTGTTCATGAACCTCCTGTGCTTCTGGGTGATAGCCCGCGTCTCCCAGGACGGCCGCAACCTCACCTACGACGACTTGAACGGCCTGTCGGCCCGCTCGCCGGTTCTCGCGCTGTGCCTGGCGGCGGCGGCCTTCTCCCTCGTGAGCCTGCCGCCCACCGTGGGCTTCATCGGGAAGCTCTGGCTCATCACCGCGCTGTGGGGCCACGGATACGACTGGCTGGTTATAGTGGTCTGCGTCAACAGCGCGATTGCCATCTTCTACTACCTGTCCCTGGTCCGCCATGCCTATACCGAAGACCCGCAGGGCACGGTCCCGGAAGGCTCCCCGGCCGGCACGTTGCCCGGAGCGATAGCCCTGGCCGACAACGGCGCCGTGAGCCAGATAGGCGCCGTAGCGCTGGGCATCCTGGTGGTCATGCTGGGCGTCCTGCCGGGCCCCGTCTACAGCGCGGTCCTCGCGGCCTCCAAGCTACTCCTGCAGTAGCCGATGGCGGAGGGCCCGCCGCAGGCTTTCGGAAAGTGCCGGTCCCGTGGTCTAGCGAGGCTTCGGGGCCGGAAATTCAAGAGGGGGAGACCTTTTCGGCCTCCCCCTCTTGCTTTCCGAAGCGATCCTGGAGCTACAGGGAAAAGGGATCGCTGAGGAGCGTCAGCCGTGATTCCTCGGTGGGCATCGCGGCGGGGCCGCGAAATGGTCTCCATGCCGGGAACGCTGTCGGTTCCTCAAGCAGAGGTAATTTCAGGCTGTTGCCTTCGTGCCTGACTCGTTCCGGGTGCTACTGGGGCAGAACGCCAGACGCGAGTGAACGGCTGGAGCGAGTAAACGCCAGACGCGAGTGAATGCCAGACGCGAGTGAATGCCAGTCGCGAGTGAACGGCTGGAGCGAGTAAACGCCAGACGCGAGGAATCGCCAGACGCGAGTGAACGGCTGGAGCGAGAAAACGTCAGACGCGAGTGAACGGCTGGAGAGAGTAAACGTCAGACGCGAGTGAGCGGCTGAAGCGAGTAAACGTCAGACGCGAGTGAACGGCTGAAGCGATGCAAGGCCTGAAAAGCGGGAGATCTGAAACGAAAGCGATTCCGAAAGTAGGCGGAGTCTGAAAGCTGATGTCAGTCCCTGTGAAGAATTTTCAGGACCAGGGGCATGCCGCCAAAAAGCCGCAGCGCCGTTCCTGGAGGGAGCGCCGAAGAAAGGGCTCAGGAGTGTTTCTGGCGCTTCTCCGCGCAGACATAGTCTCCGGACGGAAGGTAGGCAGCCTAAGGGGCTTCGGGGCCGGCGGAGAGCCTCTGCTCTGCCGTCAGGAGGTGCCTGTCGTAGTTCTCGATTTTTGAGCTGAGGGTCGAGAGCACCGCCGTCATTTCCTCCACCTGGTCCCGGATGCGGTCCCGCTGGCTCTCCAGCAGCCTCTTACGTGCGGGTATGGTCTCAGGGCCCCCGTCCACGAGCTTCAGGTAGTCCTTCAGGGGGCCTATCTGGAAGCCGGCCGCGCGCATGCACTTCACGAACTTGATGTAGTCGCAGTCGCGCTCGGAGTAGTCGCGGACGCGTCCGGCGGTGCGGGGCACGCGCGGGAGAAGCCCTATCCGCTCGTAGTATCGCAAGGTGTGCTGGGAGATATCGTACTTCCTGCAGACTTCCGAAATATTCATCTAATCCCTTTCCTGAGATGGGACGGGCCGCCTGAAAACCTGTCCATGGCCCCTGTGCGGGGCGCAACGAAACGTTTTGGGCATGCGCCAGGATATCAGAACGCGGGGCCGTTCCGCAACATTCGCGGCAACACCGCCCCTGGGCGATCTTGAAGAGGCCAACGGCAGCCTTAATGCCGATGGTCAGCCCTGGACTGGAGCTTGGAGGACCGATGGAAGGACGGAGGATCGGCTGGTGTGGTCTCAGGACCGGGTTCTATCGCTGGCGGTATGCGGAATAACGTCAAACGGAGCCAGACGGCGGCGGAAAGTTAAACGGGGCCAGCCGGACCTTCACGCGGGGCTTTACATGTCAGAGTAACGAGAATACAGATACGCCGGTGGGGGATATCGGGACTGTATGGCGATGGGGATACCGGGAAATCGATACGTGAAATGGCAGGCACATGCCACACATGCCGAAGGAAGCGAAAGGACGGGGAAATTTTCCCCAGATAGCGAAATAACGCTTGACTTGGAGTCTACTCTAAGGATTAGACTTGATCCGTCCACTGAATCAAGCCGTCCGCGCCGGATGCGGAGACCCGCCGGAATTATCCAGGCAGGCGTCCGGATCCGGTTCCAGGCGGCCTTTGAGGGCGCCCGCGCGGCGCCCCGGTCCGGCCAAATGACGGCTGGCCGGGAGGAGGGCGGACATGCCGAAGGTTCTGGTTTCCCTTTTACGGTTTTTCCGCGCGGCTCCCGCGCTTGCGGGCGACGGGGGGAGGGGGACGCTCGTGGCTTTCTTTTCCCACTCCGGGAACACGCGGAAGGTAGCGGGGTTCGTTCGGGAGTTCACGGGCGGGGCGCTTTTCGAGATCAAGGTCGAGAAACTCTATCCCGCCGACTTCCAGCAGACGATAACCGTTGCCGGTCGTGAGAAGGAGACCAAGGCGAGGCCCTCGCTGGCCGACTCAGTACACGCCATGGAGGGATTCCGGACAGTCTTTCTGGGCTACCCCAACTGGTGGTACGACATGCCCATGCCGGTCTATTCCTTCCTTGAGGCATACGACTTCGAAGGCAAGATCGTGGCGCCTTTCTGCACGCACGGGGGGAGCGGGCTCTCCTCGACGGTCGCGGCTCTCAGGGAGATCCTTCCCCGGGCCAGGGTCCTGGAGGGTCTGGCCGTGCCGGGCAAGGAGGCGGAAACAGCATCCGATGCGGTGCGCGGCTGGCTTAGCAGGGTCGGGTTCATGCAGTGAGAGGACCACGGTGCCCGTTGCCGCGAGGGCATGGCTCCGAACGCCCGCCTCTGTCCGGTCCAGGTCGTTAAGCTGAGCCGGACCTTCGATGCGGCACGGATATCAAGGCCCGCGCCGGGGGATACGGAGCCAGGGCCCACGCAGAGGCCCAGATTTTGGGTCCGCTCAGATGCCCGATTCCGGTTTCGCTCAGGGGCCAGATTCCGGGGTCGTGAAAGCTCCGTCGGAACCATGATTGCATCCGCGTAAGGCACAGGACGGAAGACAAGCCAGACATCGTTGCTTCCGAAATCCCGTGTCCCATGACGTGGTGATGATGCCATCTTAAAAGCGAAGGGATTCTTGCGTCATGACGTTCGTATGATGTCCAATCCCTCAAGGCTAGTCAGTGTTCATATCGAGACGATAGCCGCCGGAATGCGCAGTGCGCTTCGCTCAATACTCAGGTGTTGCTTGAAAATATTTTAATGGTGATTATCGGCATGCGATCATTTACAGCAATAATATTTCCGATATCGCTTGCGATTGCCGCAATGTCCGCCATTTCCGTCACCGCCACAGCGGCGGGCGGCCAACCCGCCGTGTAGTGGATGAAAGTTTACGGGGGCACCGAGGACGACGAGTTCGATGCCGTGGCGGCGACCTCTGACGGATGCATGATTGTAGCCGCTTCGAGCCTGTCGGCGGACGGGGACACGGAGGGGAACGCCGCGCGCGACGATGTTTGGATCCTCAAGCTGGGCAGGAACGGAGAGCTCGAGTGGAAACGTACCTTTGAAGGGATAGCGAGCGACTGGGCGGATTCCGTGATCGAATCGTCGGACGGGAACTGCGTGGTGGCGGGAGGAGCCATATCCCCGGACGGGGATTTTCAGGGGCTTCATCGCGGCAACAGCGACGGCTGGGCCGCCAAGCTGGATCCGTCCGGCAATGTACTCTGGCGCAAGAACTACGGCGGGGAGGATAACGAGACGGCGATATCAGTCATCGAGGCCGACGGAGGCTTCGTGATCGCGGGCATGGCCGATTCCCCGGGTTCCGGGCGGGGCTGCGGGAAGGACTTCGGGGTAAATGCCTTGTGGATCGTAATCCTGGACGCCGATGGCAACCAGCTGGACGCGTTTTGCCCGCAAGCGGACGCCGCCCCGTCGCAACCGCCGACGGCGGCGGCGAGCGGTGTGGGAGCCGCAGCAGGTGTTGAGGCCCAGGCGATCGTGGCGGGCATCTCCAGCGACCCGGACAGGGGCAGGCATGCCTGGATAGCCAGCGTTGCCTCCGATGGAGGCTTCGCATGGAAGAAGGCGGTTTCGGAAAACGGAAGCCAATTGCCGAGGGCGCTGTCGGCACCGGACGGCGGGGGCGCGGCAGGTGCTGGTTGCTCAGGAAGGCCAGGAGACGGTCGACAGGGCGGGAGGGTTGCATGGGTGTTTCGGATCTCCCAGGACGGGACTGTCCTGTGGCAAATCGAGCTGGAAGACGGCGGCCAGGACGCGTGTCTTCAAGGGATAACGGCTACAGGCGAAGGGTATTTCGCTGCAGGTACGGCCAGGACTTC
Organism: Deltaproteobacteria bacterium; assembly: GCA_031263485.1. Lineage (GTDB taxonomy): Bacteria > Desulfobacterota > Desulfarculia > Adiutricales > Adiutricaceae > JAIRZX01. The sequence goes on along the minus strand of JAISFS010000015.1, from coordinate 19,635 downwards.
GGAACTCTCCGGAATGGGTGCTTCGGACCATCTGGCGCTGATGACGGACGGGAAGGGGAACGCCCTGTGGTCCATGATCTTGGGTGGGGGCGGCGTCGACTTCGGGAAGGCCGTGGCAGCGCTTGCGGATGGGCGGTCTCGTGGTCGTCGGCCATACGGCTTCTTGGGACGGCGATCTGGGCTGGCGGGCAGAAGGCGCTTCGGGAGACGGGCAGGGCGACTCTGTCTTGCGCAAGGATTCGGACGGCTGGATCAGTGAAACTCAAAGACGGGGAGGCACTTGAAAGGCAGTCTGGCTGGGGTGCGGGGGTAGTGAGATTGGCATGCAGGGGCATAGTCCGCGGTCCTGCGGTATCCGTTCGCATCGGAATACCATCCGCCACAGAGGGGTAGGGGGGGGCCGGAAGGCCAGGCCGCCGTGAAGGTATCCGCTATCAAGGTGTCCAGTTCTAACGCCGTGCGAGGTGACATATGTCAGATGATATGTGTAAAGTGTAGCCCTGCAGCCCCATAAATGGATACGTCTGGTAGCGGACTGCTGGGAAGAGGCGATGGCAAGCTTGATCTTTGGCAAATTCCGTGACCAGGCATAAAGGGAGACACTGCGGAAAGGAGTGAGTTGACAAATCTCGGTTGACTACGTTATTGTTGTCTGAAACTGACTTATAGATTATACGTCAGAAGCGTCTTTGGAGGTTCATGTCGTGCCAGAAATCATCAGAGCAGAGCCCGGGTGCCAGGAGCTGAGGCCTTTGCTGGTTGATACCGCCGAGTATCTGGAGTTTTTCGACAGGAAAGCGGTCGTAGTGGACAAGACAGGGTTGATTCTGGAGCTCATAAACGAAGCGTCAGGCCCGTATTTCCTTGCCAGGCCCAGAAGGTTCGGCAAGACCCTCCTGTTAGACACAATCCAAAATATTGCCGAGGGGAGCAGAGAGCTTTTCGGCGACACGATAATAGGAAATGACGAGTCCGGGTACGCATGGAAACCGCATCCGGTCATTAGGCTTTCTTTCGACAATTTCGATTCCGACCCCGTTCTGTTAAGGCGACAGTTGTTGGACATGTTGGATGGGATTGCCCAAAATCATCAACTGTCATTAAAGCCAGCCGCATCCGTCACGGATATCTATGCGGTGGTTGCTGGACTTTCGAACAAGCACGCTGATATTCAGCCATCGGACAGTGTGTTGGACAGGAAAAGAAAGGCTAAGAACGTATTTCTGCTTATTGACGAGTACGATTACCAGATTATAGGAGGCATAGGCGATCACGGGATAACAGAGGAACTTCGTATGATGCTTCATAATTTTTACGGAGCCATAAAAGGTTGCGCTCCCATGTTGCGGTTCACCTTGATAACCGGCATTACAAAGTTCCAGCCATTTTCTTTTTTTTCAGGATTGAACAATATTACTGACATATCTTTGGAGCCACGATTTTCGGCTATTTGCGGTTTTACTGAAGACGAGATAACAGCTAATTTTTCGGGAAACATACGATTTGCTTTATCGAACATGCGTAAATCAGGACATATGAAATCAAATTCAACGGAAATCGATTTCCTGAACAGGTTAAAACATTGGTACGACGGTTATACCTGGGATGGAGAGACAAAAGTTTATAACCCGTATTCTGTGGTTTGTTGTTTGAAAAGGTCTAGGTTCAATAATTATTGGTACGAATCAGGAACTTCCTTGATTGCATATAAGTTGAGTCCTTTAGCGGAAACATACCTCAAGATTGTTTTCGGGGAGTTCACCCAAAATAAATTTTCAGTCATCTCCGATTTAAAAAGCGCTGATACAGAGCTCCTGCTATTTCAGAGTGGATATTTGACCATAAGCAAAATCGATTTGACGAATGAAAATACAAATTATATCCTTAAATGCCCCAACAACGAGATAGTTTACGCTATTATCCATGACTTTGTCCGGTTGGAATCCCCTTTCCCAGGATTTACCGGGACAATTAACGAGAAATATGCCTCTTTCGTTGATGCTTTCGACTCTTCAGATTCCACCGAATGCGCCCGCATTTTTTCGTCATTTTTGGGAGAAATCGTTCTGTATCTGAAGCATCCTGATGAATTTTTGTTTCAGTCACTTATTTATCTGCTCCTTAACGTCAAAAGTAAACGAGCTGAACTGGAAATGCATGTTGGCGAGGGAAGAGCAGATATAATATATTCGCTGACGGACAAATGCAAAGTGATCATCGAGATTAAATACCATAAGACTAAACTGCCAGTTCAGACCTTGAGAACAGTGGAATCGGTTATGGATGGCATTCCTCTGCCTGGTTTTCCGGCATTGCCTGAAAATATTTTAAAAATACTGGAAGATTACATTGCCTTGGCATCTGGACAGATACTCAAAAAAAAATATCTTGTCCCGTACTATGAATCTGGTCTTGAAATCCGTGCCTGCGCGATCGCCATTCATGGGTTGACCGATGTCATGTTTCGTTTTTTTCCCGTAGATTGGAAAGCAATGTCAACAACATAAGAGGAGCGACGTCTGGCAAGCTACTGATATCATTGATGAAAATATCGGAGAAACTGCCGATTTCTGCCTTAAGTTGTTGACATTGGATTGGAAAGACGTAAGCGACGAGAAGCATGATTAGGTTTCTGGCCATTCTTTACGGCGTCTGCGCTTCTGTGCCAAGATTCCTAAAATATCAACATGGTGATGACAGTTCAGTCTGAACCTCTCGCCGTAGGATTTTCCTCATGAACATCAACAGGATAGCTTGTGCCAGGGATCTGGCGAAGGCAATGCCGTTCATGCCGCTTTGACGGACGGTGCCCGTCCCGGCGGAAGGTCAGCTTCCGCAGGAAGAAGGCGGGGATCTGCGGGTTGGCAGGGCAAGCGGACGATATCGGCCAGATTCCGGGGGATGAGCTGGGCACACTGTGCCTGGCGGGCGAGATGGCTATTGGCCAGGTGTCGAGTTAATGCCTTGTCATTCTCCATTGAATCGACTTTGATTTTTGCCTGCCAACGGGCGACAAGGCGAAAAGCGGGCGGAACAGGCTCCTTGCCTGTGTCGCCAGAGGGGAAACAGGGGAAAAGCCTCAGAGGAGCCGGAGATTTGCCCGGAGGACGATTTCCGGCCGTCCCCGGTTCCCTGTGTGGGCGGCCTTGGCCAATAACGGGGCAGTCACGGCCGCAAACGCTAGCGCGTGATGCCCATGGCTGTCGTCGGATTAGGGTGCGATCTGGACACGTGTCAAGGCGAGCGCGTCTCGAAAACCCGGCGGATCCGCCTGGAAGGCTTGCCAGGCACGGTCGCAGAATAATTTCGGCGGATATCGGGTCCCAATTCCGCAGGAAATGCAACGCGGGAAAAACCATGCCGAGAGGTGCAGGGCGAGCGCCACTGAGAGGGCCGTCGGCCATGGCCGTCATGGCCGATGAGGCGGGGGTGCCGTCAATAGTTCCAGGACATGATGAAGTCGCCCACGTTCACGGTCCCGTCGTCTATCGTGAGGTAGGTGAGGTCGTCCTGTACCTCCACGGTAGTGAGCCGCGCGGTGGGGCGCCCGGGGACGTGGTAGGTCACCTGGATGTCGTTTTCGATATCCTCAAGGTGCGAGAGCTTCACGAACTTCAGGCGGCGGCGCATCTTCACGTCACGCCCGAAGTTTATCTGCGCGCGGTTGCCGGAGATCGAGACCACCTGGGCCTTGAAGGGCAACGCCTTGAGGCCGTCCATGGAGCGCATGTAGACCCCTTCGATGGCCTCGTCCAGGCTCTTCTCGATGACCTCCTGGGAGGGGCGGAAGACGGTCTGCTCGCCCAAATCGTCCCGGGGCTCGACGTCGCCCACGTGGATCCTGGACTCGTAGGAGCGGGAGGTCACCACCGTGCCGTCGGAGGGGTCGTAGCCCCTCAGCGTCAGAAGCACCTGGACGTACTGCTGCTGGTCAGTGAACCAGCGCATGAGCTTGCGCCAGCCGGATCTCACCTGGCTCTGCCCGTAATGGGCCGCGGCCCCCTCCATCACGAAGTTCAGGTTAAGATCCCGGCAGATCTGCATGGCCTGCTCCGGCGTGAGCGGGTGAGAGAAGCCCCTGCCCTGGGCGTAACGGGCCATGACCGCGGAGTCCACCATCAGCAGCTGGTAGCGCTGCTTGAAGACGTCGGTGATTAGCCGCGAGAGGTGCTCGCCCGCATCGGCTGGCCCCAGGCCTATCTGGTCCTCGATGGGGATGATTCCGCCCCTGAGCCTCGCGGGGCTCACGAAGGTCATGTCGCCCAGAAAGGGGATGCTGTACTCGTTGTCGTTGGCGAAGTCCGTCAGGGCCCCGCATCCTGCGGCGATGCAGATGAGGGGCAGGGCGAATAGGGCGGCAAGGGACTTGGAGCTGTGAGCTGGGCGGGGTGTCATTATGAGGTTACCGTATGCGCTTTTGAATTTGCCCCCTGAACCTGGGGCGTTCGGGTTGTGGGTGGCCCGCGCACAAATTACACTTAACAGGGAGGGCATGTCAACTTCAGCGGGGGTCGGCGGGGACCGGCGCGGGCTTGCTGGGTCCGCGCACCGGCGAGCGGTCACGGAAGGCCAAGGCGGCCCGTGAGGCTTTGAAGGCCACGGTCGGACGGGCAAGGCGACCCGTGAAGGCTTTGAAGGCCACGGGCGGACACGGGCGGGGGAATCGCCGAAGAACGGCCTTGGGGAACGTGTGAAAGTCGGCGACGGGCCGGGGGAAGCGGCAAGGGATGGAGATGCTCGCCGGTTCGGGGGCGGTCGTGGAAAATTCCGGGACGCGGGAAGTCCTGAAAGCGCCTGGTGAGGGGTGGCGGGGGACCGACCGGAACCCGTCTCCGGCGGCTTGCCCCGGCTGTCATGTGGCGGAAGCCCATCGCCCGGCATCGGCCCGCTGGTCGTCCTTCGGTGCTCAGCTTCCCCAGAAGATCTTGTCCGCCCGCTCCAGATGCGGGGTCTTGAGCGAGATGTGCTTGGCGATCAGGTGAGCCGAGTGGATGGCCTGGTAGCCCAGGAGCCCCCGGTCAGGCCAGCGTTCGGTCGCCCCTTCCTCGACGAGCTCCTTCAAGGCCTCGCCGCCCTTCTGGGCGGCGGCCTTCACGGTGGCGAGGCGGTTGGCGGAGAGCGCCCCGAAGACGAACTCCGCGAGCCAGGCGGGGCTGTCGGCGTCGAAGGTGTCCGCCTGCCCGCCCAGGGCCATGGCCAGAAGCTTGGCCTCCGCGGAGACCTCGACGACGAAGGTGGCCAGCTCCTCGGGGCGCGTGAGCTCCCGGTGGGCCTTCAGATAGGCCCCGTAGAGGCTGTAGGCGTCCGCCAGGGACGCCGCTATCTCCACGCCCAGCGGGTCATGGCTCTCGCGGACCTTGAAGCGGCCGAAGCGGAACAGCGGGCTTTCCGGGTGCTTGTCGCCGCGCCTTGGCCCGGCCAGGATCCACAGCCCGCCCTTGTCGGTTATGAGATCCTGCGGCTCGAAGGGCCCGGAGAGGGCGAGGATGTTCACGTCGGGGCGCCCGGCGGCGGCCGCCGCCTCCCAGGCCATCTGCACGGCCAGGCGGTGGGTGAGCGGGTCGAACCCCCTCACCGAGAGGATGAGGCTCCTGAGCTCCGGGGCCGACCCAAGGACGGTGGAGAGGAGCTGGCCCGCGCGGGAGGGCGGGGCGGCGATTATCACGTCGTTGGCCTTGCGGAACGCCTCGACCGCATCGGAGGTGGGGAAGACGTTCTTGGGGAGCCGCGCGTCCGGGAACTCGGGCCGCGAGCGGGTGTCGGCTATGTCCTGGACCAGCTGGTCGTCCCCGTCGAAAAGGGACAGGGAGGAGTTGTGGAACTTGCGGTCGCCTATGGTCCTGCGGCCCACGAGCGTCACCATCGCGAAGCCCCAGGGCCCGGCCCCGCAGACCACCATGTTCTCCTTGCCCGCCGGGCTGTAGAGCCTGCGGTCGCTGTGGGTGGCGTAGTACGAGAGCCCGTGGGTGGAAATGATACGGGGGAGCCTGCGGCGGAACCACGGCTTGGCGCCCACGATCCGGCGTAGCCTCAGGGACCGCGTGCCGTCCTCGACCACCTCCGCCATGGGCTTGGCGCGAACGAAGTCCTCCAGGTCGGGCTCGGCATCGAAGACCCGCCCGTGGTAGTCGCGGATGACCTCCAGGGACTCCTCGGCGCAGCCTACCACGTCCAGGCTCCCGCGCCGGGCCGCGAGCCCCAGGCCCAGGGCCGCCAGCTGCGAGGCCATGATCTTCTTGTCCCTGGCTATCTCCTTTATCGCGTACAGCGCCGTGAACTCGTCCAGCTCGAGGCCCTGGGCGTCCCGGGACCACTCCTCCTTGAGTTCCGACAGGTGGCGGCCCTCCCCGAAGCCCACGAAGGTCCTGCCGAAAAGCCCCTTCAGGCCCGACGCCAGCCCCTCGAGCGGGGAGAACGGGTTGCGGGCGAGCCCAGAGGCGAGCCTGGCGCCGTTTATCCAGGACCACAGGCTCTTCCCCTCGGAGAGGTCCAGGTCCTCGGGGACGCGGGAGTAGCTCACCACCACGGGCTGGACCAGGACGTCCCCCCGGGCCGCGAGCGCGCCCTGGATGGTGACCAGGCGCCTCGGGTAACGGAGGGAGCCGTCCCGGGTCCTTGCGCCCCCTGACCAGGCCTCCAGGAAGATGCCCTGGGGCTTGCCCATCTCGGCCAGGGCCTGGCAGTAGTGGAAGAGGGCCGAAAGGTAGCTCCTGGAGGCCCCCTTGCGCACGATCACGTAGGAGCCCAGCATGAAGAGCCGCGTGAGGCTGGGCGTGGCCATCATGTTCTGGCCCGCCGCGAACAGCGGCAGCTGGAGGCCCCAGGAGTCCAGGAACACGTCGAAGATGAACTCGTCGAAGTGGGACGTGTGATTGACCAGGTAGAGTATGCCCACGCCGTCGTCCCTGGCCTTCTTGAGCTTGTCCATGTGCCTGAGCTCGCGGAGGTCCTTGGAGACGTAGAGGCTTTCCAGGCTGGCGGTATCGAAGAGGTGGGTTATGACGTTGAAGAAGGCGGCCTTGCTGGTCCTGTGGAGTTCCCAGTCGTAGCGGCAGCTGATGAGCTCCACGTGCCCCTGGAGCTCGTGGCGGGACGGGGCCCGGTCGCCCTTGGCCTCCGCGGCCCGTTCGGCCAGGTCCACCGCGAGCCGGGCAATCTGGTCCTGGTCGGCGAAGGCCGGTCCCAGGGCGTCCCGGGCGCCGTAGGACTTCCCCGGCTCCTGGAGGCTTATGCGCTCCAGGAGCTTCACGAAATTCACCCGCCGGAGGGCCGCCTTCACGGGCTTGTTGAAAAGGGCTTTCAGGGAAACGGTCACGGGGGCCCCCCGACGCTCCGGGCGCCTGGAACATGATTGGTCAGGATTTCCGGGGCGGATAGGCCATGATAGCACGTCGGGGAGGCAAAATCCCGCCTCCTGGGGGCCTTCGGGGCGGCCCGCGGCGTTCCCGTGTCCTGCGGGTCCCCCCCGTCCGGATGGGCGGCCTCACCGGCAGGCCCCATCCGCGCTTATCATCCGCCCCGATTCGGTAACGCACCCTGTCGGAGGCGGCTGCGGTCGATCGCGGCGAACCGAGGGCCGAACGGAAGGCCCGATGGGAAACCGCGGTGCCCGTCGGCAGCGGCGGGGAGAACGGCGGCTCCTGTCCGGCGTCCCGGATCCCGAGGCACGGGTCAGCCGTCCGGCCAGGTCCCGCGAGGACCGTCGGAGCGAGCGGTCTCTTGCGGCGCCTCGATCGTAAACATTCTCGGCGACGGCCACGATGACCTCCGGAGCCCCGTGCGCCGGGGCTACGGGCTCGAGCTTTCCTGAACCCGAACGGCGCGCGGCCCGAACACCCATGAGTCCGGTCGGTCCGGACCCGGACTTGCCGGAGCCCGGACGGCTTGGAGCCGGACTTGCCGGAGTCCGGACGGTTTGGAGCCGGACTTGCCGGAGTCCGGACGGCAAGGAGCACGGGCGTTCCGGTGCCGGACGTCCGTATGCGGGCGGCGGAGATGGTCAAGGGCTTGCGGTCCGATCGGCCGTCGGCCCCGAACCGAGCAGGAAGCCTTGAGATAAACGGCTTTCCGACCGATGAAATATCCAGGCATTCAGGTCGCGCGAGGCGCGATTCGGTGCTATAATTACGACACCGCGATTGTGAGCGGCGCAGGCCTTACGCTCCGCCCCCCTTGCCGCCGTCCCCGTTCCGCATGCTGCGGGGCCCTGTAGCCGAGGCGCCTTACCATGAGTTTCGCGCATCTCCACGTCCGGTCCTGCTACAGCTTCCTGGAGGGCACGATCCGCGTGCCCGCCCTGGTGCGGCGGGTGCGCGAACTCGGCATGGACGCCGTGGCGCTCACGGATCTGGGCCAGATGTTCGGGATCTGGGAGTTCTACCGCCTGGCGGTCAAGGAGGGGATCCGGCCCATCCCGGGCGCGGAGTTCCACGTGGCGCCCAGGGGCCGGAGGAGCCATCCCCCCGGCGAGGAGGCCTCGACCCTGGTCTTCCTGGCCATGGACATGGCGGGCTACCGGAACCTGGTGAGGCTGACAGCCCGGGCCAACACCGAAGGCTTCTTCCACCGCCCGCGGGTCGACGTGGAGCTTCTGAAGGAGCACGGCGAGGGACTGGCGGCGTTGAGCGCGGGGACGCTGGGGGAGATCCCGGCCCTGCTCAGGCAGGGGAACTACCGGGCCGCCCGCGACTGCGCCGAGGGCTATGCCAGGCTCTTCCCCGGCCGCTTCCATCTGGAGATCCGCCCCGAGGGCCCGGACTCCCCCCGCGAGGAGCGCGAGGGTCTGAAGGAGCTGGCCCGTGCGATGGGGCTCCCGCTGGTCGCCGCCGGCGAGTGCCGCTGTCTTGACCGTTCGGAGGAAGGCGCCTACGAGGTGCTCCGCCGGATCCGTCAAAGGGTACCCATCGACTACTCGGCACTGGCCGTCAAGTTCGGCGGGGGGCACCTGAGCCTCATGGGCCCGGAAAAGATGCGGGACGACTTTTCCGACTGCCCGGAAGCCCTGGAACAGGCGACGGCCCTCGCGGGCCGATGCCTGGTGGAGCTCCCCCAGCGCCGGGCCTTCAGCGCCCCGCGCCCCGACATCGGCGAGGGGGTCAGGCCTTCCGAGGACTTCCGGGAGCGGGCCGACGACTTCCTCCTCAAGGCGGCCCGCAAGGGGCTGGACAGGCGCCTGGCGGAGATGGAGTCCCGCGACACGACGTTCGACGACCGCCGCAGGGAGCTCTACAACGACAGGCTCCGCCGCGAGACCGAGGACGTCCTGGCCGTGGGGGCCTCGCAGTACGTCCTGGTCGTGGCGGACTACGCGGCCCGGGCCCGCTCCCAGGGCATCGAGCTGGGGCCCGGCAACGGGCCCGCGGCCTCGAGCCTGGTCTGTTGGGCTCTGGGCATAACCGATCTGGATCCGGTGGAGCTCGGACTGGCCCCCGAGTTCTTCATCAACCCCGAGGCGCGGGACTACCCCAGGGTCGAGATCGAGGCGCCCCCGGAGCGAGCGGCGGAGATCATAAGCTACATCACCGAGACCTACGGCGGCTCGCATTTCGCGGCGCACTCGCTGTCGCTGGAGCACCTGCGCGGCAGGGCCCTGGTGCGCGAGGTGGGCCGCGCTTTCGGATTCCCCCTGAAGGAGATGGACGATCTCTGCGGCATGCTCCCGGACCACTCGGGCATCCCGCTGGAGACGGCCTTGAAGGAGATTTCGCTTTTCCGGGAGGCGGCCGACCGCAACCCCGTCATCCGGAAGATCGTGGACGTCAGCCTGGTGCTGGAGGACATCCCCAGGGCCGCCGCCGCGTCCCCCTTCAGCCTCGTCGTGAGCCCGAGGCTTCTGCGGGACTCGGTTCCGCTGTTCCTGGACTTCGGGGCGATGGGCGGCCGGAGGCCCGACACCGCCGTGCAGTTCGATGCCTGCGGCGTGGAGGAGAACGGGCTGTTGCGTTTCGACGTCTCCCCCCGGAAGACGCTTTCGCTCCTCTCGACCGCCCTGAGACTGGTCGAGCACAACGGCGGCAGGCTGGATCTTTCCGCGGTGCCGCTGGACGATCCCGGCACCCTGGCGCTCATGTCCGAAGGCAACACCTCGGGCATACCTTTCCTGGGCAACTACTGGGTCGCCGGGGCGCTCAAGACGCTCAAGGACCTGAGCTTCCGGGACCTCATCGCGCTCCGGGCCCTGCACCCCCCGCTCTTCAACGACTTCGGCGTCTGCTCGGAGTTCCTGGAAGCCCGCCGCAGCGGCAAGAGACGCCCGGCGCCTCATCCGGCTCTGGAGCCGGTCCTGGCGCCGACCTGGGGCGTGTTCCTGTACCTGGAGCAGCTTGCCGAGGCGGTGGACGCGGTGACCCGTTGCGGTTTCCCCTTGGCCGAGCTGCTGGTCCGCGCCATGGCCAGGGACGACACGGACGAGCTGGCCGCCAAGCGCCCGCCCTTCCTGTCCCTGGGCGAAGCCAACGGGTTTCATGGCGGGAGCGCCGCGGATATCTGGGACAGGCTGGTCTTCCACTCCCGCATCTCGCCGTCGAAAGGGGACGCCGCGTCACGCGCGCTCCTCTCCTACCGCACCGCCTACGTGAAGGCCCACTACCCTTCGGAGTTCCTGGACGCGTTCATCAGCCAGGACGACACCAATCCCCAGGAGCGCGAGAAGGCCCTGAAGGAATGGCGCACCTCCTTCATCCGCCTTGTGCCGCCCCCCGGGCGCGGGGCATGAGGCGCCTGGCCAAGGCGGAGACCGCGCCGCGCGGTGCGCGATACGCGTGACGCGTATCCGCTAATCGGGCGCCGCCTCCTGCCGCAGCCGATCCGGGACGCTTTTCCGCGCACGGGTAAGACCGGTCCGTGCTCGACAAAATTCCTTCAAGGGAAAGGGGGCGTGACCTTTACGCCGCGCACGGCTTCCCGTACGGCGTTTGCGGCTTATGGGCTCCATGGGGCAGGAGCGTCGGGTCAGGAGCGCCTGTCCGCGCACGAACGCGCTCCGGACGGAGGGAGTGTCGTGCGGGCGTTCGGGCTTTGGATTCCATAGCTATCCGGGACTTGCCGGAACTGAACCTTCCGGGCTTGAGCATTCCAGGCCTGAACCTTCCGGGCTTGAACCTCCCGGGCTTGAGCATTCCAGGCCTGAATCTTCCGGTCCTGACCTTCAGGGCCACACCCCTGCGGGCAACTGGCTAAGCCGCTTCGCAACGCTCCGCGCCGCGCCGCGCCGCTCAGATGCTGTCGTAGTCCGCCGGCGGCGAGATGACGCACGTAACCGCACCGGTCGCGAGGATCAGGTCATCGGGCCTCATCTTGACGAAAAGCCCGCGGCGGCCTGCGTTGAAGACGATGAAAGGCTGAACGAGCGCCTCTTCCAGGATGAACAGCGGCGCGCGCAGTTTCCCGCCCAGCGGGGAGCATCCGCCCCTCACGTAGCCCGTGACGGGCATGAGGTCCTTCACTGGGATCATGGCGGCCTTCTTGTTGCCGGAGGCATCCGCCAGGGATTTGAGGTCGAGGACCCTCCCTGCGGGGATCATGGCCTTCATGTACCCCGTCCTGTCGCCTTTGGCGACGAGGGTCTTGTAGACGGCCTCCTCAGGGAGGCCCAGGTCAATGGCGGCTTTCTCGGCGGAGAGGTCGCCTTCGTCCACTTCGGCCTCCAGGAGATCGAAGAGGTATCCGAAGCTTTCCAGGAGCCTCACGGCGTTGGTCTTGCTCGCTTTGGCGGTCACGGCGCACTCCTGTTTCCGCAAGGTCCGCAGGGGCTGGGTCAGGGCGGGGGCGTGGAGCGTTGGAGAGGGGTTTGGCGGTTCGGTCTGCCGCTGGGGAGCCTCGGAAGGCGGTCGCGCGACTTCCGGGGCAGGGGCGCGGGTTGAAGATTGGCCATTATCCCCGCTTACCGGTCGGCTTGCAAGCGTTCTTTCAATTTTGAAAGAAGTTGTCCGGTGGAGGCGTTTTCGAATCGGCGACATCCGTAGACACTCGCGTCAGGGCAAGGTTCCCGGTTTCTCGCCGGGCCCGGCCATGCAGGTTGCTTACGGCGGAGCGGCCCGCCAAGTCGGCCCGCGGCTAGCGGACGCTCATCCCCTGCCGGCGCCATGTCCGCCTGGTAATGCTTGGTTGCGGTCATCCTGGCCGAGTGTTTCGCTCATCTCGAGAGCCCCGTGCATCCTGTGCCCCGCGCTCGCATCCTGTTATCCTTGCCCTGTGCGCCTCGTATTCCTGCGTCACGTGTTCCAGCGCCCTGTGCATCCAGTATTCCCGCGTCACGTGTTCCAGCGCCCTGTGCATCAAGTATTCCCGCGTCACGTGTACCAGCGGCCTGTGCGGCGCGTATTCCCGCGGCCTGTGCGGCGCGTATTCCAGCGTCACGTGTTCCAGCGGCCTGTGCGGCGCGTGTCCGGCGGTCCGGAGTACCCGCGCGTTCCCTGCGGGGCATGCGGATTGGCGCGGCAGCTCCCTGCCCGCTTGCCCGCGAAAAGAAAGCCCCGCGCCTCCCCGGCTGGAAGCGGGGGAGGCGCGGGGCAGGATTTCCCGAGCGCACGCTTATGGACGGCATCGCGGGTTTGCCGGGGCGGGCCTGCGGGCGCGGGCCTTGACGGACGGTACGGGAGCCGGGGATTCCCCGAGGCGGCTAGATCTTGTCGATCTCGTCCGCGACGGCCTTCGCCATGTCCTTGAGCGGCTGGAGGTCCGCCTCCTTGGGCACCCACTGGACGCGCACCTCGGGGGAGGGGAGTTTCCAGCCCATGCCGGCGAGCTCGGCCTGGACCAGCTTCGCGCCCTCGCCGCTCCAGCCGTGGGAGCCGAAGGAGGCGCCTATCTTGTCCTTCACCTTGAGGCTCTTCAGGTAGCACAGGAGATCGGCCAGGGAGGGGAACATCTGGTTGTTGATGGTGGGCGTCCCGATGAGCACCGCCGCGGCCTCCAGGGCCTCGGCCGCCACCTCGCTCCTGTGGCTGTGCTTGAGGGACAGGTACTTCACGTCTATGTCGCGCGTTCCCAGGGCGTCCGTGAGCTCGCGGGCCATGTACTCGGTGGAGTGCCACATGGTGTCGAAGGCGACCACGGCCTTGCGGGCCGGCTTTCTGGAGACCAGATGCGCGTAGAGCTCGACTATCTTCGCCGGGTCCTTGCGCCAGACGATCCCGTGGTCGGGGCAGACGATCCTGGTCGCCTGAAGGATCCCGGTCTCCTTGACGGTCTCCAGGATTTTCCCGATCTGAACCGTGTACGGGGTGAGGATGTTCGCGAAGTAGTTCACGGCGAGGCCCCTCAGAAGGTCCCAGGGCACCTGGTCGTCGAAACGTTCGGTCGAGGCGAAGTGGAGTCCGAAACCGTCCTGGGAGAAGAGCACCCCCGGCTCCGGCATGAAGGTGAACATGCTGTCGGGCCAGTGGATCATCTTGGTGTCCAGGAACTTGAAGGAGAACTTCCCGGATGCCGGGTGCTCCTTGGCCACGTCCAGAAGGTTCAGGCTCTCCCCGTGGAACTGGCCGTGGAGGTTCTTGACCCCCATCGCGGAGGCGTAGACGGGCTTGGAGGCCCCGATGGCCCGCATGATGCCCGGCAGGGACCCCGAGTGGTCCATCTCCGCGTGGTTGGAGATGACCTGGTCGACCTTGGCCGGGTCCACGATCTTGGAGATCCGGGAGAGGAGCTCGTCCTCGAAGCCGTGGCGGACGGTGTCGATCAGGGTTATTTTCTCGTCCACGACCAGGTAGGCGTTGTAGGTGCTCCCCTTGGGCGTCAGGTAGCCGTGGAAGTCGCGGATGTCGTAGTCCACGGCGCCCACCCAGAACACGTTGTCGCAAATCTTGATCGGTTCCATTGTCGGAGGCTCCTCGAGCTGTCGGTTCGGCGACGCCCGGGCATGGGGCAAGGGCCGCAAGGCCCCCGGGCGGAAAAAAAGACTCCGGCGCCGCGATGGGGCGCCAGAGGCCAAGTCGCATATCGGGGCCCGTGCGAAGAAGATCCCCTTCCGCCCGATCGGCGGTGGCGACCGTAATCCCTTGATTTATGACGGGTTCGGGCTCCAGCCGACTATTATAAGCCATGGCCCGGCGGGTGTGAAGCGCGGGCAGGGAAAATAATCCCGTCTCCTAACGATCGGCCGGTCGTGGAATCGGGCCGAAAAGTGGCCCTTTGCTGGTGCCGGGGCCCGTAAAAAACGGAATCACGGGTAGACTCCGGTTGGCCGGACGCCTGGCAGGCCGCACCAGAGGAGCTGCTGGGCCTCTTCAGGGCCCCCCGGATCCCGTATCAGGGCCCTCCCCGGCTCTTCCCGGACTTTCCCCATGTCCTGGCGGGCTCTCCGCAGGCCCTTCCCGGATTCTTCGCGCCCGCACGTAAACCTTCGGACTCTCCGGGCCCTTTCGGGCTCGCCCCTGTCCTGCCGTTTTCTCCCTGACATGCCTCTTCCCGGAATCCAAGAGGCTCTTCCCGGAATCCAAGAGAGCATCCGGGCTGAGGACGGGCCTTACGGGCCTTGGGCGGGACGACGTAAAAAAGAAGCGCCCCGGAGCCCTTTGGGGGGGCCGGGGCGCCTTTGAGGCTATCGCGGGGCCGAAACGAGCGGCCGGAGCGCTACTTGTCCGGACGGTAGAGCCGGTTGTACTCCCTGGCGAGGATCCGGAGGTGGCGGGCCTCCTCGGCGATGAGCATGTCCACGGAGATCTTGTCGCTCATCTCGGCGGAGGCCTCCTTGAGCTGGACGAAGAACATGACCGAGTCCTTCTCGAAGGTGATGGCCAGGGTCAGGGCGTCCTTCTGGTCCTTCACGGCGGCGAGCACCTTGGCGACCTCCGCGGGATCCTGCTGGAAGATGTGCATGCCCGCCATCATCTTGAGGTACTGGTCCATCTCGTTGTCCGGATCGAAGGCCGTGGGGGCCTCGTCCTTGGGCAACGCGTCCAGCATCGCCTGGAACAGGGCCTTGTGGCCCTCCTCCTCGTGGGCGAGCTTGGCGAAGAGGTCGGCAGTCGAGGACGGCGCGAACCTCTTGGCGGCGTCGGTGTAGAACTTGAGGCCGTTTTCCTCGATGGAGATGGCGATCTTTAAGGCCTCGACCGCGTTGAAGGGGTAGATCATGGCACCTCCGCCAGGATGCCCCCGGGGACAGGGCCCAGGGGACAGTCAGGGTGATCTCCTTGGGACGGGGATCGGGTCTCCCGTCCGGGTCAGTTCCTACTCGGACTCCTCGAACTGGTCCTTGCCGGCTCCGCAGACGGGGCAGACCCAGTCGGCCGGGAGGGCCTCGAAGGGGGTGCCGGGGGGGACGCCGTTGTCGGGGTCGCCGACGGCGGGGTCGTACTCGTAGGAACAGACTATGCAGGTGTGTTTTTTCATAACGATTTAACTCCCAGGGGGTTTCGGGCCGCCCGCTTTGCCTCTCGGGACCCTGTCGGGCGGCCGGCGCGGCGCCGGCGAGCGTCAAGAAAAGGCCCCGAGGCCGGGGGGAGGCTCGGCGCCCGTTCTCCTCCCACCCCCTGGAAGCCGACCGTCTCCGGGCCGTTCCCATCGGGGGCCCGGGCGGCTTAAAGCCGTCTGTTTCTTGGATTTTATCGTATGCAACTCATGATTGCAAGAAAGGGCCGGACAGGGGACTAAAAATAACGTTTGCGACGGCTTTGCGGTAAGCGGGTCAGTTCGGAGGCAAGGTCGCCCTCAGGCGGCTCCGGAACAGCACCGGTCAAACTACGCCGCATTGGCCGTCTTCGGGGCATCAGGGGAGCGGGGGGGCGCCTCGGATGTCCGGATCGGGCCACCACGGACGACGCCAAAGGGCTACCGCCGTAGCTCCGCCAAAAGGCGCTTCGGCGCGGCCTCCGCCACCCGATTGCCTTGGTGCCCGTCCGCCCCCCCCCGGCCCCTGCCGGCACGTTCGGGTGCCGCCCAACGGCACGTGCGGGAAGGATTTGGCAAGCGGGCAGGTTTTCCCTACAATTGCCGTGCCGCGGGGGTGCCTGCGGGAGCGCCCCGCGAGACTTTCGGGGGCCATGGCAGGGAGGAGGCCGCGCATGGAGCTTTCGGGGACCAGGATAATCGTGGGGTTGGGCAACCCGGGCCGTCAGTACGCCGAGACCCGGCACAACGTGGGTTTCATGGCCTTGGAGGCCCTTGTCGGGGAGGACCCCTACGCCTTCGGTCGCCCCTCGGCCTTCAAGTCCAGCCAGATCGCCACCGGCACCCTCGAAGGGGCTCGCGTGATCCTGGCCTGGCCGCAGACATTCATGAACCTCTCCGGCGTGGCGGTGCGCGAACTGGCGGGCTTCTACAAGATTTCCGTGGCGGACGGGCTTCTGGTGGTCCACGACGAGATGGATCTTCCCCCCGGCAAGGTGAAGGCCACGCTGGGGGGAGGGAGCGCCGGCCACAAGGGCATCGAGTCGATAAGGGAGTTCGTGCGCGGGAATTTCGCGCGGCTCCGGATAGGCATAGGCCGCCCCCCCAAGGAGGACCGGGACGAGGCGGTGAACGTCGACTGGGTGCTGTCACGCTTCGCCGAAAGCGAGCTGGAGGCAGTGGAGAGCTCGCTCAAGGCCGCAGGCGAACTTATCCGTGTCTGGCTCAAAGGCGGCATCGAGGCCGCGCAGAGGGTCGGGAACCGGAAGCCCCCCAAGCCCCGGAAGGCCAAAGAGGCCAAAGAGGTCAAAGAGGCCAAAGATGCCGATGAGGGCAATGAGGCCAAAGAGGCCAAGGGGGGAGATGAGGCTTGGGATGCCGGGGGAAGAGAAGCCGTCCCGAAAAGCGAAGGGTTCCCGATTGTGGCGGAGGATGCCCCGAAAGGGAAAGGCGGCCAGAAAGGCGAAGGCGGCTGAGGCCATCAGGCGCGGGCAGGGGGTACTTGGCCGGGCGCGGCCCGACGCCGCCGCTTATGGCGCGAATTCTACTGCCTGACAAGCTCTCCCCAAGCTCTCCCGGTGAACGGCTGCCGACTTCGGTCTGGGAGGACAGGACCCATGGCCCGTACGGCCGTCCCGAAAGCCCGCTCCCGCGTCTCGTGGGAGGCAACGTCGGGATGTCAGGCTCCGGATGGCTCTCGTGCGACTCCGCGACCCACGAAGGCGGACCGCGCATCATGATCGTTGTCCGCTTCAAAGAATCTCCGCCAGCCGTGCCTTGGCCTCCAGGGCCTCGGGGCTGTCCGGTCCCTTGATGCGCGTCCACGCGTCGGCCACCCGCGCCAGTGCGCCCGTTGCGGCTTTGCGGTCGCCCGCTTCGATCATGAAAAGGGCCAGCCTGTGCAGGGCGTCCAATGCCTCGGGGCTGTCCGGCCCCAGGAGGCGCTCCCGTGCCGAAGCGACCCGCGCCATGGCGTCCCGCGCGACATCGTGGTCGAGCGTTTCGGCCAAGGCATCGGCCAGGCGTTCCTGGGCGTCCAAGGCCTCGGGGCTGTCAGGCCCCCGCTCCAGCGCGAGGGACAGGGCCTGGAGGCCGAGTAAAACCGCGCGGGCCTCGCGGGTCTGCAAATCATCCCGGCCCAGTACCCGGTCCATGGCCTCTAAGGCCCGCTCCTGCGTCTTGATGGCCGAGGCCAGGTCACCCAGCACAGCAGACGCGATGGCGAGATCCGTCAGGGCATCGATGGCATCGCGGCTGTCCGGTCCCCCGAGGCGCGCCCACGCCTCCGCGAGCCGCTCGCGGACGTTCCTGGCGTCCTCGTGGTCGCCCGCTTCCGACATGGCCTGGGCCAGCCGGGACAGCGCGTATAAGGTCACGGGGCTGTCCGGCCCGTCTTGGCGCTCCAATGCCCGGGCGACCTGCGCGCATGCGTCCCGGGCGCCCTCGCGGTCGCCCGCTTGGGCCAAGGCGTTGGCCAGGCGTTCAAGGGCGTCCAAGGCCCCTGCACTGTCCGGCCCCAGGGTGCGGGCGTCACCTCCGCGACCCGCGCGTAGGCGTCACGGGCGCCCTCGCGGTCGCCCGTTACGGACATGGCGTAAGCCAGTTCGGACATGGCGTCCAATGCCTCGGGGCTCTCCTCACCCAGATCCCGCGCGAGCGCCTCCGCACGGCGGGCGCGGATCTCCCGCCAGGCCTCATGGGCTTCTGCCGAGTGGAGAGCCTCGGCGAGTCGGTCCAGGACCTCGGGGCTGTCCGCCCCCCGCTCCGGCTCTTGTGACTCGGCCTGGAGATCGCTCAAAAGCGAGCGCTCCTGGTAGCCGAACGAACTCCCCGGCATGCTTCGGTCTATGGCATCCAAGGTCCGCTCCAGCGTGCGGATGGCCGCGGGGAGGTCGCGCAGGGCATACTGGGTGGCAGCGAGCTTTCTGAGGACGCGGATCGTGAAGGGGCTGTCCCTCTGTGTACGCTCCAACGTCTCTGCGACCCGCGAGAGGGCGTCCCGTGCGCCCTCGTAGTCGCCCGCCGCGAGGAGAGCCTCGGCCATCCTCTCCAGGGAGGACATGGCAGGGCTGCTGTCCGGCCCCTCGACGCTCTCACGCGCCTCAGCGCTCTGCGCGTAAGCGTTCCGTGCGCCACCGTAGTCGCCAATCGCGAGGAGTTCGCTGGCCAGTAGCACCAAGGCGTCGTCGACCGCCCGGCTGTTCGGTCCCTCGATGCGGTGTTCCGCCTCCCGGTACCGCGCCCAGGTGTCCTGGGCGAGGGCCTTCGATTCCCTTTCCCTTATTTTCATCCTCCACATTGTAGTAAAGGCATTGTGCAGCCGGTGCAGGGCCTCTACTGCCTCGGGGCCGTCAGAACCCAGGCGGCGCTCTCGCGCCTCCGCCACCCATGCGGGAAACTCCGGAGCGAGCCCGTTGACGCCCATTTCGGACAAGGCTGCGGCCAGCCGGGCCACTTCGTCCAAGGCCGTTGGTCTGTCAGGCCCCAGGATGCGTAACCGCGCCTCCGCGACCCGCGCGGCCGCGTCCCGAGCGCCTTCGCGGTCGCCCGCTTTTGACAATGCCTTGGCCAGCCGGGCTTGGGCCGTCAGGGCTCTGTTGCTGTCTGGCCCCTCTTTGCGTTCCCATGCCTCCGCGATCCGCGCGTAGGCGTCCCGGGCCCCCTCGCGGTCGCCCGCTTCGGACAAGGCCCGGGCAAGCTTGTCCAGGGCATCCAGGGCGGAGAAGCTGTCCGCTCCAAGTTCCCGCGCGAGAGACTCCGCCTGACGGGCGCGGATCTCACGCTCGGAATCGATGTCCCCCATTGAAGAGAAGAGGTCGGCCAGGGCTTCCCATGCCCATTTAGTGGTCAAATCGCCCGCGCCCAGCGTCCGTTCCCGGCTTTCCGCCAGGCGCTCCCTCACTTTCCGTTCCGGGATGAGTTCGTGTAGCTTGTGAAGCGTGTCGGCCAGGCATTCCAGCGCGGACAGCGTCCTGAGGTCGTCCGGCCCCAGGACGCGCTCCCGCGCCTCGGCGAGGCGGGCCCAAGCGTCCCGCTCGCCCGTGAAATCGCCCGCTTTGGACATGGCATTGGCCAGGCGTGCCAGCGCGTCCAGCGTCTCAGGGTCGTCCGGCCCCAGGAGGCGCTCCCGCGTCTCCGCGACCCGCGCCCAGGCGCCCTCGCGGTCGCCCGCTTCGGACATGGCATCGGTCAGGCGTGCCAGCGCGTCCAGCGTCTCAGGGTCGTCCGGCCCCAGTAGGCGCTCCCGCGCCTCCGCGACCCGCGTCCAGGCGTCCCGTGCGCCCTCGCGGTCGTCCGCTTCGGACA
>JAISFS010000014.1 GCA_031263485.1 Deltaproteobacteria bacterium | reverse complement strand
ATCGTCATCGTCTAAGTCGTCATCGTCATCATCGTCGTCGTCGTCGTCATCATCATCGTAGTCGTCGTCGTCGTCGTCGTCGTCGTCATCATCATCATCATCGTAGTCGTCGTCGTCGTCGTCGTCATCATCATCATCGTCGTCGTCGTCGTCATCATCATCATCATAATCATCATCGTCATCGTCGTCGTCATCATCGTCTAAGTCATCGTCATCGTAGTCATCGCCGTGATCTCTCTCCGAAGAAAGACCGAAGAGGATCCCCTCGCCCGCGTCCCTGGCACTGTCGCCGAGGTCATAAAGCAGATCGGCGTTCTCCTCCTCGGCGAGCCTCGCCTGGGCATCGGAAATCTGAACACGGACGCGCACCGGAGCCGTGGCACCGGGGCTGTGCCTCCTGGCATCGATGAGACTCATGGGGTCCAGCCTGCCCAGCACTGAAGGGTCCGCTTCGGGGCAGTGCTCCAGTAGCTCAGTTGGAGTGAGGTCCTTCAGGGCCTTGCCGCGGATGGCGGCAAAAGCCACGAGCGCCCCCACCTGACGGTGGGCCTCGCGGAATGGCACCCCACGGGTGACCAGGTGTTCGGCTATGTCTGTCGCGCCCATGAGCGGGTCCTCCGCAGATTCCTGCATGCGCCTCACGTCGAAGGTCACGCTCCCCACCATCTCGGAAGCAAGAACCAGCGTGAGTTTCAGGGTGTCGATGGCATCGAACAGGGGCTCCTTGTCCTCCTGGAGGTCGCGGTTATAGGAGAGGGGGAGGCCCTTCATGGTGATCAGGAGCGATACGAGGTCCCCGCAGACGCGGCCACACTTGCCGCGCATGAGCTCTGCCCCGTCGGGGTTGCGCTTGTGGGGCATCATGCTGCTGGTGGTCGCGAGCCGGTCAGGGAGCCTGGCGAAGCCGAACTCCGATGTGCACCACAACACCAGCTCCTCGGCGAGCCTGGAGAGGTTCACGGAGAGGATGGCCGCGCAGGACAGGAACTCGAGGACGTGATCGCGGCTGGAGACCGCATCGATGCTGTTGGCGGCAACGCCCTGCATGCCCATGGAGAGGGCGGCCGCCTCGGAGTCGATGGGAAGAGAGGTCCCGGCCAAGGCCCCCGCGCCCAGCGGGGACTGGTCCAGACGGTCCATGAGACGCTCGAAGCGTTCCCAGTCCCTGGTGAACATCTGATAGTAGGCCATGAGGTGGTGGGCCAGGAGCACCGGCTGGGCCCGCTGGAGGTGGGTGTAGCCGGGCATGTAGGTATCCCCGGCCTCGGTGGCGCGCTCCGTCAGGCGCTTCCGCAAGGCATGGATGAGCCCGGTGACTTCGGCGCCCTTCGCCCGCATGTAAAGCGTCTCGTCCAGGGCCACCTGGTCGTTGCGACTGCGTCCGGAGTGGATCTTGCGTCCAGCGTCTCCGGCCCGCGCGGTCAGCTCGGATTCCACGTTCATGTGGATGTCCTCCAGGGCGGGGTCGTTAAGAAAGCCCTCCGCCGCCGGCAACTCAACCGCGAGCTCGCTAGCCATGCCGTCCAATGCTTCCTTGAGTTTCAGATACTCCTCCTCGGAGAGGATCCCGGCCGCGAAGAGCGACTGGGCGTGAGCCCCGGTACCTTCCAGGTCCACCACCGCCAGCTCGCGGTCGAAGCCGATGGAGACAGAAGCCGCAGCCAGCGCGGGGCTCACGGCATCGTTCAGGCTCCCCTGGAGGTGCCGCTCGGCTCTCCCGCCGTCCTTGACGGCGGGTCGGCCTTTTCCGGTGCGGAGATGGGGGCCGCCGGACGGGGGGCACCCTGCGGACGATGAAACCTGCGGGACATGGGCTGCCCGCGCGGCATGGTTGCCCTGCTGGATCCGGGGGCCGGAGAGCATCCTGGCAAGATCCCGGACTGCATCGACGAAGCGGTCTATGTCCTCGGAGGACACAGGAAAACCGGAGGGGGCATTCGGCTCAGAAGGCGCGACCGGACGGCCCCTCGCGGGCGTCTTCGCCGGGGCCTTGGCCCTTGTTGCCGCGGCGGGACGGCCCCTCGCGGGCGCCTTCGCCGGGGCCTTGGTCCTTGCGGTCGAAGCGGGGCGGCCCCTCGCGGGGGCTTTCGGCTTGGAGGCAGAAGCCTCGCGGGGGCGCGCGGGGGCCTTGGCGGTCGTTTTGGTCCTGGAAGCCGAGGCGACGCGGGACCGGGCGGGGGCCTTGGCCCTCCCGGCGGCAGAAGTTCTCCTGGCTGCCGCCGGAACCTCCGCGGTCCCCCTGCGGCCCTTCCGGCCGTTGCCGGTCGCCCGGGAGCCGCTCCCGGTGCCTTTCCTCAACGCCATCAGCCTTTCCTCCTCTCGTCCGCAAGCTTCAACGGTATGCGGAGCCTCAATCCGTTGACCCTGATGAAGCCGCCGGCGTCCGCCTGGTCGTAGACGGCGTCCTCCTCGAAAGTCGCGAATTCCGGGTCGTAAAGCGAATGGGGCGACTTGCGGCCCGCGGTCCAGAGGCCCCCCTTGTAGAGCTTGAGGCGCACGGTCCCGGTGACCTTCGCCTGGGTGCCGTCTATCATGGACTGGAGGGCCTCGCGCTCCGGCGCGAACCAGAAGCCGTTGTAGACCATGCCCGCGTAGCGGGGCACCAGGGAATCCTTGAGGGCTATCACCTCGCGGTCCAGGGTCAGGGACTCCAGGTTGCGGTGGGCGAAGTGCAGGAGCGTCCCGCCGGGGGTCTCGTAGACCCCGCGGCTCTTCATGCCCACGAAGCGGCTCTCCACTATGTCGACGCGGCCCACGCCGTTCTCGCCGGCTATCGCGTTGAGCCTCGCCAGAAGCTCGGCCGGGCTCAGGGCCTCCCCGTCGACCGCCACGGCATCGCCCCGCTCGAAGCCTATCTCCACGTAGCGCGGCCTGTCCGGGGCCTTCTCGGGCGCCACCGTCAAGAGGAACATGTCCTCCTCGGGCTCGTTCCAGGGGTCCTCCAGGACGCCGCCCTCGAAGCTGATATGGAGGAGGTTGCGGTCGGTGGAGTAGGGCTTGGCGGCGGTGACCGGGACCGGGATGCCGTTGGCCGCGGCGTAGGCCATCAGATCCGTCCTGGACTTGAAGCTCCACTCCCGCCAGGGGGCCACGGTGCGGAGGCTCCCGTCCAGGGCCATGGTGGTGAGCTCGAAGCGGACCTGGTCGTTGCCCTTGCCGGTGGCCCCGTGGGCCACGGCGTCCGCGCCCTCGGAGCGGGCAATCTCCACCATATGCTTGGCTATGATCGGCCTCGCGAGCGAGGTTCCCAAAAGGTACTGCCCCTCGTAGATCGCGTTGGCGCGGACTGCGGGGAAGACGTAATCCCTGACGAACTCCTCCTTCAGATCCCTTATGTAACACTTGGAGGCGCCCGTCGCCAGGGCCTTGGCCTCCAGGCCGTCAAGCTCGTCCGCCTGGCCCACGTCGGCGCAGAAGGCTATGACCTCCTCCGCGCCGTAAGTCGTCCTGAGCCACTTCAGGATGATCGAGGTGTCCAGCCCGCCGGAATACGCGAGCACGATCTTCTTGGCCTTCGCGGCCGAGTCCGCAGTCATGCGGGACCCCCTTTCGCCCCTGGACCCAGGCGGCCCGCAGGGAAGCTTGCAAGTTAGTCATCTTAGCCGGGACCCAGGGCATAAGCAAGGGCTTTCCGCGAGCCTTCGCCGCAACGGGCGCAACGGCCGACCGTCGCCGACGGACGCAGGCGCCCCGCGCCAACCATGATGGTGACATCCGACCGCCCGTCCTCAGGACGTCAGGTAGGGGGGCAGGGCTCGGGCCAGGAACATGGCCCCTGGGAGGAAAAGAACGCGATTATGCAGCAAACGCCGGTGAAACACAAGATTCCCGCAGGACAGGGGTCGGCTCGCCTCGCGGCATCGGGACTGGCCGGTCCAGATCGACACGGTCCCAGGATCCTCCGGTGAAGCTCTCTCTCCCGATTCCCCAAACCTCCCCTGCCGCTCATGCCATCCCCTTGCCGACGCATGCCATCCCCTCGCCGGCGCTTGCCATCCCCCTTGCCGGCGCATGCCATACCCTTGCCGACGCATGCCACCCCCTTGCCGGCGCATGCCATACCCAGCAGCCGCATGCCATCCCCTGCCGCCGCATGCCATCCCTTTGCCGCCCCCGGAGAGGACGAGGCGGCGCAACGGACGGAAACATGTAAATTAACCTTTCCGGAGAGGCCTAAACGCCGAGGCTTCAAGGCCGCCGTATTTTTTTCCGGCTCACCTCCGAAACGATAGGCGAATTTTTGTCAAAAAATAAGAGGCCACCTCCGAAAGGCTTGTGGACCGGACGGGCAAGATAAACCCGAAAGCGGCATTTCTATGCAAATGATTCTCAATATCAATTGTCATGGCTCCGCAAGCCTCGACCGCCCATCCCCGATACGTCCCCGCCCGCAATCGCTTGCTCAAATCTCAACGCAACGGCGGTCGAAGGCGGCATTAATCGCAAAGGTAATTTTCTGACCGGCTCGCGGAAAGCCGACAGAGATGGGTGCCGGAGTCAGTCGCCTTCCGTCGTGAACGGTCAGCCCGGGGCGCCCGCCGGTAACGGAAAATCCTTGGCGGGAAGCGGCACGGCGCGGCCCGTCGTTTCCGCCACTTGTCATTAAACAACATTTACTTTATCCAGACGGGGCTTGCAATGCGGGATTCGGGGTGCTATAGAACTCGAATGCGGCGGCCCGGCCCCGCGGCCCGGAAGGCGCCGCCGCGCG
>JAISFS010000333.1 GCA_031263485.1 Deltaproteobacteria bacterium | reverse complement strand
CCCATCCCGGCGCCCTGGTCAGGGAGAGTCCGGACGGCGCTCCCGGCCAGCCGGTGAAGCCCTTCACCGTCCTGTACGTCTACGAGCGCAGGGACGTGAACGGGAGGCTGTGGTTCCGGTGCGGGGCCGGCACCCGGGGCAGCAACCTCTTCTGGCTCCGGGACGACCGCGTCTCCGAGTGGAAGCAGTCCATGGTGCTCCTCTTCGACGAGAAGGTCGGCCGCCAGCCGCTCCTGTTCTTCAAGCGCAAGAACGACATCCTCGACATCGCCGGCAGCCCCGGCATAAGGGACGCCTTGGAGAGCCTGGCCAGGCGTTTCGCGGAGTACATGGACAGCCAGCAGGTCCCGCCCGCGGACTACCCCGTGGCGGCCATGGAGCCCACTGACGAGGAGGGCGCGGTGCCCCGCGAACAGTTCTACATCATGCCCATCTTCAACTTCGACGACCAGCTGGAGGCCGTGAAGCTCCTGGACGTAGCCTCGATCAACCCGGGAAACGTCTCGGACGAGGTGGTGAGCCAGCTCCCGGACAATTCCGCCCCGGCCCAGCCCTCTCCCGGCGCCGAGGGGTCTCAGAAGCTCGCGGTCTGCTTCGTCATAGACACCACCATGTCGATGGGCCCCTACATCGAAGAGACCCGGAGCGTCATCAGGAACTACTACGACGCCATCATGAGGAGCGGGAACGCCGAGAACACCTACCTGGCCTTCGTGGCCTTCCGGAGCTCGCCAGCGGCGGCGCCGCTCACCGAATACGGCACCAGGCTCATCTCGGATTTCAAGAACGCCAACGAGCGGGCCGCCATCGAGAGCGCGATAGCCCAGGTCAAGGAGGCGGAGCACTCCACCCACGCCTTCAACGAGGACTCGATCGCTGGCATCAACGAGGCCCTGAAGCTCGACTGGGACCGTTTCGGCGGCGGCATCATCATTCTCGTCTCGGACGCGGGCCCGCTCCCCCGGTCCGACGGCAACAGCGCCTCCCGCGATGATCCGGGCGCCGTCAGGGCCAAGGCCGAGGCCAAGAAGGTGAGGCTGGTCACGCTTCATCTGAGGACCCCCGAGGGCGCGGCCAACCACCGCTACGCCCGGGACGCCTACGAGGCGCTGGCGGCCGATCTCGCGGGACGCAAGGCATACATCCCGGTGGAGGTCCCGTCCCGCGAGTCCGGCCCCTCGGCCTTCGCCAGGCTGCAGACCGAGCTCGTGAACGCCCTGGATTCGGCGGGGCGCGGCATGAACCCCGTGTCGCAGGCCGAGGCGGCCAAGCCTCCCAGGCCGGACGAGACGCCCGAGGAGGCGGCCCGGAACGTGGGCTCGCTGTTGGGCTATTCCGTGCGCCTGGACTATCTTGGTGCCAAAAACAAGGCCACGCCGCCTTCGGTCGTGCGCTCCTGGATCCCGGACAAGGACCTGGGTTTCCTGGACTCCCAGAACCCGCGCGACGTGCGCACGGTCAAGGTAGCGGTGCTCCTCACCAAGAGCCAGCTGAGCTCGCTCAACCAGGCCGTCAGAGCCATCGTGGCCGGGGCGAGCGACATGATCTCCGGGAGCTCCCGGAACTTCTTCGACGCGGTCGTCTCCGCCGCCGCCCAGGCGGGCCGCGACCCGAACGAGCTCACCGCGGATCCGAAGCTTCTGTCCGAGATGGGGCTTCTGGGCGAGTACCTGGAAGGGCTCCCCTACCAGAGCCGGGTCATGTCGCTGAACCAGGAGGTCTGGGACTCCTGGACCCCCGGCCAGCAGAGGGATTTCATCCTGGAGCTCGAGTCCAAGCTCAGCCGTTACGCTTTCATCGACTCCGACATGAACAACTGGCTCAAGACGGGCGCGGACACGGACGGCGACTGGCTCTACCGCGTTCCTTTGGACTCTCTCCCGTGACGGCGCTCCCGTACGTTTTCGCCTCGTCTGTAGCCTTCGGTCCGCCCCAGGATCTATCTGAAGATGCCGCCTTGGCTGCGAAAGGCACCACCCGAGCCACCATGAACGCCGCCCCGCGCTCCCCCATGAGCTCCTCCGCCCAGGCCGCCATGAACACCGCCCCACGCTCCCCCATGAGGGCCACCGCCCAGGCCGCCATGAAACCCTCTGCCCGCGATATGCCGCATACGGCGGCCGACCCGGCGTTTCCGGTATCCGGCCAGCCCGATGATTCTTGCCGACTCTCGGCAGAGCTTCGAAACGGGTTTCCGCAACTTTTGCCGCCCGGCATCCGGCATTCCTTTAACGTGCCATCTTGGGACTCAGGATTTCAAGGAGACCGCAAGGCATGAGACACCCGGAAGTGTCCAGGGGGGTACTGGCTTTAACCTTCGCCATCGCGGCGGCGTTGCCCGTCGCCCCTGCGCTCGCGGCCCCCGAAAAGGCCCTCGTCCTGGGGCCAGTGAGGCCCCTTGTCATGGAAGGGAAGAAGACCCTCTTCCAGAGGGTCATCACCCATCCCGGCGCCCGACCCATGGACGGCCCGGGAGGCGCTCCCGCTAAAGTGGAGGAGGTGAAGCCATTCACCGTCCTTTACGTCTACGACCATCGGGAAAAGAACGGGAGACAGTGGAGCCAGTGCGGGACGGGCACTCGGGGCAGGAACCTCTTCTGGCTCCGGGACGGCCACTTCTCGGAGTGGAAGCAGTCCATGGTGCTCCTTTTCGACGAGAAGGTCGGTCGCCAGCCGCTTATTTTTTTTAAGCGCAAAAGCGACATTCTTGAAATAGCCTACAAGCAAGGCATAAGTGACGCCATGGAGAGCCTGGCCAGACGGTTCGCTGAGTACCGGGACAATCTGCTGGTCCCACCCATGAGTTTCCCGGTGATGGCGATGGAGCCTACGGACGACGATGGCGCGGCTGTCTCCGATCGCCTCAACATCATGCCCATCTTCAATTATGATGATAGCCTGGATGACGTGAGGCTCCTGGAGGTCGCATCCATCAATCCTGGAATTTTCGCGGGCGAGACGGCAATAGTTCTGCCCTCCGGAGAGTCCACTGATGCGGACGATGCCGCCGGTGCCGTCGTCATCGATGAGGCAGACGCGGCAGGGGGTTCAGGTAAGCTTGCCGTCTGCTTCATTGTGGACGTCTCGGAGTCGATGACGCCTTACGCCCTCGAAACCTTGAACGTTATCCAAAATTACTACGACTCGCTAAGCGCGAGCGGGAATGCGGAAAATTCCTATCTGGCCTTCGTGGCCTTCCGGAGCCCGCCTCCTGCGGCACCGCATGAAGAATATGGAGCAAGGCTCGTCTCGGGCTTCAAAAACGCCGTTGAGCGCGTTGCCATAGAGGAGGCGATAGGCCAGGTAATCGGCGCCGGGCAAGCTCCCCGCGTCTTCAACAGGGACTCGATAGCCGCAGTAAACGAGGCGCTGACACTCGATTGGGAGAGTTTCGGGGGCGGGCTTGCGATCCTTGTGACGGACGCGGGTCCGTTCCCTTCCGATGACCCCGGCCGCGCCACCCGTGACGATCCGGCCGCGCTCAAGACCAAGGCCGAGGCCAGGGGGGTGCGGCTGGCGACGCTACACTTGCGGACCGCCGAGGGCGCTGATAACCACTCTTACGCCAGGGAAGCCTACGAGGCGATGTCATCCGATCTGGCCGGCGTAAAGGCCTACATCCCGATAGAAATTCAATCCCCCGAAGCCGGACTCCATGCCTTCTCAAGAATGTTATCAATCGTTTTGGCCTCTTTGGATACGGCAAACCGATCCATGATCCCAGTTACTCCCATGTTCGGAGCCAAGCCTCTCGAACGGGACCTGATGTCCGAGGAGCGGGTTCGGATAGCCGAATCTCTCCTGGGTTACTCGGTGCGCCTGGACTATCCGGTCAGCGGGAAAAATGCCTCCGCACCCTCGGTCGTGCGCGCATGGATACCCGACAGGGATTTGGGTTTCCTGGATTCCGATTACCCTCGTGACGTCCGAACGGTCAAACTCGCGGTGCTTCTCACCAAGAGCCAGATGGACTCGCTTTCTCTGGCCGTGAGGGCGATAACGGAAGGGGCGGAGGATATCCTCTCAGGGAATTCCCGCAACTTTTTCGATGCGATCCTCTCCGCCGCGCTCAAGGCGGGTATGGATCCCGACGAGCTGAACGCCAACGCGGCGCAGCTTTCCGGGACGGGGCTCTTGGGCGAGTACCTGGACGGGCTCCCCTACCGCAGCCGGGTCATGACGCTGAATCAGGACATTTGGGACTCCTGGTCCCCTAACATGCAGAGGGGGTTCCTTCTGGAGCTGTTGTCCAAACTCTCCCTATACGAGTTCATCGACTCGGACGTGGACAACTGGCTCAAGACGGGCGCGGACTCGGACGCCGACTGGCTCTACCGTGTGCCGCTGAGTGCTCTCCCGTGACGGGAGGATCGGGTGCCCGGGAAATGGCGGAGGGTTTCGAAGGCGATACGGAACGGCAGGAGGGTGCAGAAGGAGCTATGGTAAAAACGGAGCTGGAGGCGAAGAGAGACGGTCGTGGCATGGACAGCACGGCGGGATCGCCAGGGCTTCCTGTGCGGGAAGGCACTCCCCTGCGGGATGACCCTCCGGGCGCGTTCGGGTCCGCCAAGGCAAATATCGCGCCCCGGCCCGTGGTGAGCGTCAGGAGGATGGCCAAGACCCGCCAGGGCGGGGCGGGCTACTGCCTGATGGTGAGCTCGCTCAAGGTGTTCCCCGGCGAGAGGCTGGCCCTGGTGGGCCAGTCCGGCTGCGGCAAGAGCACGCTTCTGGACATGCTGGGGCTTGTCCTGCGGCCCGACATGGGGAGGCCGGGATCGGAGTTCAGGTGGCGGCGGGGCGGCAAGGGCGAAGTCGTGGACGTCCTGGCGAGCTGGCGCTCGGGGGACGACGGCCGGAGGGAGCGCATCCGCCGCGAGGACATAGGCTACGTGCTCCAGTCCGGGGGGCTTCTGCCTTTCCTGACCGTCCGCGACAACATCCTCCTGCCGGCGCGCCTCAAGGGCAGCCCCAGGGGGGACGAGCTGGAGGGCTCGCTTTCCCGCCTGGCGGTGGAGCTGGGCATCGGGCACCTCCTGAAGAAGTACCCGGGCTCCGTCTCCATGGGGGAACGGCAGAGGGCCGCGGTCGCACGGGCGCTTATCCACCGTCCGGCCATAATCATCGCCGACGAGCCCACGGCTTCCCTGGACCCTCCCACGGCGGCCAAGGTCTTCGATCTGATGCTGAGGCTTTCCGAAGGAATCCCCCTTGTCGTGTCCACCCACGACCGGCCGCGGGTCGAGGGCCTGGGCTTCAAGATCCGCGAGATCCGCTGCCTTGACCTGGTCCGAGGCGGCATCAAGGCCGTCCTCAGCTTCCCGGAGGGCTCCGGCCCACCGTCGCTCGCGAAAGGAACGGAACCGGACCGGGACTCTGAAAGCCAGGACCCCGAAGGCCCTCTGGAGGATTTCGGGGACGCCGACCCGGACGGTGCCTTCTACCCGGAAAGGTAGGGCTCGCGTCCGGGATGGTTGGTTTCGGGTCCGGAAGGGTTGGGGTTCGCGTCCGGAAGAGCCGGGCTCACTTCCGGATGGCAGGGCAGACGCCCGAAGCGGGTCGGTAAGCCCTAAGCCATGCTGGCTTTTTTCAGATGCGCGATGCGCCATCCGATCCCCTTCCCTGCTGACGTCCTTACGTTATCTTCCCGTTCCCCTGACCCCGATTCACCCTGTCCGCCCGTCTAGTGAGGTGCAAGCCATTTTCCGGCAAGCGATATCCATAGCCTTCAAGAGGTACCGCCGCGACTGGCTGTTCTCCCTGTGCTCGGTCTTCTCCATGGCGGCCTTCCTCGTTCCGCTCCTGACCGTCTTCGGGCTCAAGGACGGCATCGTTGGCACCATGCGCAACCGGCTCTCCACCGACCCCGGCACGCTGGAGATCACTCCCGTGGGGCACCCCAACTTCACGCCGGAGTTCTTCAGGGACCTCGAGAAAGATCCCGACGTGACCTTCGTGGTGCCCAACACCCGTGACGTCTCGAACGTGATCATGCTTGTCAGTCCCGACCGGGATCCCCTGAGGGTGTCCACCGGGGCCACGGCACATGGCGACCCGCTCCTCGCGCTCGTCCCGGCGGGGGACTCGCTCGAAGGAGCCGCAGATGATGATCCGGAACTTCGCCAGATCTGGATTTCCAGTAAGGCGGCGAAACATCTGGGCTTGAGGCCCGGAAACACGGTCATCGGGCGGGTATCGCGCACCTCGTCTGGGTTTGTCGAGAACGCCGAGGCGGAGTTCACGGTGCTCGGGGTGCTTCCCCCCCACGCGGCGGACACGGAGCTCATTTTGGGCTCGCTCGGGCTGATCCGGGCCGTGGAGCTGTACCGGAGCGGCTACGCTCATGATGGGCTCGGCTGGCCGGGGAACGACCCCTCGCAGATGACCGGGCGCGAGGGCGGGGTGGTCTACCAGCAGTTCCGGCTCTACGCGAAGGACCTGGACGCCGTGACCCGCATCCAGGCCAGGCTTAACGCCGACGATATCATGGTGAAGGCCCATACCGCCGAGATAGCCCGGGTGCGGAACATGGACACGGCCTTCTCGATGGTGACGCTGACGCTCCTGGCCGTGGTCCTGGTGGGGGCCCTGGCCTCCGCCGCCTCGGGATCCATCGACCAGGTGGCCAAGAACCGCAAGTCGCTGGCCTGCCTGGCGCTCCTGGGCATGGGAAAGGCGCATCTCCAGGCCTTCTCCTCCTTCCAGGCGGCGCTCTCGGGCTTTCTGGCCTCGGCGCTCGCGACCGGGCTGTTTCTCGTCACCGCCCGGATCCTGAATTACCTGTTCATGGGGAGCATCCACAACGTCGAGCGCTTCTGCACCCTGTCCTGGGAGAAGCTCGGCGCGGCCTCCGGCGCGGTGGTGCTCTTCATGGTCCTGGCCTCGCTCACGGCCTACAAGGCCCTGTCTGACATAGAACCCTCGGAGGGCATGAGAGATGTCTAAGCGTAAGCCTCTTTTCGTTAACCCCCGTCCTCCTCGCGGGGCATGCGGGATATGGGGATCGGGCAGGCCGAACCCCGCGGGCGGGGCAGAGTTCGCGCCGTCAGCGCCCGCGTTCGCGCCGTCCGCGCCATCCGGGGATGCGGGCGCGGCCATGGCGCGGCCGTTCGCGGCGTTCGCCGCGACTGCGGCGCTCCTGGCGGCCCTGGCGCTGGGGCATCCGGCCCTTGCGCCCGAGGCGTCCGCCCAGATAGCGGGCGCCCGCCCGGCCACCCCCCAGGACGCCTGGAACCCCAAGCCCGCCGAAGGGGATTTCACGGTGCCGCTTCCCTGCGAGCTGTCCATGGCCTTCAGGCCGGTCTTCATCCCGGAGAAGGGGTATCTGGGCGAGCTGGAGGGCTATTTCGGCTCGGAGCTCCAGAGCGCGAACGACGAGACCCAGAGCTTCAGCCGGAGGCACAAGGTCTACGTCGGCTCCCCACTGTCAGTGGACAACCTGCCAGAGGCCTACCGTGCGACCGCCTCGGCCATGAAGGCCAAGCTCTCCTCCGACTCCGACTCGCGGCAGCTCTACCTGGTGGGCAAGTACGAGGTGACGGTGGCCCAGTACGACGCCATCATGAAGGAGGGTTGCCCTTTCGACGGCAAGACCGCGGCCCTGCCGGTGACGGGGGTCACCTGGTACGACGCCCAGCTCTTCTCGGAGCGGCTCATGAGCTGGATACTCCAGTACTATCCGGACGCGCTCCCCGCTATGACGGACGATGCCAGGATCGTAGGCATCATCCGGCTCCCAACCGAAGACGAGTGGGAGTACGCGGCCCGGGGCGGGCACATGGTCAACCGGGACACGATGAACTCCATGGACTTCTTCCCGATGGAACTGGGGGAGGAGGCCAGCGACTACGGGCTCTACTACGACGAGGGCGCCCCGCCGCCCACGGCCCCGGGGAGGGCGGGGCGCAGGAAGCCCAACCCCGCCGGACTCTACGACACCGTGGGGAACGCCTCGGAGATGACCATGGACGCCTACAAGATCACCGTGGGAAGCCGTCTCCACGGCTCCGCGGGCGGCTTCGTGCAGAAGGGCGGGAGCTTCCGGACGGCCTACTTCAAGGCGGTGCCCGGTGCCCGGGAGGAGCTCCCCTTCTTCTACCGCAGCGGCCCGGTAAAGTCCGACGACATGGGTTTCCGGCTGGTCATCTCCTCGGTGAACGGCGGGAGCATCAGGCGGATAAACGAGCTATCCGAAGAGCTCTCCCGCGCCTCGGCGACCGACACGACCCTTATCGCGGCCGATCCCCTGAAGACCGTGGACTCGCTGATCCAGTCCGCCGAGTCCGAACCGGAGAAGCAGGCGCTCCAGGCGCTCCGCCAGAACCTCGAGAGCTACAACACGACCGTGAACGCCGGCCGCAAGGTCGCCGTGCGCGCCCACGTCTGGGGGCTCCTTTACACGATGCTGGGCATGCGCATGAACAACGCCCAGATGCTGAACGCGAGCGCCCAGCGCCAGATCGAGATAAACTTCATCAAGCGCATCAACGACATGATCAAGGAGAAGAACGGCACACCCGAGGAGCTGAGGAAGCTTCCCGAGGCGCTCGCGGCCCGCGAGAAGAACCTGGCGAGGTTCCAGACGTTCATAGAGGATGCCGAGGACTCGTTCACCGTCATGCGCGCCCACTACGAGACCCTGCTTCTGGAGGCCAAGTCCTTCCCCCAGGATCTCGTGCTGGAGCAGCTGGACTACGTGAAGCAGGACATCCGGGGCGATGACTACTTCAACAGGGAGCTCAGGGAATGCGACACCCGGGTGGACATGCACGTGAGGGACGTGCTCCAGGGCAAGAGCCCGTCCAAGATTCCCCGCACGGAGATGGAGGTTCAGGCGGTGTCCGTAAAGCCGCCTCCCCCCGAGAGAAGGTAGCGCCTGGGACATGCCGGACGCCTAAGCGCAGTCGGCCGCGGATCTCGCCATAGAGGAGCCGCGTCGGCGGATGAGCGGGGCACCGCCTTCGCCGCGCGGGCAGTGCCTGTCGCTTCGGGCTAATCCGGGCCGCCGTATGCTCGAGCTGTGCTCTTGGATGGCGCGTCCGTGCGCTGGAGGGGGCTCCGGGGCTCGGGACGGGTGACCGCCGGATATTCGCCGGACGAAGGATAAGGCGTTGGACATCGTCATACCGTGTTTTTCCGTGTTGCGGCAGGCGCATTGAGCGGAGGTTCCGCGCATGGACGGCAGGAGCTGTCGATGGTCGGGATCGGATAATGTCGAGGACGGCTTTGAGCCTTTTTATTTATCAACATAATCACTTTGCGCGGAATCAATATGCGCACATAGCCTACGATGCTGCCTCCGTTTCATCGTCTTTCGCTCGTATTAGATCCTCGATTTGCGTATGAGCGTTTAGCGAATTTATCGACAATAATCGACGAAGTATTCCTGAAAATCCATTCCAGGCGCAGAATCGGTACGAACGCATGGACGATCGCGAGATCCTGTCTGGGTTCCCGACCTCCACGTTGCGGTTGGGTCAGTTGAGGAGCTTGAGGATCCGTTTCGCGTTCCTGCAGGTGGCGAACATCCTGCAGGCCCCACCCGGAGCGGGGGCCTCCCCCGCCCGCACCGAGCACAGGCGAGCGCAGGCGGGCAAAGGGAGGCCGGGGGCACCCGCCCCGGGGCAGCCCTCGCCGCCCGTCTCCAGACAGGCCCTGAGTTCAGGGGACAAGCCCCGGAAGGCCGGATGGAGCAGGTGGCGGTAGATCGCTTGGGCCTGGGACATCATGCCCGCCGAGCGGCAGGACTCGGCAAGGGTCGCCAGGGCCCAGGCGATGGGCCGCAGGGTGTCCGGAGGGAAGGACTCCAGGGGGTGCCTGGACATGAAGTCCCGGAAGAAGCTCGTGGCGCGGCCATGGCGTCCCGCGGCCGCGAAGAAAAGGATGACCCTGGCTACTGCGTCCGAAGCGAGGAAAGTGCCGCATCCCGCCTCCGTGATGCCCCGGCACAGTTCGGCCGCCATGTCCGGGAGGCCTTCCAGGCGGGATATCAGGGCCGAGCCGGTCTCCGTCAGCGCCTCGCGCACCTCGGGGACCCGGGGGAGTGCCCGGAGCCCCAGACAGACCGCCAGGGCTTCGGTGAGCCTCCCCGCAACTGTCAGTCGCGGGACCAGCACGGCGACGGCCCGCGCCCGCGCGGCCGCGATCGCGGGGGTGACTGCCGATGCGGCCAGCCTGGCGTAGACTGCCAGCCCGTCGTCGAGACGGCCGCGCTCGGCATGCCACCGGGCCAGCCTAGCGCCTATCCTGGCGCGGGCCTCGGCCAGCGGCTTGAGCGATCCGCTGAGGGCCTCGCCCGTAGCGGCGAACACCCTCGTGGCGCCCTCCGGCTTCGAGCGGGTCATGTAAAGCCCGGCCAGGCCTTCCAATGCCGCCGCCCAGGCCTCGGCGTTGGCTGGCAAGATGTCGTCGAGGTCCGCCAACGCGAAGAAGGCCTCCGCCATGGGCAGGTTGCCGGCCTTCAGGTGCCTTGTCAGACGGGCCGCCTCGGGGCAGGGCACCGGGGCTTGGCGGGAAGCTGATGCCTGATCGGGCGGACGGCCCTGCCACTCGGCGGTGATCCGATACCATGGCATCACGGAAGCGGCGCTCAGGTCCCGGTCGGACAAATTATCTGAGATCCGGCCGCCGTGCGCCGCGGAAGCTGCGGTCCCGTCCCGGAGCGTTCCGGGGGCTTCGGTCCGGCCGCTGACGCCTGCGGGGGCAATCTCCCTTTCCCTGGCCTCCTTTTTCCGCGCTTCCCTTTCCCGGGACTCCTTTTCCAGGGCCTCCCTTTTCCGCGCCTCCCTTTCCCGGGACTCCCTTTCCCTGGACTCCCTTTCCGGGGCCTCCTTTTTCCGCGCCCGCCTTTCCCGGAATTCCCTTTCCGGTATCACCTTTTTCTGCCGTTCCCTTTCCCGCGCCGCCTTTTCCGGGGCCGCCTTTTCCATGGCCTCCTTATCCCGCGCCTCCCTGTCGGCAATGATACGGGCCTCTGTCAATGGAAGTCCGAGGCCGCCGACGACTGTGAGGTGCGGCTGGATCGGAGTCCGAGGAGTCGGCCACGGCGCACGGTCGGGATTCGGGGCGGGGAGGAGGGCGGGTATGGAGCTTGTCTCCGACGAGAGGCTTATCAGCTCGTGGAGTGCCCTCAACCGCAAAAGGTGGGCCTCCCGGCCCGGCCCGAAGGAATTCAGCGTATTCTTGAGGGCTATGGCCCGGACATAGCGGCCGGAGCGGGCGGCGCCGGAAATGAGGCATCTGAGCGCGAGGCTACGGGCCCTCACCGTCTCGGGGGAGGCCGGGAAGCGGTCCATTCTGAGGTACGCCGCCATGCTTCGGTCCGGGAGTCCTGCCGCCTCGAACGCCATGACCAGATCCAGGGAGGTCCGCGCCCTCAGGATCGCCGCCTCCGGAGCCGCGCCCAGTCTGGACATGTCCCGATGGAGGGCTTCGGCACGGTCGAAGTCCCCGGAAACGAGGAGGGCCCGCGCTACGCGGGACGCGGCGGCGCCCAAAAGCGGAAGGGTGTCCGACGGGGCCTTGTCCAGGGGGATGGAGGCGAACACGTTGACCGCGGGCGCCGGAGTGCCGGCGGCAAGGCAAGCGTTCATGAGCGAGAGCGCCGGCAGACACAGGAGCCGGGGGGCCTCCTTGGCGGCCGGGCTCATGGCGGTCGCGCGGTAGAGGGCCCCCGCGCTCCGCAGGTCGCCTTCCAGGCCGAAACGGGTAATGATCTTGGCCGCGAGCCCGAACCGGGCGGGCAAGAGCGAGCCCGCGCCGGGGATGGCATCGAAGGCGGAAAGTGCTTGGGCAGCGGCCCGGGCCGTACCTCGGTTCAGGAGGCATACCACGCGCATGGTCAGGATGTCAGCGGCCTTTCTCACTGATTCCGGCGGAATGCGGCTTGTGGCCAGGCTGTGGCCGTTGCCGTCCGGCGGAGTCCAGACGGCTGGCGTGGCGGACGGGGCCAGAGGGCTGCCGTGGGGCGAGACGAGCCCGGCGCCCTCGGCAGGTGTCAGGTCCTCAGCGGCGATGCCGAAGGAAGCCGCCCCGCCGGACGGCTGGTTGGGGCAGATCCGGGCCGTGGCTCGGGCGTTGATGGCCTCCGTCTGGACGGCGTTAGCTATGGACTCGCCGAACTCCTCCCCGAAGGAGGGGCCGAGGCCGCTTTTGGCGGCATGGGCGTAATGGAAGGCTTCCCGGGGGAGGTCAAGGTCATCCCAGGGCTCGGGGCAGGCGACCGCGACGACTGGCGCGTTGTCGCGCCGGACGGGCAGGCCTTTGGCGGCGTGGCGGGCCAGCAGTATGCCATGGGCGGCCGATCTGAGCTTTTCCATCTCGCCGCGGTACAGGCTCCATGCGACTGAGGGATGGAAGCCGGAGCCCATGGACTCAATCGAGCGGAAGACCTTCTCGGCCTTGCGGAAGCGGCCGCGAGCAGCGAAGGAGTCCATGATGTTCAGGGCCGTCTCGATCCGGATGGCCACGAGCGAAATGTCCCTCCCCATGTTCCAGAGCCTGCAGGCGACGCGTTCGGCGTCCGCCCTCGCGCCCGAGCGCAGCAGCGCTCCCGCGAGCCTGGCGGTCCCGATGGTCCAGGGCATGGCATGGAGACCGCGCAGGCCTTCGGTCGGCCAGTCCCGGTGGAGTTCCTGGGCCCTGTCCAGCTGGCCCGAGACGCGGCAGGCCTCGATCATGCACAGGCGTTTCAGCTGCCTGTAGACCGGTCTCGTGGCCCATGGCTCGGGGGGGAGACGCCTCAGAACTTCTTCCGTATGGTCGGGGTCCCCCGCCCTGCCCCAGGCCGAGGCGGCCGTGATGACGGCGGGCACCAGGAAGCTGGTAAGCCCGCGCAGGCGTTCGGGGGTGAGAGCCGCCTCGAAGGCCAGCTGCGTCTTCTGGGGTTCCCCGGCGACGGCGAAGATCCTGAAGCGGTTTATCTCGGCGTTGGCGAGGATCCACCTGTGGCCCTCGCGGCCGGTCAGGTGCTGGAGCGGGAAGCGGTCGCCCGGGGGCCTGCCGTTCAGCTGGTATGACTTCACCAGGAGCGGCGGCGACGGCAAGACTATCTCGACCCTGCCGCCGCTTCTCCGGGCCGGTTGCCAGTGGGCGTCGAAGACGCTCGTGACGGTCGCCTTCCAGGCGTCCGGGCCCTCCAGGGCGCGGGGAATGCGTTCGATGGACTGGAGCTCGCTGTACGCGAGCTTCGCCTCGGGTATGTCGCCGGTACGGATCGCCCAGTGCATGAGGAAGTAGCTGGTGTACGCGTGCCTGAGCTGGTTCGCGTCGCCGTCGCCCAAGGACTTGGCGAGTTCCCGCACGAGCTTGGCCCGCCAGATGGAGCCCAGGTACAGACAGCAGTAGAAGAGCCGCATGGCCGCCCGCACGAAGGCCCCGTCCGGGTCCTTTCCCGTGGCCGACCTGGCGAAGATCTCTATGCCCTCGTCCAAGGCCTCCAGGGCCGCCTCCGTGGCCATGGAGGGCGCCCCGAGGTTGTCTTCCGAGGGAGACCGGGAAACCACGTGGGCCATGACGGTCCTGATGTTCGCCTCTATGCGCCTGAGCGCGGTATTAGTGTCCATTGCGGTGTCTGACCTTCGGGCCTGCGTCCGCGGGGATCGCGCGCGTTCGGCGCACGGAGCCCACTGTCGCGGTTGCCCGGGGTATTGTTGATTGTCGGCTTGCGTTGCTCCGGATGCGGCGCAAGGCCTGCGGCTCGGGAAGGCTGGGTTTAAGCTGCCATAGGCCGGAGAGGTTCCGGCGATCGCGCTACAGCCCTGAGGGTTGCGGGCTTACGGGACTGAAAGAACCCGAAGCGGGATACGGGGCCGGAATCTAAGCCGGATCCTGGGACGGGAAAAGCGGCCGGATCCTGGAGCGGGAAAAGCGGCCGGATACGGGATCGCGAGTTGAGAAGTTTCGGAATTAGTTCGAGGGATTTGGAAAGCGGCCCGGCGAGGACGCCTGTGATGTCGGCTGCCGGGCAGTGAAGAGCTATGAGAATTCAGTCACCATACGCTGAACCGCCTTTGATAGAATCATCCTGAATCT
Source organism: Deltaproteobacteria bacterium (assembly GCA_031263485.1). Taxonomy (GTDB): domain Bacteria; phylum Desulfobacterota; class Desulfarculia; order Adiutricales; family Adiutricaceae; genus JAIRZX01. Next base: position 35,733 of record JAISFS010000333.1, on the reverse strand, counting down.
AATGCAAATCCGCCAAAAGCTCAAGCGAAAAAAGGGGGGATTTCGGGGAAAACCGGAAAAAAAATTCCAGTGACACGAGGATGCGCGCATCCCGGTGACTGCGTGACGCGGATGTCGGTCGAAAACAATTGAGTGAAGCGTTAATGTGCGTTGTTGCGCCCATCTTCAGCACGAAGGGGACGCGGGTTACGGGACGGATGCCGGCCGAGTGATGGGGCTTCGGCCTTGTCTGGCCGAAAGGAGGCGGTATCTTCGCGATTTGCGGATGTGCCTCCGGCTGGGAACTGACGGAAGCGTCAAATACCGAAGACCTGGCCGTCAGACGGCAAGGCGGAATCCCGATGTCCGGCCCGGAAAATGGCCAGGTTGCCCGCCGATCGTTTCCCGCGCTCCGGTCTATGCGGTCCGGGGCGCTGGAGCCCCTCGGTCCGCTAAGGATACGGACGCGAATCCCGGCTCTTGACGGGCAATCCGGTTGCCCTGGCTTTAGTCCGGGCCCGACCGGCCCCGCCGTTACGGCTGAAGGCATCCTCCTGGGGCCTCGGAAAGGATGACGGGACAAGGGCTCAGCGCATCCGGGCCCGGCCGGCCCCGCCATTGAGCCGGGAGGCATCCTCCTGAGGCCTCGGAAAGGATGACGGGACAAGGACTCAGCGCATCCGGGCCCGGCCGGCCCCGCCGTTGAGCCGGAAGGCATCCTACTGAGGCCTCGGATAAGGATGACGGGACAAGGGCTCAGCGCATCCGGGCCCGGCCGGCCCCGCCGTTGAGCCGGAAGGCATCCTACTGAGGCCTCGGAAAGGATGACGGGACAAGGACAAAGTGCATCCGGGCCCGATGTTGGCTCTGGCAGGCGCTTCGAGGCAAAACAGCCGGGATGATCGTGGGCATCCTGACGAGGACGTGACCGTCCGCGAGCGGACGGTCGTTCCCCGGGCAGGGCACGGCATGCGTACGGGAGAAGTGGTTCGCGAGAACAACCATCATTATCTTAGCATCTTCCTTTTCTGGCAATCCAATGGCCGCAGAAAGTCTCAGTCCGCGCGGGCTACGTGATACGAGTCCCGAAAAATTGACGGAATCATTAGTCTGGATCACCCGATCTACGGATCTGACTTCCCGCATAAAACAGTTTCCCGAGTGTTGCGGAATGCTGAGGGATGGTGCGAGAGGATGCGGGAAAGGCATCCCGGACAATTGACTGGAACGTCAATTGTTCGGGCCTTTCAGGGAAAGCCATTAGATCCAGTCCGTTGTCGATGGGGAAGCGATGGATGATCCGGAAAACATTTGTCTCTATCGTCAATTTCCGCTACATGACTGGCGTAAGCGTGTCTTCGTCATCAACACGGGGATTCTGGAAGCGACGGACAGCCATGAAATATGTCTGAATCGTGAATTACCATTCGATACACGGTCATGCCGGAGCGCATCCAGGATAATGCCAGGCGCGATGTTCGAATGATACGGTCAGGGCATGGCGAGATATTTACAGGGGTGTCAAATTTTCGGGTCCTTTCCCGCCAGTCATTCCGCAAGCGTTGCGTCTTATGGATGATCGGATAACCGGAAGCATTGTTGACATCGCGGATAATTTACCGACCAGTCAATTGTCTGTGCAGAAGACCGGTTGGCTTCACGACGTCCTGGATTCTCCTTTGGGAGTCAGGGGTACGCCTGAACAATTGAACTGATCGGGTCAAGGCTCATCTGTCCGCTGAAAGTTCGGCGCTCCGCGCGAACTCAAGTACGCGGAACGGCATCCGATAAAATTGTCGGTGCCGTAAATTTCCGTGTGCCGGTCGACATCGGCCCTGGGGGCCGATGGGCCGCTTTCCGGATGCCGGGCGATGCGGCTGAGGGTTGCCGGGGACTGCGGTCTTCATCCTGGGCGCGGCGGGCGACCGCCGGGAGGCGGTCAGCGCGTCCGGATGGCGGAGCTTGAGCCACGGCAACCCGGGGGAAAATTTCACCGTAGCTCATGCTGGTCCCGGAAGGAAACGTCGATGGTCGCGAAGGCATGCCGCGCGAGCATGGCAATGACGCTGTCGGGCCGGGGCAGACTCCAGGCCGCGCGGTCGCTTGGCGATGAACGCGAGTTCCGTTCGATGGCCGGAACGTGGATGCGTACAGGTTCCGGATCTGGTACCAAGGGCAGAGGGACGACCGGCAGGTTGGGTTGTCCGAAAATCCCAACACGCCAACACGGGGGTTGCTAACGCTCTTTCACGATGACAAGGCAATAAAATACCTCCGAAAATCCGGTATTTTGATCGATGTCAGGTCCGTGTTCACGCCGATGATAACCCCGACCGTTCGGTGACGCAAGCGTTTCAACCGAATTTCCCTCCAGTTTTACATTTTTTTAGGTTCGCGTCGTTCATGTGCCGACGGTTGGCAAGCCTGGACATGGAGAGGCCCGGCTTGACCAAAAATTTTCATTTTCCCTAATTTTTTCCGATTTATCACGGATTTTTCTGTTCCCTTTCCCCGGTTAGGCACTTTTCGTCCAACTCGGCAGATCAGGTCAGCCTGATCGGCGCGGTTTAAAGGGGAGCACTTTTGAACCGGCTCGAGGGCTACTGTCCATCGGACGCCGCCATCCGAAAGGGGGGCGGCTCTGCCAAAACCCTGGTCGGCAAGCCTCCTCGGCGAGGCGGCGAGGCCTGAGTGCTTTTCTCGGCACGCAGTTTGCCATCCAGGGCCGCGCCCCTTCTGGGCCGCTTGCCCCTTCTGGCCTGTTTGGGACCGGCTTACGGCCCGCTCCGTCCATATCGGTATCTTTCCCCGGGAATCCCGCCGGTTCAAAGGGGGCTGACGCGGGTTCCCCGTTCCGCGAGGGGCACACCAGCGATCGGTCCCTTGACGGGGCAAGATGATAGGGTTATAACTGGCTACGGGCGGAACATCTTGTTTTATGCCCCACCGGACGGGCAAAGGCCCCTGCGGTGCCCACCTCAGTCCTCCCGGGAAGGTCCCATGTACGAGAAGTGCTCCCAGGCCCTCGCCTCCCACGCCGCTGCGGTATTCACCACCATGACCCGGAAGGCCCCAGCCAGTGTCATGGTCCGTCCCGAGGTGACTGGGACCTCGCTCCTGCGCTTCACCCTGGGCGAGAGGGTGGACTTCCGCGGGGAGGCGGAGCACGGCTCCAAGGTCAAGGGCTTCTTCATCTGCGCCTTCGACGCCATGGACTCCGCCGTCCTGTTCGCCCGGGACGTGGCAGTCTACCTTGGCCTTCCCGCCTCGACCTCCAAGGCCGAGACCGACAATTACGTGGGCGAGTTCCTGAACGTTGTCATAGGCCTCACCTGCTCCGCATGGTCCGATCACGGGCTCAGGGTTGACTTCTCCCCCCCCGAGAGGCTCCAGGAACATACGATCGACTCGGCCCCCTTGCCCGGCCACTGCTTCCGGGTGACGATAGTGTCGGAATGCGGCTATACCGCCACGCTTTTCCTGAATTTCCTGCCGGAGTCTTCTTCCCTGGGACGCCCCCCGGCCTGAGGCCCTGAAGGCCAGGCTCTCGGCGCGGCGCGGTTTCGGGACTTACCGCTTGCACCAGCCGGATCCTCGCTGGTTCGTTGCCGCTTTCAGTCTTCCTGCCCCTCTGACCAGTCCTCCCGCCGTTCCGTGGACCCGATGCCTTAGCGTCTCCCGGGCCGATGTCGGCGTTGCGCCAGAGGCCGGGGATTCCCGCGCCCTGACGATGCTCTTTCTGCCCCATGGCCGGGAGTTTCCCCAGCTTCAGGCACTTCCGCGTCGATCGCCAGCCGTCGGGTTGCGGCCTTGCCGTTTGCGGCGGCCTGACGCGGTATCCCCTCAGGTACCGACGGCCCGATGGCAGGAGCGTCGGCGTCCTGGCATGCCTGCGGCATGGATCTCCTTCGGGGCGTTATCTGGAGAACGCGTTAACGGAATCCTCAACGTTCCGGATCATCATCCTCCCGGACCGTCAGTGCCTTACCCGTCAGAGTCCCTCGCTTAAGGTTTCCCCGGCAGGCCAGGCACTCTCGCGTTCCGCCGCCTGGCCGTCCTCGGCTTTCGAGCCCTCCTGCGACCTTCGCGCCATAGAATTGTCCTTGTTGTCCTCCTTAGTCCTTCTTTCCCTTGTTTTCCACCTTGTCCTTGTTTTCCCCTTGGTTCCTCCTTCTCCCTGTCGCCCTCCTTGTCCTTGTTTTCCTCTTTGTCCCTGTCGTCCTCCTTGTCATTGGTCATCTGACTCTGCCCATTGGCACGCGGCTTCCGTTTAACGGTGCGTTGTCGGAACAGAGATGTGAGGCGCCCCAAGCGTTTCGGGTTGAGTTTCCATTCGTCCCTGGCCGGCGTCCGCCTCGGCTTTCCGATACGGTTCCCGCTCCAGCATCAGTCTTCGTTTTCGCCAACTTCTCAAGAGCCCAAGCCCCCGGACGCCATGCGCCCGACCGCCTGCCGGTACCCGTGGCACGCGGGTACCGGCAAGTCTACAGGCTTCACCTCCCATGCGCCTTCCGGCCGCCGTCCGGCGGTGTGCCTTGAGGCGGAGAGGAACAATATGGCCGACAGCTTTCAAGATTTGACGGGGATCCGCGGCTCGATCCTGGATCCGGGCGTCCTCTACGTGGTGCCCAGCTGGCCCGTGCTTGCGGAATACCGCGATGCCTTGCTGGACCTTAGCCCCGGGGGCGTGGTCCTGCGCCCCAACTTCACGACCGTGGACGCGCTTGAGCGGGATCTTTCCCGCGAGATCGGGGGCAGGCCTCCGGGCGGGTGGCACGAGGCCTTTTTCATGGATAGGCTCGCGAGGAAGCTCATCCCGGAGCTGGACCTCAAATGGACCGGCACGGGAAGTGAAGTTGGGAAAGGGTATGCCGGAGAGGCCGGAAGGGCGGATGTCGGCATGGCCGGAACGGCTGATGCCGGAGATGCTGGAAGGGCGGATGCCGGAGTGGCCGGGATTGTGAAATCCGGGAAGGCCGGGGAAGCCGCGGAGGCACGGGCCGAGGCGCTGGAGGAGACCAGAAGGCGCCTGGAAGACGAGCTCGCCTCCGATCTGGCGGGAGAGCTCTCGGACGGAATTAACCGCATCAGGCTCGCGGGCGTCCCCTGGGAGGCGGCCGAAGCGCTCCCTCCGATGCCCCTGGCCCGTAAGGTGGCCGAGCTCGGACGGGAATACGAGGAATGGCTCCTGCGCCAGGGGGCCGTGGACCGGACCGGCCGCCGCAGGCTTATGCTGGACTGGCTCAAGGCCGGTCGGGACTTCAGGGCGCTCGGAGGCGTGAGGAGGGTGAGCTTCCTGGAGTTCAGGAGACTGAGCCCCTTCGAGGCGGATTTCGCCAAGGCCCTGGCCACCGGGGGGAGGGAGGTCGCACTTTCGCTCACCGTGCCCGCCTGGGCGCTGAACGAGGTCGAGCGCGTCCGGGCGGGGGAGCTCAAGAGACGGCTCATCGAGGATCTGGAGAAGGGGTCCTCGGGCTTCTCGATCAGTTTCAGGGACATCTCCGATCCCGCCGGGGAGCCCGCAGGCTCCCCGGTCCGGCGCCGGATTCCGGAGGCGCTCCGCTACGCCGCCTCCAACCTTTTCGGCCCTCCTCCCAAGGGCCCGCCGCCTCCCTTGGACGGGAGCCTCTCGGTGGTGAGGGCACCCAACACGTACATGGAGTGCGAGAACGCAGTGAGGATCGCGAAGTCCCTGGCCGTGGACGGCATCGACCCCGCCCGGATAGCGATAGTCGTGCCCAGCCTCCAGGTCTACCGGCGCATGCTGGAGGACTGCGGCCGCAGGCTGGGCGCCCCGCTCGATTTCACGGAAGGCGAGGCACTGGACCGGACGGGCCCGGCGCTGGCCGTCCTGGATCTCCTGAGCCTCTTCGGGTCCAACTGGGAGAGAAGGCGCGTCTCCCGGCTTCTCACGAGTCCCTATTTCGACTTCGGTTTCGAACGTAGCCCCCTTGAGTCCATCAGGCTATCCGGGGTGGCGGACGACAGGGCGAAGGCTGGGTTTTCCGAGGAGCGGCGACGCGCCTGGGATGACAACGGTGAGGAGATCCTGGCCCGGGTGGCCGAGACGGTCGAGGGCTTGCGCGGCCTGGAGCGCGATCTCAAGACAGCGGCGGGCTGGGGGGAATTCCTGAAGATCTTCCGGGGGGCCCTGGAACGCTATGGCTGGTGCTCGGCGCTGGGTGCTGCGGCCTTGAGGGCCAGCGGGGCAGACGGACAGCGGGCGCGGGACCGGGCCGGTTCTTTTCCGGACGGTGCCTTTGTGGACGCCGCCTTCGGAGAAGGCGCTTTCGGCCACTTGGCCGCCGGTGACCTGAACGCGGCGGACGCGGACCTGAACGTCAGGGACCTGAACGCCAGGGACTCCTTCGAGGGCGCCCTGGACTCGCTTGCGGCGGCGCTCGAGGGCTACCCGGAGGCGCCTTCTCCGGGCGTGGAGACATTCAAAAGGTGGCTCGCGAAGGCCATGGCCTACGAGGCCGTGCCCGCCCCGGAGGGCGACGGCCGCGCGGGAGGCTTCCGGGTCGCCCCATATCACGCCATCCACGGCTCGTTCTTCGATGCGCTTTTCCTGCTGGGTCTGAACGAGAAGGGCTACCCGACCGGCCGGCCCGAAGGTACCTTTTGGCCCAGGGAGTTCCGCGACGGCTTCAAGAAGTACCGCTCCGGCAGATCGCTCTGGACCGATGCCGCCGAGCGTGCCCGGGACGAGGAGGAGACCTTCGCGGCCGCGCTGGCGCAGGCCAGCCGGGTGTTCGTGAGCTTCTCCGCCAAGACCCCGGACGAAAAGGACGCGCTCCCTTCGGCGCTGGTGGGGGGTCTTCTCGCTCTGTGGCCGGAGGCCAAGGACCAGCAGGGCACCGAGGACGGTGCGCCGGGAGCGTGCGCCCTGCGGGTCTCGGACTTGGGCCACCAGGTGCCGCCTGCGCCCGGCATGGTCGCGAGCCGGGAGGAGCTGGAACTCTTCCTTCTCTCGCTTCCGGCGGCCGAGCGGCCTGCGGCCCTCGCGGCAGCCGGCAAGGCTGGACAGGACGACGGCCCTGCGGCCGGCAAGGCTGGAGCGGGCGCCGGCCCTGCGGCCGGCAAGGCTGGACAGGGCGACGGCCCGGCGGCCGCTGGCGCGGGACCGCCCATCGCTGGTACGGGCGCTTTTCCCGATCCGCAACCCATGACCCTTTCCGGTCCCAGGCGCGACAGGCTCACCCGAGAGACCGTCGAGCGCTGGCTCGCTACCGTCCCCCGTTACAAGGGCTCACCGGTCATGTCCGTGACCGAGCTTCAGACCTACGCGACGTGTCCGCGGAGGTTCTGGTTCTCGAAGATGCTCGGCCTTGCGGCGGCGCCCGTGCAGCCTGCCGAATGGGGCGGAACAGACCAGGGGGCGCTCATGCATGCCGCCCTGAAATCCTTTCTGGAGCCGGTGCGGGGATTCCCTCCGGGGTCCAGGCCGACCGGGGCGCTGTCCGCGCCTAACCTTGCGAAACACTTCGACCGCGAGGCGAGGAGGGCCAGGGAGGCGAGCCCGCCTTTGGGCAGGCGGCCCGTCTACAGAGCCAGGCTCAGGAAGCTCAGGGACGCGCTCGCGCTCTGGCTGGACCGCCAGGAAGGCTTTCGGGGCAGGGAGATCCTGTGCCTGGAGTGGAGCTTCAGGCCGCCGGGCAAGGACGGTGGCGACAGGGCGGCGGCCTGCGTGGGCAGGGGCCCGGACGGCGGGGGCCCGGGCCCGGCGGACGGGGAAGCGGCGGAGAAGGCAGGCGGCATCCCCGAGCCTCTCCCCGACGGCCTCCCGCTTCTGGTCCCCGACCCCGACGGGGAGCTGCCGCTCTGGGTGAGGGGCCGGATCGACCGGCTGGACCGCCTGGAGGACGGCGGACTCTCCGCGATCGACTACAAGCTCAGCTACTCCAAGAGCTTCAACAAGGACGGCTCGGGACTGCCCCTGGAGGAGAGCCCCCTGGGGATAGTGCGGAATCACCTGCAGCTTTTGTGCTACCGGCTTGCGGCCTCCCAGAGTTTCGGGAAGGGTGGCGGCGCGGACGCGACTGGCGTCTACGACTTCATCCGCATCAAGCGGTACTCCAACGGCAGTACTACTCCCACCAGGGAGGAGGCGAGCCAAGGAGGAATCGATATCCTGGTCAGGCTGTGGAAGGGGGTGCGGGACGGCTCGCTGGACCCGTGGCCGTTGACCACCGAGACCGACTGCACTTACTGCGCCTACCAGAGGCTCTGCGACAGGAGCCTCGTTTAGGGACTGGCCGCCCCGCCGCCGGGTATATAGGCCGCGGCGGTCCGGGGCGCCCGGAGTGAAAGCCTCCGGTCCGGGGGCGCCCGGAGTGGAAGCCTCCGGTCCGGGGGTGCCCGGAGGGAAAGCTTCCCGGTCGGGGGGCGCCCGGAGGGAAAGCGTGCGGGCCGAAGGGATCCCGCCTGCGGGATCCTGACTGACGCGGCATGCGGAATGTGAAGAAGGGGGCAAGCGATGGGCCAGGGCGGATTCAACGAGTCGCAGGAGGCGGTGCTCGCCGCGGCAGTGAACCTCTGCGTGACTGCGGGGGCGGGCAGCGGGAAGACCAAGACGCTGGTGGAGTACATCGTGCGCTGGCTCTCGCGGGGATACCAGTGGCATTCGAGAAAGCTCAAGGAGCGCGCCTCCCTCAAGGGCCGAAGGCGCGGCGTGGGGGAAGGCGTCCTGAGAAGGCCCAGCGTCGCCCACGTCCTGGCGCTCACCTATACCGACAAGGCCGCCGGCGAGATGCGCTCTCGGCTGGCGGAAGCCCTCCGCGAGAGACAGGACGCGGCCGCGCGCGACGCAGCCGCGGCAGGCGGGGACGCCTCGGAAAGGCGCAAGGAGGAGCTCTTCTGGTCCGACGAGATCCGGAACCTCGCCTTGAGCGAGATAGGTACCATTCACGGCTACGCCTTCTCCCTGGTGCGCAGGGCCGGGTGGACCCTGGGGCTTCCCAAGGGCCTGGAGGTCGACAAGGCCAACGGCGACGCGGACATGCTGGAGGCCCTGGACGATCTCCTGGGGGAAGGCAACGAGGACGTCCGCGCCATTCTGGAATGCGTGCCCTTCAGCGCATGGCGCAGGGACGCCGCCAGCCTCGTCGGCTGGCTCAGGGCCGTCGAGGCCAGGGCGGCCGAGTGGGGGCTGGATCGGCTTTCCCCCGGCAAGGTCCCGGACGCCGCCGATCTGAGGCGGGGAATAGCGGATCTAGCGGAGGTCGCCCGCGAGTTCCGTGAAGCCGCCAAAAATCCGCGGTTCATGACATCCAAGCCCGAGCAGGTCCGCGAGGCGTTACGGGCCCGCATAGACGGGTTCCTCGCGAGCCTCGATGGGCTTGAGCCGCCGTCGGAGGCGCTGAGGGTGGGCCCTGAGGCCGCCGCGGCGCTACGCGGCGAATTCGATGGCTTCAAGGCCGGCCTGTCGCCCCTGGGCTACAGGCAGTCCATGGAAAAGCCAAACGGGGAATTCAAGTCCGCCATGGAAAGCCTGATAGACGCCCCCTGCCTCGTTCTGAGGGACCCCCCCGCGAGGGCGCTCCGCGAGGCGCTCTCCCGGCTTTCGGGAGAGCTGAAGGACAGGGCATTCGCCAAGAGGCGTGCCCGGGGCCGCGTGAATTTCGGCGACATGCTCGGGCTGGCGAGGCTCATCCTGCGCGAGCGGCCGGATCTCCGGGCGGAGGAGGCCGCGCGCTGGAAGCTCATCGTGGTGGACGAGTTCCAGGACACCAACCGGCTTCAGGCGGACACGCTGGGCTATATCCTCCAGGGCGCCGCGGACGCGGGGGATGGCCTCCCCCCGCCCCCCTTCGCGGAAATCGACTGGCAGACGGCCCGCAAGGCCATCCGGGTCTTCGGGGACTACAAGCAGTCCATCTACCGCTTCAGGGGGGCCGAGCCCTCCGTGATGCAGGGGCTGGCGGCGAAGCTGGACGAGGCGGACGACGGGCGCGGGCAGGCGCTGTCCCTGGACACCAACTACCGCACGGTGCCGGGGCTCATCGGCTTCTTCAACGCCTACTTCGATGCCGTCATGCCCGGCTACGAGAGCCAGAAAGCCGCCAGGCCCGCCCCTCCCGGAAGCGGCAAGGCCGTCACGGCCCTGGAGATCCCCAAGCCCAAGCCCAAGTCCAAACCCAAGGCCGATGCGGACGCGGGCGGCGGCGGAAAGCCCGCTTCCGGAAAGGGCAAAGCCAAGGAAGAGAAGTCAGAGGGGCAGGGGTACATGGGGCGCATCACGTTGCCTTCCGATGCCGTCCTGGAGCCGGTCGGGACGCAGGCGCGGATCCTCGCGAGCTACCTCAAGAGCCTGTGCGCCGGGAAGGAGGGAGTGAAGGTGGGCGTCAAGGGGGACGCGGACGCGTGGCGGGACCCCAGGTTCGGGGACTGCGCCATCCTCCTGAGGAAATCCATCCACTCGCACGTGTTCGAGAAGGCCCTGCGGGACGCTGGCATCCCCGCCCACACTCTCAAGGGCGAGGACCACTTCGGCACCCCTGCGGCCCGGGGACTGGCCTGCTTCTGGCTTGCCCTGGCCGGGGTGGAGCGGGACTACAACCTGGCGCAGGCGCTCCTCTCCCCCCTGGGGCCCGTTTCGGATCGGACCCTCGAGCTCCTCTGCCTGCCCCGGCGCGGCATACGGGAAAAGACGCAGCTGTCCGCCTATTTCGCCGGGGAAGCCGACTTCGGGTCCGTCGACGGCGAGATCCCCGCGGACGAGCTGGAGACGCTCAGGGCCGTGAAGGGGCTCTTCGCGTCGCTCAGCGGATCAGCCTTGCGGAGGCCGCCGGGCGCGACGATGGAGCTCGCCGCGGAGGCGAGGAAGCTCGTGACCCGCCTGTTCGCCGCAGCGCCGTCCGGGGGCCCGGCCAGGGTCCGCGCCCTTCAGGTTGTGCTGGGGCGCGTGAAGGAGCTGCCCGTGGAGGACCGTTCCGCGCCGGATTCAGCTTCGGATCTCGTGGAGGATCTCCTGGGCGCCGACAACCGCTCTGGCGAGGGCGGCCCCGAGGACGCGGGGAGCGTGGAGGCGGACATGGACAAAGACGAGGACGGGGACGACGGGGGCGCGAAGGAGGTTGACGACGCCGGGGCTCCGCGGGCCGACGCGGTGAACATCATGACGATCCACCGCTCCAAGGGCCTGGAGTTCCCGGTGGTGCTGGTGCCGGAGGCCCACAAGGGCGAGAAGGCCATGAGGCCCTCCCTCCTCATGGACGACCGGGGCGTCCTCGCGGTACGGGTCACGCCGGAAGGGTCGCGGGAGGAGCTGAGCGGACCGGAGTACGTCGCCATTTTGGAGAGCGAGCACCGTCAGGAATGGGAGGAGCACCTGAGGATCTTCTACGTCGCGGCCACCCGCGCGCGGGATCACCTGGTCCTCCTGGGGGAGGCCGTAACCGACTCCGGCAGGAAGTCCATCGCCGACGGCTTTCCCGGCAGGGGCCCGACCGGGCAGTTGCTGAAGATGGCGACGGCGCCCTGGACCGACGCCGCCCCGAAGGCGAAGGAGGCGAGGCGGAAGGCTTTGGAAGACGGGGCAGTGGCGGCCTTCGCCAAGGCCGGCTGGCTCCACCAGCTGGAGAGCTGGGAACTCGCGGGCGATCACGTGGACTTCCGGGACGCCGGGCCCGCCGCCTACCCCGAGGCCTGGGCCCTGGACCCCGTGGTAGAGGCAGTCACTGGCGCGGGCGCCCCGGACGGTCTTTTAGCGGGCGCGGACAGCCCGGACGGCGCCCTTCCGGCGAAGAGCCGACAGGATCGGGCCTCGGCGTCCTCGGGCGGCTACGCACGGCAGTCGCCCGCAAGGCGTAAGGATACGGCAGGCGGCCGCGGCGCAGTCCGTCCCGCCATGGTCAGGCCCCTGCCCGCCGCGGACGCATGGACCGACACGGTAACCTCCTATGCTGACAGGCTTGTCGCGCGGGACGGCGACGAGGCCGTCCGGGCCGCCTCCAGGGGAGCTTCCGGGCCATCCGCGTCAGCCTCGGAAGTGTCCGGGTTCCCGGCAGACGATCTGGCCGATCCCGGCTCGCTTGAGAACGCGAGGCTGGGCAAGGAGGAGCCCGGGCCCACCGGAGCCGACATGGCGGACAGGGAAGGCGGGATCGGCAGAGCATACGGCGTCGGCCCAGCCTACGGGTCCGCCAGAGACGACGGGATCGTCGAGGGCGGGGGAACCAGGGGAGACGGGCATCCGGACGAAGCCGTTTCCGCCCCGATCGTTCCAGGACGCCGGGACCCCGACAACAGGGAGCAGGGCAAAATCCTGCACGCGATGCTGGAGAGGACGGACTTCAAGTCCGATCCCGCGGCTTACCGCCGGATGGCTCGCGAGGAGGCGGCGGCCCTGGGCCTTGTGCTGAACGAGGCAAGGCAGGAAACCTTGGCCGGGCACGCCTACCGTTTCCAGGAGGGGCCCACGGGCAGGGAGGTGAGGGAAGCCCTTGAGGCCGGGCGGGTCGTTTGGCGCGAGTGGCCTTTCTGGCTCAGGCTCCCGCGGGACGAGTCGCGCCAGGGGCCCAAGGGGCCCGTCACCATCACCGGGGTGGTGGATCTCTTCTACTTGGATGCCGACGGGGAGGGGGTGCTGGGCGCCTACAAGCTGCACAGGCCCCGCCGGGAGGCCGCGTACATGGAGCAGATAGCCCTTTACGCCCTGGCCGTCAGGAAGGCGGGCTTCACGAAGCCCGTCAGGACCAGGCTCTGCTACCTCTCCGAGAAGGAGTAGCGGGACATGCGTTGGCATGGCGTAGGCCAGGGCGCAGTCGCATCTGGTAGCACGTCCCGGGCATTGGCGCATCAGGCGGTTCGGCACGGCCACTATCGCGCTAAGTGCCGTGACGGATAAGGGTCGGTGATGAGCCTCCGATGCCGGTTGCCATGTAGCGCCTGCTCCGGAGACGGGGAAAAGGCCTCCGGCGCCATGGAGAGGCGGGAAGTCCAGGCGGACGATTTAATGCGCCAGGGAATCGGATAGTCTTGAGGTCTGTGAAAAAAGCCCTTCCGAGCCTGAAGAGTTGGGCAAAGGCATATAACAGCCAGACAAATTGAACCTCGCTTCCAGACTGGGCGAGATATCGCCGCTGTGGTCAACGCAGATGCCTCATGGGCATTGTTTTGACGGAGAAGAGTGTTGTCTCCGTGAAGTTCGGCTCACACTTTTGACATATACCTCAATCTTCTACGAGTGGAAATGATAGGCGGTTGTTGGGAATAGGCAAGATCTGGACCGACAGGGATTCCGGCATGCGGGGATGCGGGGATGCGGGGATGCGGGGATGCGGGGATGCGGGGATGCGGGGAGTCGGGGATGCGGGGAGGCGGGGATGGGGGGATGCGGAAATTTTTTTCTAGGAAAATCAATATGTTGTGGCGGGTTGTTTTGAGGGGTGTGCCGTGGGGGAGGGCGAGGCCTATGGGGGGATTTCGGAGGCGAGTCAGGCGGCAGAGGGGGTACAGGAGAGGGACTGGACATGGGTGAGGCCAGGCAAGGGTGAGACCGGGAACCCCAGAGAAGCGAGCCGCCCGAAACGGCCTCTCCCGCATCGATGCGGCAATGGCGCGGGAAAATGGTCAGGGATACCCCATTCGGTTGCCGACTCAAGGCCAGGCGAGGCCGACGGACTTCATCAAAGGACCACGTTCAGGGTGGAGCGGCGCTCGTTTAAAAATTCGACCTCGCTCTCAACCCTGCCCTTGCGCCTTTGGCTCTCGATGTTCTGTTCCACGGGCGGGGACTTCTCCTTGCCGCCCGGGGATGCCTTCAAGGCGGCGGAGACGAGCGGGCCAGAGCCTCTTTCGGCCTCCCTCTTCCTTCTGTTGATGTAGCCCAGGAAATCGCTAGAAACCAGCATCGGAATCCTCCTCGGGCGGGCGTTGCCTTGAGGGCTTCACGGCCCTTCAGAACTCTTATCGGCCAGCTTCCGCAAAAACTGAAAGAAAATATGAGCTTGCCTTGATGTAGGGAGCCAAGAATATCGGAAGTCGAGGTGTGCCGTCTGTCAGGGGCATATTGCACTTGGGGGAGGCGCGGAACGGGCAGGGTCAATGGCAAGTCCCTAAACAATGTCAACAACTTAAGGCAGAAACCGACCGTTTCTCAGAAATTTTCATCAATGATATCAGTTGCTTGCCTGACGCCGCTCCTCTTAAGTTGTTGACATTGAGTCCCTAAATGAACGATTGATTCTCAGAAGCGAATCAATATTTTTGATTTTTCTGTTATTTCCTTCATTTAGATGTCGATAATATGAAATAAATATATTGGACAACGTGCCTTTCACTCTTCAGTTCGGTCCAGCCCGGAGTTCAGGCGGGGCTCCCGCCGGACTTTTCCGAGCTCTCTGGCGGTAGCTTTAACTCTTTCACGTCCAGGTTCCCTCCCTTACCCCGCAGGAAAAGGCTAGGGCCGGATAGTCCGGATGCACGCTCCGGCGAATGGTTTCAGGCACGTCGGCAATCCGTTGCCCGGCGATGCCGCTGGCTTATCCGGCGGGAAGCGGACGACCGTAACAGCCGTGAGACCCCGCACGGGTCTGAGCCAAGGTCGAAACCTGATTCCCTCGCCTGACCATGATGCGATTCCGGCCTCGGATGTTGCTTCTTGCCGGAGTTCCGGATTATGGTGTGCCTCAACTTCTCAATATACAGGGATCTTCCGTGGCTTCCGACAAGAGGATTTGACTGGAAGCCTGTGCGTCAGCTCAAAACCGGCCTGGGAAGAACTGCGGTTCTCCGACAGGGAGCCATCGTCCAAGCTCCAGACGTTCCCTTGATGGTAGCCTTTGCTTTCGATGGCAGGATAGGATGAGGGTATTGGCAGACGGCTCCCATGGAAGTCATGAGTCCAGCATCTGCGGTAAGCCCTAGGAGCCTGTTGCATAAAGGGTTTTTATGAAGGATATGAGAACAAATGCGGTAGACAACAGGAAGCTCAACAACCACTGATTGATTCACGGTAATGCCATAGCGATTGGTGCAACAGGTTCCTAGAGAACCTTCTTAAGCGCATTCTGAGGCCGCTAGGGGGTTGCGTAGGGGGCTTTTCGATTAGCGGGGACTCCGATTTCTGAGGTGGTGATGGATGGGCAGTGTTTTTTTTGTATCGTGTTTTCCGCAGTATCGTGTACGACACCATTGGATAGGACAATCCAGCAAAAATGTCTCGTAGCCATGTAGTAATGGGTTGGCAATTATTTCATCGCAGGAATACTTAGTTTTTAGTTAAATATTTTCATATAGAAGGCTGATGAATATATTTTGATTGGTGGCTTGATTTAATCGTTTTCAATTGATGTGTAAATCTCATTTGGGGCATCGCCTTTGCACGTAATCTGATTGAAACCTGACATTTTTTTTAATAAATGTTCTGCCAAGTCTTTGGATATGCCAAGTAATTTTATGGTTTCTTCACGGTTTATTGATCCATTATGATGAACAAATTTCAAGATAATATCTTCTGGGCTAGGGATATGTGTGTGATTTTGTTTGGTAGGGATAAAGCCGAGGTTCGGCAATGTCACCTTAAACGTAGATTGAGTTGCAATTATTTCAGGTTTAAACGGTGAAAATAAGTAAGAATTGTTGATTTTTGACATGCCTGTGCCTAATGCCTCGATATACCCTAGACGATGCAAGCCAGATAACAGCCTTTTGTTTCTATGTGATGTAAAACCTTGCAGGATATCTTCTACGGTGATCGGCCCAAAAATTGTTCCTGGAGATATAAATTCAATCCGGTTATCAAAAATCTTGATTAAAATGTCACGGTTTGATTTATAGTCACGGTGAATAACGGCATTTATTAACGCTTCTTCTAGGGCTTGGACGGGATATTCCCTGACATTATCTCTGATGTTTGGCCCGTTGTCTTGCAACTGTTGATTATTCATCTCAAAAAATAATTCAACTTCTTTGATTTGTTGTATTACAGAACCTTTAAAGTCTTGATTTAGAATAGTTTCAGTTTCCGAATTTTTTTTGAATATCCCAATCCGGATAATATGTTCGCATTGATCTGATAAAAGCAAAGCGAGATTGGTATATGATTCGTTAAAATACATTAAGCCTAGTGTGACTAATTGCGGAACATTAAAAGCAATATTTTTACCAGAAAATACGCTTTTGGCAAGTGAAAACGAAAGGTTTTGATTTGATGAAATTCCACTATCATAGTGAAATTGTTCTTGTTCACCTATTATTTTTTTAATTGCTATCTCTGAGGCATGAACCGAAGACGTTCCTTGACGGACAAACACACCGGCTGGCGTAATGCCTTTTCCTGATAAATAATATGGTTGCTGTGATCCAGTTTCGACCTTTACAGAAATTATGTTTTTCCCATTGATTTCTTCGATTTTTGCAGTAACGTATTGTGTAATATCTGGTTGTATCCCATCTCGAATCATGTTGATGATTTTGTCGAAATCAGCTTCCGGGTCACTGATGCCGACAACGTCTCCATTATCGTCAATGCCGATATACACCATGCCGCCTATAGTGTTTGAGAATGCTATAATCTCGTTTTTGATTTTTGGCGTCAAACACGATTTCAACTCTACTGTTAAGCTTTCTTTAATATCCATATTATCACCCCACCAGGAATGTGTCAGACAAGCCAATGATATAATATGATAGTTTCAGCGCAGGATTATGATTTCATGTCGTTGATGCATTTTTGGTATCCCAGTCATTGACGATAAAATATTGTAAATTTTCATGATCACCATTACAATACAATTTTCCAAGCTCAATCATTTTTTTTAATACAAGAGTTGTCGCCTCTTGAGATAACCCGAGTATTTCTTCTGCCTTGGCAATGTTTATCGAACCTTGCTTCGATACAGTCAGCATAAGTGTTTCCTCAGGAGTCGGCAATCCTCTGATTGTATTTTTAGGTGTAACTAGGTTGATATTCGGCAAAACCATTCTGAACACATTTCTCGACACTTGAATATGAGGCATCAATGGAGTATTGGCATAAGATTCAAAAATTCTTGGAATCCCTATACCATAACCCTGGAGATAACCCAACCTATAGAAAAATTTTGCCAAACCTGGGTTGCGAGAAGCGGAAAACCCACTGACTATTTCTTCGGTTTTGATGCCGCTCAATAGACCGCCTGGAGAAATGAACTCTATACGATCTGAAAACACCTTGATAAGTAAGTTCCAATCAGATGAATAATCTCGATGAATTATTGCGTTGAGCAAGGATTCAAATATTGCAATTTTGGGATAGTCTCGAATGTCAATTCGGGATATGCCGGAAAATGAAATTCTGTTGAAGTTACTGATATCCAGAAAGCGATGTGTTTCGTTCAGTTGCCGTAACAACGAACCTTTGAATTCATTGTGGGTTTGATATCCACCTTGCTTCGTATCAGGAAAAACAGACAGTTGGATGGTGTGTTCACATTGCTCAGATAGCAATAAAGCAAGATTGGTATAGAGGCTGTATGGGTTCAGAATGCCCAGATTCTCCATCTCCGATTTCCCTAAATGAAGTTTTTTTTGCGAAAACTCTTCTTTAATTGTTTCGAAAGTCAAATTTTGTTTAATAGAGCGAAGGCTTTCATATTTATTTCCGTCTGTTTCGGCTATCATCTTTTTGATTGTATTGGCAGTAGCAGGCAAAGAGATCGAACTGCGACGGATAAAAACCCCTTCCGGACTTAGTCCTTTTTCCTCAAGAAAATATGGACGTTGAGGTCCTCTTTGAACGGAGATTAGTATTATTTTCTTTCCATCGATTAGATCGGTAGCTGTTTGTATGAGCGGCATGACGTCAGGCTTAATTTCCTCACGGAGCATTTCTTCTATTTTGGAAAGTTCAGCGTCCGGATTGGCAATTCCGACAATGTTACTATTGTCATCTATGCCGACATAGAGAGTTCCTCCGAGACAGTTGGCAAAAGATATGACACTTTGTTTGATGTCATCATTGACTTTTGGAAAAAGTGCCGTCCTTATGTCTTCTTTAATTTTCATGTCACCAGCCCTCAAAATTCTCGGAATCGTCTAATCGCTACAGTTGATCAATACTGGTTTTTTACCATGGAGAAAGAGATATGTCAACAGATGACATTTTAGGTTTTGAGACATAATATCAGATCATTTATGGGCGCGATGATTATGACGCCACCTCAATAAGTCGGCGAGGGATTCATGATGATGAGCAGGATGGGACGGCGGCAGCAGAAACAGCGGATTTGAGGGGCCATCCCCGCGACATCGGGTATGTTTTTCCTCCTCAAAGGTCTACCAGAAGCCAAGGTTGAGGTCTGTGAAAAAAGCCCTTCCGAGCCTGAAGAGAAGGGCAAAAACAGACGCCTATCAATTAGGCCGACCCTAGTCGGATTGGGCGAAATATCGTCTCCACGGTCAATACAGATGCGTCAGGGGCATCCCCTGAAAGGAAAGGCGCGTTATCTCCGTGAAGCCCAATTCATACTTTTTACACATACCTCAAGGTTGGCGCCCGGACTGCCCGGGTAAGCCGCATCGACTGAATGCAGTTCCGCCATGTGTAACATCATAGTGGATGACGGCAGGGGCCGCTTCTAAAATCCGTGATTTCTATAGTCGTTCCCTCCCTCATCCTTCCCGTTTTCGTGCCCGCTTACCGTTTTCCAACCGCGCCTCGCAGGTCCTAACTACAGGCAGTCCTCCTCCTCCTCTCGCCTCCGGCTTTGTCTCCTCCCACTCAAGATATCCGGTTCCTGGCCCGAAGTCTTCACGGGCCGCCGATGTCGGTAGGGGGCTACGGGGCATTGGGGCGCGGGGCGGGGCAAGGGGCCAGGTTGCAAACGGGGTGTTTTGTGGTATAGTCATGGATTGTGCATGCGCACCCCTTGCGGTCCCGGCCCGGAGGGAGCCTTTGACCTCTGCCTGCGCGGCCTCGCTCCCCCCGAAGGCCTCGACTCCCCCCCACCGGCCACGCTGTCCCGGCGCCTCGCCCGCCCCAAGGATACCATGACCCTGAAGCTTTACAATACCCTGACCAGGTCGCTTTGCGACTTCATGCCCATCAAGGAGGGCCAGGCGGGAGTCTACGTCTGCGGGCCGACCGTCTACGACGACGCCCACATAGGCCACGCCAGGGCCTCCGTGGCCTTCGACGTCCTGGCGCGGCACCTCGCCGCCTCCGGCTACGAGGTGCGGTACGTGCGCAACTTCACCGACGTGGACGACAAGATAATCAACCGCGCGCGCGAGCGCGGGGTCGGCTGGAAGGAGCTCGCGGAGGGCTACATCGCGAGCTTCAACGAGGACATGGACGCGCTTAACTGCCTGAGGCCCACCTTCGCCCCCAGGGCGACGGAGTACATCTTCCAGATGCAGGAGGACATCCTCGGCATCATGGACGCCGGGCACGCCTACCGTCTGGACGGGGACGTGTACTTCGACGTCTCGTCCCTCCCCGCCTACGGCAGGCTCTCCCGCCGCGAGGCCGGGGACGCTGAGCCGGGCGCCCGGGTGGCGGTGGACGGGCGCAAGCGCAACCCCGCCGACTTCGCCCTGTGGAAGTCCGCGGCGGAAGGGGAGCCCTCCTGGCCGAGCCCCTGGGGCCCGGGCAGGCCCGGGTGGCACATCGAGTGCTCCGCCATGAGCGCGAGGCTCCTGGGGCCGTCCTTCGACATCCACGGCGGCGGCCAGGACCTGGTCTTCCCCCACCACGAGAACGAGATGGCCCAGTCGGCCGCCCTGGGCCGCCCCATGGCCAACGTCTGGCTCCACAACGGCTTCGTCAACATCAACAGCGAGAAGATGTCCAAGTCGCTGGGCAACGCCTTCAGCGTGAAGGACATCCTGAAGGCCGTGCCCCCCGAGGCGTTGCGCTTCTTCCTGGTCCAGGGCCACTACCGCGGGCCCGTCGACTTCTCCGACGCGGCGGTGAGGGAGTCGGGGCGAGCCCTGGAGCGTCTCTTCCGGGCCGTGGAGGCCGCGGACGCCTTCCTGGGGGGCGTCGGCCCCGCCGCCATGCGGGCCCCTGAGGCCTCAAAGGCCACGCGTGCCACTCAGGTCACGCAGGCCACCGAGGCCGCGCAGGCCCCTCAGGCCACGCAGGGACCGGACGGCGACCGGTTCCCGGCGGGGGAAGCGGACGAGGCGGTCACGCATCTCGTGAGGTTCAAGGTGGCCATGGACGATGACCTGAACACCTCCCGTGCTTTGGGGAGCATGTTCGAGGCCGCTCACGCCTTAAACAGGCGCGTATCCGAGGGCGACCGGGCCAGGGCGGCGGCCTTGAGGGACGCGGTCGTGTCCATGGGGGAAGGGCTGGGCCTGAGGCTTTCCGACTACGCGGGCTTCTTCGCCAGGGCCGCGGCGCTCAGGGAAGGCGCGGAGGGCGGTTCGGCGCGGGGCGAGATCGAGCGCAAGGTGGCGCTCAGGGACGAGGCCAGGGCGAAAAAGGATTGGGCGGAGGCCGACAGGCTGCGCCGCGAGCTCTCCGAGCTGGGCGTGGCCGTCGAGGACAGGGGAGGCAAGGGCGCCTGGCGCTATGTCTAGGATCGACTTCCAAGGCGTCCCCGCGCGGGCCGATTCAGGCCCTCCCGGCGACCAGCGGGCCGCGCGTTGCCCCGGCCGCTCACCGACGGCGGGAGGCCCCGCGTGACGAAGCGGCCGTTCAAGCTGGTAAGCGAGTTCAAGCCGGAGGGCGACCAGCCCCAGGCCATCGGGCAGCTCGTCTCGAACATCCGCGACGGCGCCCCCGCCCAGGTGCTCCTGGGCGTGACCGGTTCCGGGAAGACCTTCACCATGGCCAACGTGGTGGCCCAGGCCGGACTCCCGACCCTGGTCCTCGCGCCCAACAAGACGCTCGCGGCGCAGCTATTCGGGGAGTTCAAGGCCTTCTTCCCCGAGAACTGCGTGGAGTATTTCGTCTCGTATTACGATCACTACCAGCCGGAGGCCTACATACCCCAGTCGGACACCTTCATCGAGAAGGAGAGCCAGGTTAACGAGGCCATCGACCGCATGCGGCACTCGGCCACCCGCAGGCTCTTCGACCGGGAGGACGTGGTCATCGTGGCCTCGGTGTCCTGCATCTACGGCCTGGGCTCGCCCGAGGCCTACTTCGGGCTCATGATGCATCTGGAGGTCGGCGTCCCCCGTCCCATGGAGAACGTCACGGCCAGGCTAGTCGAGATGCAGTACGAGCGCAACGACTACGACTTCCACCGCGGGGTCTTCCGGGTGCGCGGGGACTCGCTGGACATCTTCCCGGCCTCCGAGGAGGACGAGGCGGTGCGCGTGGAGTTCTTCGGGGACACGGTGGAGCGCATCTGCCTCATCGATCCGCTCACGGGGAAGGTCCGCAGGAGCGTGGCGGAGGCGATGGTCTATCCGGGGAGCCATTACGTTTCGACCCGGGAGAACCTGGACCGCGCCATGAAGGACATCGAGGCCGAGCTCGCCGTGAGGCTCAGGCGCCTGGAGGCGGACGGCAAGCTCCTGGAGGCCCAGCGCCTGGCCCAGCGCACCAACTTCGATCTGGAGATGATGCGCGAGCTGGGCTGGTGCCACGGCATCGAGAACTATTCCCGGCACCTGACCGGCAGGAGCGAGGGCGAGCCGCCGCCCACGCTCCTGGACTACTTCCCCAAGAAGTTCCTGCTCATGGTGGACGAGAGCCACATAGCCGTCCCCCAGGTCCGGGGCATGTGGCACGGCGACCGGAGCCGCAAGACCACCCTGGTGGAATACGGCTTCCGCCTCCCGTCCGCGCTGGACAACAGGCCGCTCACCTTCGACGAGTTCAACGCCAGGCTCTCGCAGACCGTCTACGTCTCCGCAACCCCTGCCGAGTACGAGCTGGAGCTTTCCGACGGGCTCGTGGCCGAGCAGGTCATCCGCCCGACCGGCCTGACCGATCCCAGGATGACCTTCAGGCCCGCCCAGGGGCAGGTGGAGGACCTGCACAACGAGATAAACAAGAGGACCGCCCGGGGCGAGCGGACGCTAGTCACGACCCTCACCAAGCGCATGGCGGAGGACCTGACGGGGTACCTCTCCGAGCGTGGCGTGCGCGTGCGCTACCTCCACTCGGACATCAAGACGATCGAGCGGGTGGAGATCCTCCGCGACCTGAGGGCGGGGGAGTTCGACGCGCTCGTGGGCATAAACCTCCTGCGCGAGGGGCTGGACCTCCCGGAGGTCTCGCTCGTGGCCATCCTGGACGCCGACAAGGAGGGGTTCCTGCGCTCTGCCAGATCGCTCATCCAGACCTGCGGCCGCGCCGCCCGCAACTCCGGCGGCGAGGTCATACTCTACGGGGACAAGATGACCCGGGCCATGATCGAGGCCCGGGACGAGACCGACCGGCGCCGCAACAAGCAGGAGGAGTACAACAGGGTCCACGGCATCACCCCGGAGACCATCCGCAAGAACGTGGACTCCATCGCGCTGTCGGTCTGGGAGCAGGACTACCCGGACATCCCCAAGCTCCCGGAGGCGAAGGGGAGGCAGGTCGCGCTGGACGAGATCCCCAGGACGGTGAAGATGCTCAGGAAGGAGATGAAGAAGGCCGCGGACGCGCTGGACTTCGAGAAGGCCGCCCGCATCCGGGACGAGATAAGGGCCCTGGACGGCGCGGCGCTGGCCGTGACCGGCTGAGTCCCGATTCCTCCGCGGCGCGGGGCGGACGGGCCCCGGGACGTTCTTGCGGTCGCCGGGGCCGGATCGGGGCCGGGGAAATTTTGATAGGCTTCTTATAGGCTTAGCGGTGCGGCGAGGCACCGGGACTTCGCGGACCAGGGGCCGCCAGGTCCCGAAGTGTCGGCCGGCGCCTGCGGGGCGGCCGCCGGGAGGCGGCGGAGGGACGGCGGCTCATAATGATCTGGAAGCACAGGGACGAGGCGGACATGGGGTTGGCGTTGCAGCTGGCCCAAGAGATGCAGAAGCCCCTCGACTACGCCCGGCTCCTTCTGCGCCGCGGCTTCCTGTCCCGCGCGGAGATAAGGAGCTTCGTCTCCCCCGAGCTCAGGAGCCTGCCCCTGCCGGAGACCATGCCCAACATGTGCCGGGCTACGGCGGCCTTCCTGCGGGCCCGCGAGCGCGGCGACACGGTGGCGATCGCCGGCGACTTCGACGCGGACGGGCTCACTGCCACGGCCGTGCTGGCCCGCGCGCTGGGGGCCCTGGGCTTCAAGGTCATCACCCGCATCCCAAACAGGTTCACGGACGGCTACGGGCTCTCCCCCCGGGCCGTGGACGAGCTGCGCGCCCGGGGCGCGGGGCTCCTGGTCACCGTCGACTGCGGGGTCTCGGACATGGAGGCGGTGCTGGCCGCGAACGGGATGGGCATCCCCGTGGTCGTGACCGACCACCACCAGCTCCCCCCGGAACTCCCGCCCGCCGCCGCGATCGTAAACCCGCACCTGGGCGGTGGCTGGGAGCGCTCGCCCATGGCCGGTGTGGGCGTGGCCTTCATGCTGGCCTGGGCTGTCCAGCGGGCCCTGAAGTTCAAGGGGCTGTCCGCCGCGCTTGACCCGCCCCTGGAGGAGTACCTGGCCTTGGTGGCCCTGGGCACGGTTGCCGACCTGGCGCCCTTGACCGGGGTCAACCGGACCCTGGTCCGCCACGGGCTCCGGTTCCTGTCGAATACGACCTGGCCGTCCCTGGCGGCGCTGGTCGAGAGCTCGCGGCTGGACGATCCCGGCGCGGTCACGGTTAGGGACGTGGGCTTCAGGCTGGCCCCCAAGCTCAACGCAGCGGGCCGCCTGGGCAGCGCGGACCCGGCCCTGGAGCTCCTGGTGTCCGAAGACCCCCTGAGGGCCCGGGCGCTCGCCGAGACCCTCGAATCCATCAACCGCGAGCGCTACGAGGGCCAGCGGAAGCTCCAGGCGGCCGTCCTGGAGCTCCTCGAGTCCCAGGGCGGCCCGGAGGGCCGCACCGTCGTGCTCGCGAAGGAAGGCTGGCCCCGGGGGCTTCTGGGGCTCGCGGCCTCGCGCGTGGCGGAGACGGTCAGGAGGCCCACCGTGCTTCTGAGCCTGGACGGCGACATGGCCGTGGGGAGCGGGCGCACGGGGCCGGGCTTCGACCTCTACGCGGCGCTGTGCCACGCGCGCGAGCACTGCCACTCCATGGGAGGCCACTCGGAGGCTGCTGGCATGCGGCTCCCCAGGAGCAACCTGGAGGCCTTCATGGCCGCTTTCGAGGAGGGCGCCCAGCTCCAGCCGGAGCCCCCGACGGACGACGAGCTCCAGATAGACGTCGAATGCTCTCTGGACGACCTCTACCCGCTCGCGAAATCGTTCCAGGACCTCGAGCCCTTCGGGCAGGGGCACCCAGTCCCGGTGGCGGTGGTCCGGGGCGTCAGGGTGACGGACTGCGGGCCAACCCGCACCGGCGGGGACAGGCATCTTTCCTTCAGGCTTTCGGACGGGTCGCAGACCTTCACCATGAGGGCCTTCGACCAGGCCCGCCGCCTCCAGGAGGTGGGCCCGGTCATGGACTTCGCCATGGCCTTCAGCGGGAGCCGCCTGGGGCACCGGGACACGGGCTGGAACCTCGTGGACTTCAAGCGGCCCGGCGAGTCGCCCAGCCCCTGGACCTGGGGCACTGCGCCCCTTGAGGGCGCCGCGGGCAGGGTTGCCGGAGGCGAGAGCGCTTCGGGCGGGGGCGCCTCATGATCCCCTCGGGCGCCGTCGGCGGGCCTGCCGGAACGGACCCGGTGGAGGCGGCGGAACGCGCCTTTCTGGGGGGCCGCACCCAGGACGCGGTTTCCATGCTCTTCCAGGCCATGAACCTGGATCCCCTGAATGCCAGGGTGAACCTGGCGCTGGGGGTGATCCTCCACTCCCTGGGCCAGCTCGAGGCGGCCCGGCAGAGTTTCGCCCGGGCCCTGGAGCTGGACGAGGACGACCCCGCGGCGCGGCGGAACCTGGCGCTCGCGCTCTTCAGCCTGAAGGATCACGACTCCGCCCGGCGGGAGCTCGAGACCCTGATGGTCAGGCGCCCCAACGATCCGCAGTACTGGTCCGCGCTCTCCGCTGTGGAGGACGCCATCGGGCGGGCGGCCCCGGGGACCCCGGCCCGCCGCTCGGTGTTCATGAAGCCCGCGGAGGACGACCGGCCGGGGGGGGACGATGCGGACTCCGGTCGGCTCGACCCCGACCGCGTCATGCAGGATGACATGATACGCCGCCTCGCGGACCGGGACCGGAAGACCTTGGCGGTCTTCCTCACCATGACCTCCGGCCCCGAGATGAACGTCCTCTCGGCCTGGCTCGGCGACTACTTCGACGTGCGGAACGTCATGAGCTTCAAGTACGACGTGTACCGGGAGGCGGCCCGGGACGCGGACATCGTCTGGCTGGAGGGGCTCTCCGACGGCAACGTGCATTTCCTGGAGGAGCGGGATCTCCCCGAGGGCAAGAAAGTGGCCCTGAGGCTCTCCCGGGAGGACGTGCTCGCGGGCGCGGCCCGCCGGGTGGCATACGGCAGGGCGGACGCCATCTTCCTGGAGAGTTTCTGCCTGCGCGACCTGTTTCTGGCCGGGAACCCCGACGTGCGGGGGAAGACCCCAATCCACGTGATCCTGAAGGCCGTGGACACCCGCGTCTACGCCTACATCCCCCGCCACGGCCATCGCCGGATCGCCGCCGTGATCCCTGAGCGCTTCGATCCCTCGGAATTCGTCCTCCTTCTGGAGGCCTACCTGGCGCTCCGCTCGGCGCGACCCGAGGCGGAGCTGCACCTGAGCGTGGGATTGCGGAACATGGCCAACGAGTACCAGGTCCAGCAGTTCCTCTCCGAGAACGGCTGCGGCTACAGCGTGTTCTTCCACGGCCACGGCGAGGAGCTGAAGCCTTTCCTGAACTCATGCCACTGCTTCCTGTCCGCCGAGGCGTACGCGGGCGGTCCGGGGGCGCTGGAGGCGCTCCTCTTGGGCCTGAAGCCGCTTATCCGATCGAGCCCCGGGGCCGCCGAGCTCTACCCGGAGCGTTGCCTGTGGCGCAACCTGGGGGAGCTCGCGGCGCTCTACGAGAACCCGCCGGACACGGTGAGGATCTCGGAGGTGCTCAAGGCCATCCACCGCCCCGCCGCGGTGGCGCCGCAGTACATCCAGCGCTTCATCGCCATGGGATGGTTCTGAGAGTGACGCCGGATCCCGGAGCCAGGGGGGGGCGCACGGACGCGGTCGCCCCTTCGGGCAGCGAAGGCCATCGGCCTGCGGGCGGTCACGCCTGCGGCATGCCAGGCGGCTCGGGGCTTTCCGCAGGCGTCATCGGCTCGGGGCTTCCTGCGGACGATGGCGGCTCGGGGCTTTCCTCGGGCGGCATCGGATCTGTGCTTTCAGCGGACGATGGAGGATCGGCGCTTTCAGCGGGCGGCATCGTCTCGAGGCTCTCTGAGAACGGCGAGGACGGCTGGGTTTACCCCCTGGCGGCGCTGGCGGGGCAAAAGGCTATGGTCGAGGCGCTGCTGCTGCTCGCCGTGGATCCCTCGATAGGGGGGGCGCTCCTTGTGGGGGAGAAGGGCACCGCCAAGTCCACCGCTGCCAGGGCGCTCGCAGAGCTCCTGCCGCCTTTCATGGCCTTCCCGTGCCCGTACAGCTGCCGACCGGGGGACTCCGCGGCCTTGTGCCCCGGGTGCCGGGAAGGGCTCTCGGGGACCCCCGTGCTCACGAGGCCGCCGTTCCGGACGGTGCCTCTGGGCGTGACCGAGGAGAGGCTTCTGGGGGGTCTGGACTTCGAAAGGACCCTCAGGGACGGGAGGCCGGAGCTCAGGCCCGGCATCCTTGGCGAGGCCAACAACGGTCTCCTTTACATAGACGAGGTGAACCTCCTGGACCCGTCCCTGGCGCACCTGATGCTGGACGCGGTCTCCTCGGGCAGGGTCTCGCTGGAGCGGGACGGCTTCTCCCTGATGCATCCCGCCAGGGTGGCGCTCCTGGGCTCCATGAACCCCGAGGAAGGCCCCCTGGGTCCCCAGCTCTCCGACCGCTTCGCGCTCGCCGTGGAGCTCAGGGGCGAGGCGGATCCCGAAACCCGCGCCGAGATCGTGAGACGGCGGCTCGCCTTCGAGCGCGACCCGAGGGGTTTCAGGGAGCGCTTCCGCCCGTCTAGTCTCAGACTGGCGCGGACCGTCGCAGCCGCCCGGGCCCAGTTGCCCCGCTTCGAGATTTCCGACGGCGCCAGGACATGCGCGAGCGAGATAGCCAGCGAGGCCCATGTCGCCGGGCACAGGGCCGATCTGGCCCTGTGCCTCGCCGCCAGGGCCAAAGCGGCCTGGGATGCCGCCTGGGCGATGGAAACCTCCAGCGGTGGAGCTGGCGGGGACGTTGCCGGGCGGATGCCTGAGCTCCGTCCGGGAGACGGGGAATCAGCAGACTTCCGCGCGGGCCACGAGTTGCGGCCCGGAGGGTCCGGGGCGGGCCTCGCTCGTTCGGAGGCGGGCCATTGGGGTCCTGAGGCGGGCCATTGGGGCCCTGAGGCGGGCCGTCAGGCTGGCCTGACGTCGGGCCTTGACTGTCCGGAGTCTGGTCCTGTCTGCCGGGAGGCAGGCCTTGTCAGCCCAGGGGCGGGTTTTGGCAGCCCTGAAGCTGGCGTGAGCTTTCAGGTGGGCCCGGAACGGATCCTGGAGGTGATGGGCCTGGTGATTCCCGGCAGGCGCAGGGCCGCCGCCAGGGACAGGACGGTCAGGGCGATTCCGGCGGAGCTGGTCGAGATGAGGGAACGGGATCCAGACGATGAGGCCGAGCCCGCTTACGTTGTGAACGCCCCGGAAAACCGGGCTGAATGGCGGGGCGAGGGCCTGGAGGACGACCCGGACGGGGCGGCGCTCCAGATCTTCAAGGTGGGTGAGAAGTTCAGCGTCATCACCCCCAAAGGGCCCCGGGAGATCGGGCCCAGGGAGCAGAAGGGCCGCCGTGGCTACCGGGAGACCCTGAAGGCCAGGGGCAGGGCCTTCAGGACCACCGCCAGGCGCCTGGGGAGGCCGCTGTCGCTTTCCGCCACGCTCAGGGCGGCTGCCCCGCGCCAGCGGGAGCGGGCCGCGAGGCTCGCCCGCGAGGGAACGGACGGCGGAGCTCTGCCAGCGAATCCGTCCGGGGACCCGGCGGAAGGCGCACGCAGGCCCCGGATAATCCTCGCCCCCGCGGACTTCCGGGAGAAGGTCTACCGCCTGAAAACCGGGAGGCTGGTCGTCTTCGTGGTGGACTCCTCCGGGTCCATAGGCACCCTCTACCGGATGGAGGAGGCCAAGGCGGCCGCCCTTTCGCTTTTGACGGAAGCCTACCAGAAGCGGGATCGGGTGGCGGTCATCGCCTTCTACGACAGGACGGCGGAGGTGCTCCTCCCGCCCACCAACAGCCCGGATCTGGCCGGCCGGCTCCTCTCGGCGTTGCCCTCCGGCGGCAAGACCCCGCTGTCGGCGGCCCTGGCGCTCACCCACAGCCTTCTCAGGACCGAGCGGGCCAAGGACCCCATGGTCTCGCCCCACGTGATCCTCATGACGGACGGGCGGCCCAACGTGCCCCTGGACCCCCGGGCGGAGCCCTGGCGGGAGTCGCTGAGGTTCGCGGACATGCTGGCGGCGGACCCGACCCTGAAATTCCTCCTGATAGACACGGACCGCGGCTACTTCAACGAGTTCAAGCTCACCAGGGAGCTCGCGCAGCGGCTGGGCGCCCCCAGGATGACCATAGAGGAGCTCCGCGAGGGCAGGCTCGAGAAGTGGCTTTTGGAGGGCGGTGTCTGAACCGTTCCGCGCAGGGCACGGCCGTTCGGGGCGTGACCTGAACGCTGGAGCGGCGGGCTGGAAGGCGAGGGAGCCGGCGGGCTGGAAGGCACGGGAGCGAGCGGGCCGGGGAATGCGGGACCCCCTTGTTTTTCCCGGCGAACTTGCTATAATTTCACGACTTTTTCTGGCCCGAGGCCGTTCCGGGTCTGGCTTTTCAGGACGTTCGCGCTTGCGGACACCTCATCGATGGGCACGCGAGTTTCGGACGGGTTCAATCCTACAGAAAGGCGAGAAGCATGTGCGGCATGCGGTATGTCAGAGAATTCAAAGCCCCGGACGACATCGCGGGCTTCAGCGGGATCGTGGCGAAGCTTGGCCTGGACGGGGAGTCGCAATGGTCGCCGCGTTACCTTGTCGACAGCGCATGGCTCGAGAACACTCTCCTCGCCTTCTGGATCATTAAGACCTTAAGGCCGAAAGTTTTGGTCGAGCTCGGCACCGATAGCGGCTATTCGTATATGGCTTTTTGTCAGGCTGTGAGCCATCTGGGCCTGGACACGAAATGCTATGCCGTTGATCTCTGGGGGCCGCTCGGAAACTTTCGCTACGACTGGGAGTACAACTTCAATGTCGTCGACAGTTACAACCGGAAGAATTATGCGCCGTTTTCAGAGCTGATCCGCGACACTTTCGACAACGCGTCGGAAAAGTTTTCAGAAGGCGACATAGATCTCATTCACATCGATGGCACGCACACTTACGATGCTGTGAAAAACGACTTCGACACTTGGAAAGGCAAGATGTCCGGACGTGGCGTCATGCTTTTCCACGACATCAACGTCGTCTGGGATGAATTCGACTTCGGGGTATGGCGCTTCTGGGACGAGATACGCGCATCGCGCCCATCGTTCACCTTTTCCGTGGGTGCCGGACTGGGGATTCTGGGAGTCGGGGAAGACTTGCCAGAACCTTTGAATTTTCTGTTGTCCGCCGATGTTGACGATGCCCAAAAAATCCACGGCATATTCGGGAATGCTGGGATGAATGTCAGGCACCTGTACCGTAGCTCGATCGTGCTCCCGGATATCCAGTCCTCGCTCCAATGGAAAGTCATGGCTCCCGCCAGATTCCTTACGGACAGGATAATCAGGCCGGTTTACCGGCGTCTGTTCCGCAGGCGCCCCCCCGCCTGAGCTAAAACACGTCCATCCTGGACTAAAACGCGCCCGTGGGCGGACGGATCCGTCCCGCTTGAACTGACAGGAGATTCCGATCGCGTTTGGAAAAATGGCTATTTCCGTGCAGATAGCCGATGTAGCTTTACGTCTAGCAATGGGCGGCGGTCCTGTGGCTTTCCATCGGGCACCTGATATCCGGTCCCTCTCCGGGCGCATCAGAGCGTTATTTACCGGATACGGGTTCCAGGCATGGACAGCGGGAGAGTTGCCTCGTTTCGCGTTTGCTTTACCGGTCTTGTCTCCCCTCTTTCAGCCTTCGTCCCCTCTCTGTGGTTCGCGTAATCGTTTGTGAGTTATCCGGTTCGAGGAGTTTTCCCGGAGGGATCAACGATTATGGAGGGATTACGCCCGTCTCTCCAGCCTGGTTGTAGCTGGCCCCGGTAATTGATGAATGTCCGGAGGTCAGTCGGTGCCTTCACCGCCGCTTCATCTGCGAAATCGGACTCAAACGTTCGATACGAGCTTTCGCTCCTTAGCGAGAATCACGGGCGATGACCAGGGTGCCTCCTGGGCTTTTCGCGAAGTTTTTCGGGATGGCGTATGGCGTTTGCCAAGAATTCAGTGCGCCAGACAAGGGCCCGATGGATCCTCTCCACTCGTTCCCGAGAGAGTCGCTTGTTAGCGGTGAATATTCCGGCAATCTCGTCCGGGAGAGTTTTTAGCCTGTCCAGATCGATCCAGGAAAAATCGGTGACGTGAAGCAACTGCTTGCGGAAATCCTTTCGGAACGGCAAGCATTCACCAATCTCCGCTGGAATGATGTCCTCGGTCAAAACGTCGTTCCAAAGGCAGTTTCCCGTGTCGAACACAGGTGAGAACCCTTTCCACTCGAGGGTATCGGCGTCCCTGATCGCTCCGAAATTGTTGTAATGCCGATCGGTATTCAACAGGATGAAATCGACGATGAAAATCCTGTCCAAATCCTCCTTTGCTCCAACGATACCCTTTTTGTCGCAGCAATCAAGGAAGAAGCTATATTTTTGCGATTCATCTCCAGGCATGTTGGATAGCCTGTCGGCGATGTAATATAGGGAAACGAAATCTGTATCGCAGTCCACGAAAGTTGCGCACAGCGAATATGATTTCCCGCGGACGACAGCCAGATCGTAATGGACGTGAGGTATCCCGAGTGATTCCATCACGTGCGTTGCTATGACTTCATTTTCCGGTTCCTGGAAAACTGGAGCCTTGCCGCCCTTCATCAGAAGTCTTCTGCCTTCGGTTATGATCCATCTCTTGGGCAACAATCCCGATGATGATGCATCGGGGGAGACGAACTTCCTGCCTCTGGCATCCAAGTTTCCCAGTAGGACCTCGCCAAGATCCGTTGAGAAATCGTTTTGGAAAAAATTCACATCGCGCCAGGCGATCTTGCTCCCGACCGACCTTAACCAGTACTGATCGGAGAGCGAAAGCCCCAGGGAATCGAGAAGGAGACGGTTCGGATGCGGCAGGCCGAATTCTTCGATGATCCTTTTGAGTCCAG
Organism: Deltaproteobacteria bacterium; assembly: GCA_031263485.1. Lineage (GTDB taxonomy): Bacteria > Desulfobacterota > Desulfarculia > Adiutricales > Adiutricaceae > JAIRZX01. Next base: position 4,338 of record JAISFS010000333.1, on the reverse strand, counting down.
ATCTCTGCTTAGGAATAGCTCGCTCGTTCAGCCAATCCTCAAGTTTCCCCGACTTGCACTTCAGCGAGTTCGGCTGCGTTGTGCCAACCGGCATGTGCTCATGGGCGACAACCTTCGCGATCCTGTTGACTAATGTCAAATCGCGTTTTTGCGGAAAGTTCCTGGACGGCTACCGGGATCTCCTTGTGCATCAGTTCATAATCCATTGCCAAAGTCCTCATTCGACTGTAATCGTCAGCCCCGATACTACATAATACTGTACGCCTGGTCAAGCCCGGTCACCGGGCTTTCCCAGCGCTTCTGGAGGACCAGCGAAAAGCTGCGTATCCGTCGTTTGGCGGCCGATGCCGATAATGGGCAAGGTTCAGAAGGCTTTGATTGGTTCGTGAGCCCGGTTGCGTCATGCCCAGGCTGTTTCCTCTGGGGTTGAACATAACGAACCATGAGGTCTTCCGCATGGGATGCGTTCCGATTCTGGGCGACTCACGACCTTCCCGACCTCCTTCAGCTCGCGACATAGAGTCTTGCGGGTAAGGGACCAGGACTTCCCGGCGATGAACACCCAGGTTGCAGGAACCCGGCTGGCGAGGTCGCTCACGGGAGCACCGAGATTCGGGCCTGGCAACGATGGGGGTTCGAGACGGCGCGGTTTAGTCGCGTCCTGTGGGACTCAACTATCTTCCTTTTTTTCCCTACGGCACATACCGAATACCTCCCCCCTTGGCGTCCGGGAGGTCTCTGTCCCGCAGGTTCAGGAGGTTCCATGAGCGGAAGCCCGTATTTGACCAGTGGCTGAACACCGATAGGTTTCAGGGGCCGTTGGAGCCGCTTCGACGTTGCCGCTTCGATGATTTCCAGAGGTCCGTGTCCTCGCGAGCTTCGACTTCCATTGGCGGCATTTTCGCCCTCCGGGAGTGTTTCGGTCTGCAGTTGTTGCCATGGTCCGGGGGGCACGTCAAGGGCCTGGCCGAAAACCCCATCCCGGCTGGTAGTGTACTAATGTGACCCTATACGCTCAAGCCGATTGCCGATGATCCGGCGTTAAGCGATTCCTTTGGAACCTCACTATGGTGGGGTCCCCGACACAGTAATGCCCTAAACCGCTTTGTAATAAAGGCCGGTTAGGATGTGCCTCAGATGGCAGGTGGCCCGCAAGTCGGGTATGCCCGGCACGGTGATGGCGACATCGCCGTCCAAGAGACGGCTTCAATGGAGTGCGCTACCTTCTATCTGTGATGGAACCGCGATAGGTTGGTGCGGCGGCCTTGGGCTGGTCGCACCTCCCAGTCTTTGGCATCAGGGAAGTTGAGAAACCGGCGTGAACATCCCCCCCGGCAAGCCGCAGGGGCTTCTGTGGATGTTTTCCGTCAGGGTGTACTTGAAGAAACTTGTCGGACTCCGGACACGTCCGAGGTCTTGATTTCTCTGCGCTGTACCAGCCTTGAATACCGGTCCCTCTACCCTTTCCATGTCTTGACGATCCCCAGGGCAACGAGCTCCCTGTCCCTGATATTCCTGGAAGCGTTCTGGTCCGCCGTGGTCCTGATCCCGCACCCGGTGTAGACGAACTTCGCTGACTATTCCCGCTCTCCTGATCCTTGCGGCCGCACCCGGAGCAGAGCTGAGAGAGGCTTTTTCGACTGTTTTTGGGTTTGTCATGATTTATCTTGGGTTTGTCAGGATTTCTCGAGTGTTATTGACTATCGCGGGGTGTTCACGGAACAGGGGTGTTGTCAGGTTCACAGCTTCCGCCGCCTGGCTGTGCTTCCTGCTGGCGCTTCCCCTTCCCCTTCGCCGGGCCGTCAACTCGCGCTGGTCCGGCTTGCGTACCGGCCCAAGCAATACCGTCAAGTCGGTCTCCTTCATTTCAAATTGCCGGACGTCTTCTTGGCCTCGCCGAACATGGCTAGGACCGCCCGATAGTCATCTGGCCCCTGGGATGGACGGGTCCTTGCGGGGAGCCGTTGAACCGTCCGGGGACATGAGAGCTGTCTGCGCCTCTCGCCCCCTTTGGCCGGTAACGGGGTCCCAGACGGGGACTCGGGTGTTGAGGTGTCTTTGTCCCCGGCGCGGAAACCATGTAGCGGCATGAGCCCGTCGCCAGGACTTGGCCTCTGTCTCCGCCCTGGCGACCGATGCCGGGACCCTACTGGGGGTCATGGGCGGTCTCGTTGCAGGCAGTCGCTTAGGTCATGTCCGTAGCCCTGGTGGCGGCGACCAGGTCGCCTTGGGGCGCTAGACTTGCGGAAGAACCGCTCGCCGGTCAGGCATCCAGTCTGAAGCAGCCTCTACGCTCCCAGCTCGCCTATGGTGGATATGTCATTTGTCGGATTATTTTTGGGGGGCGTCAAAGCTGCCGAACATCTTGACAAGAGTTCATATGATCGTTAACGTGTGATTCTTCCGCCCTCCGCAAGGATAGCCCCTTGCATTGCCGGAAAACGTTTGCGTTATGCGGAGCATGTTTCACGGAATGCCAAACCTCACTGATTTCCTTGATCCTTGTCAAAATGCGAACTCTCTGATAGCAATTTCATGCATGACGGCTTTTGTCGTCCTCTCCGGCCTTTTCCGCTCGCTTTCGCCCAATGACCAGTCTTTATCTCCATTTTCTGGAAATTCCGTTCATCGATTTCTGCGTTTTGTCGCGATGGAGTACGACATCTCATTTCCCCCGCTGCATCAGGCGAACCGAAGGTTCATGGTACCGAACACGATGGGGCGGCTTGCTGGACGGTGCATCCTGCCTATTCCTTTGAGAAGCGATCGCTCAGGCGTCCCGGACATATCCTTCTGGCTGGCGCAAAGGTTGAAATGCCTCGGTCAAGGCCGCCCGAAATCCCTTGATCCGTGACGCTTTTCGGTCGATTCCGAATTTCCGTCATCTATCCCCCATTTCGTTTGAAGGATTGACCTCCCTTATATCACCCTGACAAATTTTGTGCCAGATTTGCCATTCGTTATCCGTACCCGTTGGTCTGCCGCCACGATACGCATCGGGGTACCGCCTCCCAGGAGCGAATGGCTCGCGCTCGGGGCACGAGTTCCTTCGGAACGACTTGATCGCCGGCAACGCCGCGCTTGGAGTTTGAGATCCCGATGAACGGAACAGCCCATGTCGGACCCCGGCATGCCGAAACGAGGTGGCTCTCGGCTTCCGCCGTCTACGCTTCGATCGTAAGTCTCGCGTTCATGGCAGTTTTCCTGTACTTTTGCGGAGCCGGGCTGGATTTCGCCGATGAGGGGAGCTATCTCCTTTTCATCGGGAACCCCGACGATTACGACCTAACCGTCACGCAGTTCGGTTATCTTCTGGGGCCCCTCTTCGATCTGATCGGACGGGACGTCTTCCTCCTGCGCGTCTTCTCTGCCATGGTCTTGGCCGGGGCATCGCTCATCTTCTTCCTGCTCGCATTGTCCAGGTGTTCAGCCGTTTCCCGCAGGGACTCGCTGCCGCTCGCCGCCGTCTGCGCGGCCTCGATAGCCTCGTTTTATTCGGTCTGGCGTCCCACTCCTGGCTATAACACCTTGAACGTCATAGGGCTTCTGCTCGTTGCCTCCGGCATGCTCTTGGCCCTTCCCGCCGCAGACCGGTCGTTCGGGGAAAAGCCTGCCGTTAAGTCTGCCTCAAACTGCTCCGCCAGGCCCGGAAAGAATACTGACGGACGCGGGGCAGGGGACGTCTCCGCCTCGTATCGTGGAAGACCCGCGTCACGGGCACTTGGGAAGGCGTCCGTTTGGCTCATGATAGGCGCGGGAGGCTGGCTGTGCTTCATGGCCAAACCGCCCACGGCCGCGGCTTTGGGGATCCTGGTCCTCGTCTGGGGCATCTTCGCGAAGAGCTACAGGCCGCCCTGGATTGTCCTGGCGGTATGGACGGCGCTGGCACTGTGCCTCCTGTCCGCCTGGCTCATAGACGGATCGCCTCAGGAGTTCGTCTCCCGCTACGGTCTCTGGATTCAGGAATCGAGGAATACTGGCGCCGGCACGGAGTACGGGATCGAACCCCTGTCGCCGGAGGTCATTCTCCGGGGCGTGAGCCTCAAGCGCGTCCTGGGGGCCATCTCGGTTTTCCTCGCGGGCGGCCTCATGGCGTACCTGGCCGCCCTCAAGGGCCCCCGCCCGTACTCGCTTTTTCTGGGTCTTGCTGCCTTAGCGTTTTTTGGTGTCCTGATCGCTGACCTCGGGGGGAGGCGGTACGTCACTTTCCAGGGCATGGTGTTGATGATGGGTTCATCTGGCCAGATTTTGCCAAGTTAATTTGTCAACAATTGCCAAAAACCCTGTCCAAATGATTCTAAACATCAAGTGTCCCCATGCTGAATTACAGCATGAAAA
>JAISFS010000267.1 GCA_031263485.1 Deltaproteobacteria bacterium | reverse complement strand
TGGGACAGGACACCCGCCAGCTCCTCCCGGCCCATGACGTCCAGGAGCCCCCGGGTGACCGCCACCACGGCGTGCGAAGGGTTGCGGCCGGTCGCGAAGGCGTTGGGAGAGGGGTCGTCCACGATCGCTATCCGCGGCATGGGGAGCCCGGCGTTCTGGGCCAGGTGCGCGACCATCTGGTGGAGCTCAGGGGCCTCCTGGGGGCTCAGCACCCTGGCCCGGGTCCTGGCGAGCACCAGGTTCGCGGAGAAGAAGAAGGCGCCGAGGTTCATGGCCATCGCGATCCCGAACGCCACGTAGAGCCCGATCCTGCCTCCCGCGGCCTGGCCGATGAGCATGACCACGCCCGTCAGCATGGCGAAGAGCATTAGGGTCTTTAAGTTGTTCGTCACCTTGCCCCCTTCCCGGCCCCCTCCTGGAGGGCCCCGCACGCCTGTCCCCGAGCCGAGGGGATGCCGCGCGGCGCCCTCCCCGAAGCCGGGCCGACCGGCGCTCCCCGGACTTGCCCGTCCCGGAAACCTTTTCCGGGCCCCCTGCATTTTACGATGCCCGGGACTCGCCCGCGAGGGCAGGCCCGCCGCGACCCCGGAAGCTCGCGCCGTCAGGCGCACCCCGCCAGGACGCACAAGCAAACTGACAGGCAAAGTCCTTGGACTGGAACGCCGAATCCGCTCACGCTCCGCCTTGAAGTCAATTCCGCCGACGGCGCCGCCGATGCATTTGCCGCGGAAAGCCGCCGACGTGCCTGCCGCGCATGCCTGTTGCCGCATGCCGCGTCAGGCCGCCGCGAGCAGTTGCCGCTCAAGGCGACGGCATCGACCGCATCCCGCCTCGACAGCGCGAGATCTTGCCGATTTCAACATCGTATCCCGTGACCGCGCGGGAACCTGCCGATTCCGAGGTTGAAGACCCTGGCCACGCAGAGCGTTCCACATGCCCATGTATCATACGGCCCTGCCGTGCCATCATGCCCCGGCTATGACCTGACGTGCCCGAATGGCCAGCCTATGGTTTGCCGTGCCCGCTTTGCGGCCTGCGGCCCTGCAGCGCCAGCATTACCCCTGCGGCCTTCCCGTCTCCGGACTTCCCGACCGCAGGCCCTCTCCGGCCCCTTTAGAAAAAGCTGTCCCGGAAGAGCTCGAAGATGGCCCTGAAGTTCTTCTCCACCTGGCTCCGGCCGACGATGGAGGGCCCGTGGCCGGGGATCACCGTGTCCACGCGCTCCAGCGCGGCCATCCTCTCTACGCTCGCCACCAGTGCCTTGGCGTCCCCGCCGGCCAGATCCACCCTGCCGAAGCTCCGCGCGAAGATGAGGTCCCCGGTTATGAGGATCCTCTCCTCCGGCCAGTGGATGCACACGCTCCCAGGAGTGTGGCCGGGCGTGAGGTAGATCTGGAGAACCTTGTCGCCCAGTTCCAGGGGGCCCTCCCTGAGGATCCTGCCCACGGTGCCGGACGGGTAGTCCAGGCCCATCCACTGGAAGATGGACCTGCCCTCCCCGTCCAGGAACTCCTTCTCCTCGGCGCTCATGGCCTGGATGACCCCGTAGCGGTCCTCCAGGAGGGCCCCCGCGTCCATGTGGTCCGGGTGCGAGTGGGTGTGGAGGGCCATGTACAGGTCCCCGGGGGCTATGCGCGTCTCCGCCAGGATGGCCTTCTCCAGGTACGGCCAGAGATGCCTCAGGCCCGGATCGATGATGACCTTCTCCCTGCCGTCGATGACCACGGTGTTGGAACACACGTCCCCTGTGGGGGGCGGGTAGTACACGTAGACGCCGGATTTCCCGATCTGCATTGGGGCCGCCTCCGCCAGTCCCCGCCCTTCCGGGGGCCCCGCCGACGGGTCGGGGCCCCGGCGGCGGGGCCGGGAAAACATTTTTGATTTCATGATTATATCGAAAAGTCGGCGGGCAGGATAGGGCGACAGCGGTACCGCTTATCCCGCGCGGAATCCGCAGATCCAGGTCTCCGGCGGGCGGCGGCGGCGGGGGGTCGCCCGCGTCTTGGCAGCTGGCGGCTTGTCTCTTGCGGAGAAATGAGGGAAAATCCCGGAAGGGCGCGGTCACCCGAGTCCCGAAAGTCCCCGCCAACCCCGAAACCCGAGACGCCCCCCGAATCCGGGGACGCAAGGCCGCAGGCCGGCCGCCGCCCACAGGAGCCCGATGCCGTCACCGCCCAAAGCGCCCCCGGAAAACCCCGTGGCGGCGGCCCTATTCCGCCAGCTGGAGGCGGCCTCCCGCGCGGACGTGAACCCCTTCCGGAGGGGGCCCGGCCGGGAGCTCGTCTCCGTCCTGGGGGCCCGCTTCCCCGAGGCGGCGGTGCTCTCGAGCGCCGCCTTCCCCTTCGACGGGGAGGGCTGGGTCTCCGGCGAGGCCCTCAGGGCCGCGGCGGAATGCGCGCTCAAGCGCGGCGCGGGCCTGGTCGAGCTGCAGCCCTCCGGCAACCTCGCCTGGGTGCCCGGTCTCAGGCCCGATCCCCCGGCATCCGCCTCCCCCCCCGCCCGCCACGGGCAGGTCGGGGCGCCCCCGGTCTCCCTGTGCCCCTTCTGGGGGCCCTGCCTGGGCCGAGAGCAGGGCGCCCTGGGGACCTTTCGGGGGCTCTTCGCGATCCTGGCCCGGGACGGACGCCCGGGCTTCCGGACGGGGCTGGCCGGCTGCGCCCGGGACTGCCGCAGGGTCATCGAGCGCTCGGATCTGGCGGCCCTCCCCGAGGGCCCGCAGGGCGGGCTGTCCGTGTGGATAGGCGGGAGGCACGGTCCCTTCAGGCCGCTCGTCACCCCTATCCCCTGGCGTATATTCCCCGCCGAGTACCCGGGGGATCTGGCGGACTTCATTTTCAAGGTCCAGGACCTCCACGACACCTTCGCACGGAGGGGGGAGACCTTCCCGGAACTGACGGCCAGGCTGGGTCTGCCGAAAGCGGAGAGGCTCCTGGGCATCGCGCGGCCGGAACCGCCGCGGGAGGGTTGCGGAGCCGCCATGGTCGGCGGGGCACCCGATGCCGCTACCGCGCCGGAAGCTTCCGTTAGCGAGGAAGCCTCAGATGCCGCGAAGGCCCGGTCCGGAACGGCGCGCTCTGTCGCCGAACCGGCGGCCGGAGCCCGCGCCGGAACGTCGATCGGGGTCCCGCCTGAATCCGGCGGGAAAGCCGGCGTCGTTTACGGGGGACCCGTCCGCGAAAGGGCGGCAACCGAAATTGCCCCCGCAGACTCCAGAGCCGAAGCGGGCGACCGGGCCGAAACGGTCGCCGAGGCCACACCCGAAACCGCCGGCGGCACAGACGGAGTTGCAGGATGTCCCATCGGAGAAGGGCCGCCTAAAGAAATTGCCGCCTCAGGCACCTTGCCCGCAACTGACGCCGCAACCCCGTCCGAAGCCGCCGGAAACGCGGAAGACGCATCATCGGCACCAGTTTTCGCGGAGCCGGCCTTCACGATAACGGAAGCCGAACCAGATGACGGCATCGGCGGCGCCCGGGCTGAAACGGACGCCGAGCCCGATACCGCCGGGAGCGCTGAAAGCTTTACGGCAGAGCCGGTTTTCGCGGAGGCCGTCCTCGCGGTACCGGCAACAGAGGGCGCCACCCTGGACGCCCGGGCCGAAACGACCGCGGAAGCCGCGCCGGAAGCCGACCGGGACGCATGTGACGTTTCCGCGGAGCCGGTTTTCGCAGTTCCCGTCCGCGCCGAACCGGCGACAGACGACTCCGCCGCCAACGCCTGGGCCGAACCGACTGCGGAATCCGCGCAAGAAGCCAACGGAGACGCATGGGACGTTTCCGCGGAGTCGCATTTCTCGAGCCCCGCTCGCGCGGAACCGGCAACAACTTACGCCGCCGCCGACGCCATGGCCGAACATGACGCGGAAGCCGCGCCAGAAGCCGGCGGGAGCACGGAAGACGTTTCCGATGAGCCGTCTTTCGCATATGACGTCCGCGCCGAACCGGCGACCGACTATTCCGCCGCCGACGCCTGGGCCGAACCGGACGCGGAAGCCGCGCCCGAAGCCGGCGGGAGCACGGAAGACGTTTCCGAGCAACCGTCTTTCGCATATGACGTCCGCGCCGAGCCGGCGACAGGGTACGCCGCCGCCGACGCCTGGGCCGAAACGGCCCCGGAAGCCGCGCCCGAAGCCGACGGGGACGCATGGGCCGTTTTCGCGGGACCCGCCTACGCGGAGTCGGCAACCGAGGGCTCCATTGGAAATGCCTGGACCGAAACCGCCGCCGAAGCCAACGGGGTCGCGGAATCGCCGGACGAGGAGCACGTGTTCTCCGTAGCCGCAACGGAAGCTTCCGCCGATGATGCCCAGGAAGATGCGGATGCCGATTTCTCGCCCGAAGCAGCCGAATCGGCCGGAGCCGCGGGGACCTTACGCGCCCCCTCCGCCGTGGCTGCCCCCGAAACGCGGGATCTCGATGAGGGAGACGCCGAAGCGCTCGGATTGGCCCCCGGCGGCGAGCCGACAGGCGAAATCCCCTACGGGGCGTGGGACGATGCCGACGCCCGGGCCGCGCTGGACGCCTGGGCCGCGTCAGGGGACGACCTGGAGGCCGACCTGGAGGCCGGCTCCGAGGAACCGGTCACCGGCGATGCTGCGGACGGCCCCGGAGCCGCCCCGCCCGCGTCAGACCTCGAGGCGGGCCCGTCCGTAGCGCTCCCCGCCCTTGACCCATCACTGGACCCCTCCCTGGACCACGAAGACGACAGGGAGCGGGCGGGAATCTCCGGGGATTTTCCCGGCCCCGCCCCCCCCAAGAGGAGGAGCCCGTAGGCCACCGTACCGCCTTCCGTCCCCGGAGTCGCCGCGCCCCGCCGGACACCCCTGCCAAACGCCCTCGCGCCGACCAAATCCTCACGGATGCCGCCACGATGCCGCACCGTCAAGCCCCTGCGCAACTGCCGATGCCGCGCCTAGCCGATACCGGAACCCCCGTCGGCCGTTTCTCGAGCCCGACGTAAGCCCCGCAAGCCCCCGGAAAAAAAAAATGAACCGTTCACCGCAAAATCCCCGGATCCCTGCCCCGCGCCCCGTCCCGGCCCGGCCCCCGGATGCGCCCCAGCGGCGCCTCCGGGGACCGGCGGGCTGAGGGCCCGGCCGTGCCCGGAAGCGCGGGCGGCAAGCCCCCCAGCGGGCCTTCGGGCCCCGGTGATACCGACGATACCCTGGAGCTGGCCCTGGACGAGAAGGAACAGGCCCTGGCCTCGGGGAGCATCACGCCCGGCGGCAGGAAGGCCAAGGACTCCACCCATGCCATCGAGGAGCCCGCCGCGCCCGCGCCGGGGGCCACCATCGGGACTGCCATCCGTACCGTGGCAAACGTGCGCCTGCTGGAGCCGGTGCTGGCCGAGGTCGGCGAGCACTCCGCGGACGAGCCGGCGGGCGTGCCGCCACCGCCGTTCCTGGCGAGGCTCGCCGGCCCCGGAGCGGCCCTCCGGGTGGGCAAGGAGAGCCTGCGGGCCTGGAGCCTGGCGCCGGGCGGCAAATGGCCGATCTACGTCAGGCGCACGACCTTCAGCGGCCCCGCGCGGGCCATCGAGCTACTGGAGCTCGCCCGGGCGGCCCGCCGCTGGGCTGCCGGACGGCTGTGCCTGTCCCCGCAGGGGGATCTGGACATGTTCTTCAACGACAGGGAGTCGTTCCTGCAGGCAGGGGCCTCGCTCACCGGGGAAACCCCGGCAACCCTCGACAGGCGCGGGGCCGGGCGCGACCCTGACGGCGCGCCAGACGCCGCGCACCCGTCAACGGGCGCGGCCAGCTCTTCCCGCGCGGCAACGTCTGGCGCGGCGGGGTCGGTTTCCGCCCCGACCGGGCCGTTCGCTACAGAATCCGCTTCCGGACCGGTCGGCCCGCCGGTAACGATCTCCGCTTCCGGCACGGTCGACCCGTCCGCAACGGGAGCCGCTTCCGGAACGGTCGACCAGTCCGCAACGGGAGCCGCTTCCGGAACTGCACGCCAGCCCGCAACGGGATCAGCGTCAGGGTCGGCCGGGCCGCCCGTTGCGGGAATGGCTCCAGACACCGCGACTCCATCCGGGCCGGCATCAGACTCCGACCCGGCACCCCGTGCGGCCCCGGACGCCCGACCCGGAGCGCCGGGCCCCACCCGCACCGCGTCATCGTCAACCTCGCCCGCAGGGCACCGGAGCCGCCGAGGCGGCCCAGCGCTCCTCTCCCGGTGCCGGGGGCTTTTCTTTTGCCCCAACGCCGCCGTGGACACCCTTGGCGCGGCGGACCTCCTCCTGTCCATCCTGCGCGAGGACTGTCCAGGCGCCAAAGCCCCCCTGTCCGTCTCCATCCACGGCTGCCAGGCGGGAGGCGGCCACGAGTGCGGCGTCTACGAGTACACGGATCTGAGGATCATCGGCAGGCGATCACGCGCCCCGGTGCCCGACCAGGAGCTCCTGGCGCTCTCGCCGCGGCTCCCTCGGCTCGCGGGGGACTGCCCCTCAGGGGCGCTCAGGCTCTCAGGGGCGCCGGGGCGGGTGATGGACCTTGACGAGGCTGCCTGCGTGAAGTGCGGCGCCTGCCTCGCCGCTGACCCTTCATTCCGGTGGCCATCGCCCCAGGGATCGTATCTGTCGCTGGAGCTTTCCGGCAGGAGGCTCACGCCCCCCCGGGCTTTCCTGGCCCCCAGGGTGCTGGTCGGGCGCTCGGACGACGCCGAGGGGCTCTTCAGGAAGATTTCCGGCCTCGTGGCGATCTTCCAGAAGGACGGGGGGAAGAACGAGATCCTGAGCGACTTCATGGACCGGGCGGGACTGGGAGGCTACTTCGGTGTGGAGTGAGGCGGCCGAGGCGCGTATCTCAAGCGCCCGTCGCCTTGGCACTGCCGGACAGGGCGGCGGGGCCGAGCCAGGAGAAAGTTTTTCTGATACATTGGCTTTTGACTGAATAGGCCCTTGCCTCTCCAGCCCATTCAATGGCCGTTGTCCAGCAACCCGCAAGCTCTCTTTCATGAGGCTCCTAACATGACGTCATCGTGATAAGCCGGCGAGGGATTCATGATGAAGAGCCGGATGGGGCGGCGGAGGTCCAGTCATGCCGACCGGGAAACCATGCCCTTTGATTGGTGCGTTTTACCGACCCCTAACCCTCCCTGAGGCCAACGACCAGGTGCCGATGCCTGCCTCTGGTTGCCGTTCCGACATATTACGGTTCCGTCATACATGCCGAAACAGAATAACTTAACGGACGACTCATGACTCAATCCAATATCAAAGTTTTCAATACTGCTGGCACTTGTTTGCCTGCAGAGCATTCCATGATCCCTCACCTTGGACGCGTCCAGAACATCATGACTCTCATCGATGACAATACATTCTTCGTCATTCACGCTCCACGGCAATCTGGAAAGACAACTTTTTCGACTGCATTGATTGATGAAATCAACTCCGAAAACGAATAATACGCCTTGGATTGCTCATTGGCTACTGCAAAGGAGATTCACAATTCGAAAAAGGCGTTTTCAGATATAGCTTCAGCCCTCATTGATGCCGCCGAAAGAGCGCAGGTGCCAGCCATTCGAAATCTGTCTGCCCGGCTAATGATGTTCGGCAACAAACCTGACAACATGAAAATCAAAAATATACTGCCTTATCTTTGCGCCAACCTTGACAAGGATTTAGTCGTATTATTCGACGAAATCGATTGTTTGGCAGAACAGGTGTTAATCACCTTTGTATCCCAAATCAGAGACGGATACCTGCAAAGAGGGAGGCCTAACAGTCGATTTCCGCGTTCTTTAGCTTTAGTTGGGGTTCTTAACATCATGGACTACAAATCGAAAATCATGCCGGAAAACAATCGACTGGCGGCGGCATTCAATTTAACATCAGTTTTCGGCCCTTAACCCTAAACAATTTTACAAAAGGCGAAATTCAACGACTCTACCGACAACACAATGATGCATCCGGCCAAGAATTCGACATCGACGCAATCGAACGCGCATGGTTTCTGACACAAGGGCAACCTTGGCTAGTCAACAAATTGGCGCGGGATATCATTGATCTCCAACTGGAACGCGACTATTCCACAACCATTACCGAAAAACATTTCAATATTGCGGCCAAACAATTATTATCCCGGCATGAGGCTCACTTTGAATCTCTTGAGAAGAGATAAAACGACCCAATAGTCAGAAATATCATGGAAGCTGTCATTACAGGAGCGAATTGTATTCCGTTTCCCCTTCTGGCTGACGGTATCCAGTTATGTTTTGATCTCGGGTTGCTGAAATCAGGGAACGACGGAGAAAACGATTTCCTGCCTTCCAACCCAATTTATCGTGGAATATTCATCAGATCACTGATTTCGAACATTAAGATGGACACACCGATTTCCTATAAATCAAGGTGGTTTGGCGAAAACATTATTGACATGAATGGCATTCTTGATGCATTCCAGGATTACTGGCACAGTAATTCCCCAATCATCATCTCTGAAAATTCATTAGAATTAGCGATCCAACAAAGCATTTCAGACATATTGAGCCAAGTTAGTTCTCCAAATTCATTTGATTTTACCCAAGATTGGTCCCCAGATGCTACTCGTCATCTTATCGCATCCATAACCAGACTTGTCAACGAAGCTTTTACCTCTTGGTTCTTCTGGCATTTTTGCAAAGGACCCTGAATGGCGGAGCCGATTATGTCGATAGGGAGGTTGCGGCAGGCAGGGGCAGGGTTGACATATGCATCGGTTACAAAGGCCGGAAATATGTGCTTGAACTTAAAATCAAAGGCAACATGACTTTAGACAATAGTATTGAACAGCTGATGGGTTATATGGGTTCTTTGCGCGTCTCAGAAGGCTGGCTGGTTATTTTTGACAGGGACATCCAGTCATCATCGGAAAAAAGGATCCCGATAGATACCCGCACTATCAATGGAAAGATTATCAATATCATTAGGTGTTAGCCTATTTTCGAAATATACTTGCCTATTGGTTGCAACTCCAACGGCCGACATCAGGGAGCTCGCCAACGAGGGCATGAGGTTTATTGCGTCCGCCCCGGGACGCGCCGAGAATCTCCCCGTCCGCAAGACCGTCTGAGGCATACTGTCGACCCGGTCGGGCTTGTTCTGGCCTGATGCGAGCTCCGTCACGTGCTTCGAGTTCGGGAATGCGTCCACAATGCCGCAATTCATCATGAGCAATAAACTGACGCAGGATGTCTCCAGGACCATGAACATGGGCAGCAGGTGGATCACCTGGCACGACGCAAGACTCGTCCTCGTCGCGACCGCTGTCCTTGGCAACTCCGCCAGGCCCGTACCCAATGGCAAAGCCAACGGCCAGGCGACGATCGAGGCTTTCAGGCGCGTCTGTGTACGGCTGAAGGTGAATCCCAACGACATCGCCAATGCCCAGGCTGCCGGATCTAACAACGGCGGCCAGTACCAGCTCCGTCGATACCGCGACCTACCTGCTGGCGAGAGGCGCGGTGACAGGGCGGAGGACGAGCTCATGGCAGCCCCCTGCAGAACTCCGAGCCACCGGACCGCCGCGGGGCGATGCCTGGGGTGAACAGGCTCACCGCCGTGCGCCTCCATCCTCCACGAGAGCCGGCCCTACTCAGGCGTTTCCGGGGCCTCAGAGAGGAAGTGCAAGCGGAGCGTGGTTTATGCGCCGGCAAAAGCGTGTCCACCGACGAGAGGCGGCTTGCAGGACGCCTCCGGCAAAAGCGGATCCTGCGCGCGACGCGCGAGAGCCCGACGCCGCCGCTAAGACCGCCTGCCGCTGCGCCGCCGCCTTGGGGCGCGTCAAGGGGCTCCGCGGCAACAGTCGGCGCAGGTTCATGAGGGCCATAAACGTCCTTAACCCGAAAAACTAGGCGTTTAGGGGCCGCATGATCGGCCGCGCGGCGCTGGCCTCCGACGGAAAGGCTCCTGAGGTGGGCGGCGGCGCAGATTTGCCTCGACCTGCTCTCGCAAGGCTCAAGACGCTCCCGGCGCAGGAGGCGCGCCCCGCATCCCGGGCATCCCCAGCACGATATCCCAGGAATACGGCGACGGCGCGCTTCCCCGCGAACCGATGGAGGGACCGCGTTCAGGGCACGACATAAGCACCGTCGAATGACGTCCCAGACACGGGACCGCCGAGAATGACGTTTCAGATACAGCCATCAGGATTTCCGTATCGAAACGCCCGAACAACAGTTTTCATGATAGCCAACGGACAGTCGCAACAGAACATGCCGTATTGCCGGACATATCACAAGCCACGAATCAGGGTTCACGATAAAAAATGGGCGGACCGTATGTTCCGGCGCGACTTGCAGGATCGCCGCTCCCCCGGGACGCGAACGGGGAGTTTAGCCCCCGTTCCGGCTCCCGCGCGTCATGGCCGGACAGCCGCAGGGCGCCGGACATCCCGGGAAAAGTATTCCTCACGCGCACATCGCTGCGCCGGTCACGGCAGGAAAACGGCGGGGAAGATGAGGCAACGAAGGCGGAGGAGCGGGAGTCTGACGTGGGGCTGCCGGGGAAGCAATGCGGAGATCCCGCGGAACCGGGAGACATGCCGGGATAGTCAGGCAGGGGGAGCGGCCGAGAGGAAAGGAATGGCGGGGAGGAGCTTACGGAAGGGAAATTCGGGCTGAGGGAGCCGGCGAACGGCAGAAGCGGAGGGGGCGCCCGGAAACGGACGGTTTCGGCCTTGAGGATAAGCACGGAACCGGGAGACAGGCCGGGGAAGCGGCCGAGGGGAGAGGCGGGGGAACGCCATCTGAACAGAGGACAGGCCGCCGAAGCTGCAGAAGCTGCAGAAGCTGCGGAAGCGACCGAAGGGAAAGGCGGAAAAAAAACGGCCTTACCGGAATCGAGCCGGGGAGGCGACCGGAGGGGAACGCGGGCGAAGCGCGCGGGAACGGCCCGGGAAACCGGCAAGGCCCGGCGCGAGCGGACGGGCGCCGGAAGCGGGCGCGGCGGCGCTCGCCGACCCCCGGAAGTCCCCGGGAAGCCGGACGCCTTCTCAGGCGTGTGCCGCAGGCACGGCGAGGGTCTCCAGGCTCCCGAACCTGAGATCGGCTCCCATGACCTTGCGGGTCTTCTCGGCGAGCTCGCGCATCCTCGCCTGGAGCTCGCGCTCCTCCTTCTTCATGCGGTGGTGTTCCCAGATGACGGACCCGAACATGGCCGCCAGACAAAAACCGGAAAAAACATACGGCATAAGGCACCTTCTTGATTTTTTCGCCATAAGGCCTTATCTTGTTGACCCTTGAGGCCCGATGCGGCTTCCGGCGCCCCGCCCGGCGGGGTTTCGGGCCGACTGTCCGGCCTCGCAAGCGTAAAGCAAGACCTGGGCCAAGTTAAGGGTTGGCGCGCCCGGACGGAATTGCCGCCATCCCTTGTCCCCGCCGGGGTGCCTACGAGCCCCGCCCCGACCTTCCCGCGCCCTTGACGCAGCCGCGCCGGGACGCCTATGGGCCCAGCCCCGACCTTCCCGTGCCCCTGACGCCATCGCTCCGGGGCGCCTACGCTCAGCGCCCGCCCTTCCCGCGTCCGCGACGCCGCCGCGCCGGTCACCTGCGGGCACCGCGCCGTTCCTCCCGCGCCCGCGACGCCGCCGCGACCGCAGCCTGCGGCCGACTCATCATCGTCCGACCGGCCGGGCATCCCCCCCGCCCTTCAGGCGCCACAGAGGCCTCCATGTCCCCTCTAGCCGAGCGAACCCTGAACCTCAAGCCCTCCCCCACCCTCACCCTGGACGCCGAGGTCAAGGCCATGAAGGCCCGGGGCCGCAAGATCGTGAACCTCGGGGTGGGGGAGCCGGACTTCGAGACCCCCGACTTCATCAAGGAGGCGGCGGTGAAGGCCGTCCGGGACGGCTTCACCCGCTACACCCCCTCCGAGGGCATCCTGGAGCTCCGCGAGGCCGTCTGCGAGAAGTTCAGTAGGGACAACGGCCTGGAGTACGGCCCGGAGGAGATAGTCGTCACCTGCGGCGGCAAGCACGCGCTCTACGAGGCGATGCAGGCCCTCTTCGACCCGGGGGACGAGGTCATCGTGCCCGCGCCATACTGGGTGACCTACCCGCCTCAGGTGCGCCTGGCCGGGGCGACGCCGGTCGCGGTCGCGACGGACGCGGCGGGCGGCTACGTGCTCACCCCGGAAGCCCTGGAGAGGGCGCTAACGCCCCGGACGAAGGGGATAATCATCAACTCGCCGTCAAACCCCACGGGCATGGTCTACACCCGGGCGGAGCTCGCCGCCCTGGCGCCTCTCATAGAGTCCCGGGGGCTCTGGGTCATCTCCGACGACATCTACGAGTCCCTGACGTACGACGGGCGCGAGTTCGCGAACATGCCCATGGCCTGCCCCGAGCTGAAGCCCAGGACCGTAATCTGCCACGGGGTCAGCAAGACCTACTCCATGACTGGCTGGCGCATAGGCTTCCTGGCCGCGCCCCGGGAGGTCGCCTCGACCGTAGCGCGGATCCAGAGCCAGATGACCTCCAACCCATGCAGCATCGCCCAGAAGGCCGCCCTGGCGGCGATCACCGGCCCAGGGGAGCCTGCGGAACGCATGCGGGAGGCCTTCGCGGTCCGACGCAGGCTCATCCTGGATCTCCTCGAAGGCATCCCGGGCTTCTCGACCCCCGTCCCGGCCGGCGCCTTTTACGTGTTCCCCGACGCCACCGGCCTCTTCGGCAGGAAGCTCGCCGGCCGGACCGCGGACTCCTCGGACGCCCTGGCCTCGATCCTGCTCACGGAGTGCGAGGTCGCAACCGTGCCCGGCTCCGGCTTCGGGACCGAAGGCGCCATCCGCTTCAGCTACGCGGCTTCCGAGAACGAGATCACCGAGGGCCTGGGCAGGATTGCCCGGCTGGCGGCCGCCAGCTGATAGGCCCCCCGCCGCATACCGAGGCTCGGAGACGGAAGCCGGAGCTGGAAGCCGTAACTGCGCCGCGCCTGGCGGCGCACCGGAGGCAGCCCCCCTCGCCGGAGCGGACTCTCGCGTGTCCGCGTTTCCCTGCCCCAAATCAGCTCAATCTGCGGATCGCCGGATATCGCCGCGCGCGAGCCCGTCGATTCCGATCTCGCCGAAATATTTTTCTCTCTTGCGCACGCGGAATAACCCGCCTCCTCTCCCCCCTTCCCTGGACGCAGAGTAAACCCGGACGGGGCCTCCTCCTGCGCTCCGGGACCAGAAGTTCGGGCGCCTCGCCGCAAACGTTATAAAAAATGGACGGACGCGAAATTTTTTTTCTTGCGGCCCCGCAAATTTCGCCTGTCTTCCAAAAATCACCGAACGGCACGTGTTTCGGAGTCGCCTGCGGCATCGCAGCCTAACGCGAGGCACCGGGAATACATTCCGGAAGCCCGAAGAGCAGGGCAGTTTACACTGGGTTCCCGGACCGGGGACGGTCAAGGCACAACGGAACCCTGCGGGGCAGATTCGGGGACGATTTGGCCCTTCAAGTCCGGCGCGAATCTTGCTAGAGGTTATCGGTAAGCCAGGGCGAGTTCCGCCCGGGTGACCGGGCGAGCTCCGCCGGAGTGACCGGGCGAATTTTCCAGTACAGCTCGGGCGAATTCCGCCGGAAGGCAGGGCGAAATCTTCAAAGAACCCAGGAGGCGCCTGACTCTAAGGCAAAAAAAAATCTCGCTACGAAAAAGACTATAAAATACACATAGTTATCCCGACACACTCCCCCTCGGCGGCCTTTCGGCAACCCTTTCAGGGGCTTCAGGACAGCCTGGAGCAGAATGATTTTCCAAGTACTTGAAATATCTGATAGTTCTTGCGGATGCAAAATGCGGCCCCTACCCCTTGCGTTCAGGAAAAAAGGACTTATCTTTGTCTGGACAGGGAGGCTGCCTATTCAGGAAAGCGAGCCGGAGCCCCAAGGCCCCGGCACTGGCTGACGGTTGCCCCAAGAATACCTGAAGCCTCCCGGTGCCCCGGACGCCCCTCGGTCGGCTAACCGCAGGAAATTGTCCGGATCTTCCGGAAGCGCCCGCAACGGGCAGAGTCGGCAGAGAAAGGGCCGCAAACCTGGAGTCCCGAAACCGCAGGCCCGAACCGGTCCGCGAAAGAGAGCGAAACGGGACGCGAAAAGGACGAAACTGGACGCGAGAGAGCGAAACGTGACGTGACAAAGAGCGAAACTGGGCGCATGAGAGCGAAACGAGACGCGAATTGGGCGAAACGATACGCTTCAGACGACTGAACCTGACGCGAAACGGGCCGGAAAGCCGACACATGGGGCGCCTGAAGCCGAGCCCGCCACGCTGTCGCCGGACAGGACGCGGCGGTACCGCGAGGTACGCATAAAGCCGAAATACCATGGGAAACCGCGACAACTTCCACCGTACTCCGCAAGGCGCCGGCAATCGCAAGTTACGGGTGACCGAATCCCCTACCGGACGCGGGAAACGGGTGAACAGGACCATCGCGGGCCGTAGTCCCGCCGGACGGGGAGCCCGCCAGGGGCCCGCCGCCCGGGTCCCGGGGGGCCGGGCGGTCGCGCCCTCCCTTGATATTTACGGAAAATCGACTATGATAGAAACGGTAGTTTATCCCGCTCTCAGGCAAGCCCGGAGGCGGCCCTGAAGCGGCGCCGGACAGACGCCCCCCGCCCGCCCGAACCCATCTGGAAGCTTCGGAAGGAATCCCCAAGCCATGGAGAAAGGAACAAGCGCATGTATCCCCCGACAGTGATCGAGCAGACCAGCCGGGGCGAGCGCGCCTTCGACATATACTCGCGGCTCCTGAAGGACCGCATCATCATGCTGGGCGAGAGGGTCACGGACGATCTGGCCAACCTCGTCTGCGCCCAGCTCATCTTCCTCGAGGCCGAGGACCCGGACAAGGACATCCACCTCTACATCAACTCGCCCGGCGGGAGCATCTCCGCCGGCATGGCAATCTTCGACACCATGCGCTTCGTCCGCCCGGACGTGTCCACCCTCTGCATGGGCCTGGCCGCGAGCATGGGCGCGGTGCTCCTGGCCTCCGGGGCGCCCGGCAAGCGTGCCGCGCTACCTAACGCGAAGATCATGATCCACCAGCCCTCCGGGGGCTTCTCGGGCCAGGCGACCGACATCGAGATCCAGGCGCGGGAGATCCAGAAGACCAAGCGTAGCATAAACGAGATCATGTCCAGGCTCACCGGCAAGCCCGTGGAGCAGTTGGCCGAGGACTCCGAGCGCGACTACTACATGACCTCACTGGAGGCCAAGGAGTACGGGCTCATAGATCAGGTGCTGGAGCAGCGCAAGCCCCCGGAACCCAAGCCCGAGGACGCCGCGAAGCAGGCGGCGGGGGCGCAGGCGAAACCGGAGGGCGATCAGGGCTAGGGGGCAAGGGGTAGGCTTGAACGCAAGCGGCAAAGGCGGCCCGGAAGGGGGCCCGGCGTCTCGCGAGAGGTGCTCGTTCTGCGGAAGGTCCAGGTCCGCCGGGCTGGAGCTGTACCGCGCGGACGGCCCGGACGGGGCCGCCGTCTGCTGGTTCTGCGCCTGCTCGACGGTGGGGATGGCGGCCCGCGGCGAGCTCCCGGCGGTGACCGGCCGGGCTTGCTCCTTCTGCGGCGGCCCGCGCCCCGGTGACGGGCGCCGGGACGGCGAGCTCCTGTCCACCGGCCCCGGGGGTCACGCGCTCTGCCCGGAATGCGCCGCCATGCTGATCGAGGCCTCGGGCCTCGACGACCCCGCGCTTCACTCCGCGCCCGACCCCGACGGCTACGGCCCCGCCCCTCCGGTCTGGTT
>JAISFS010000026.1 GCA_031263485.1 Deltaproteobacteria bacterium | reverse complement strand
TAACCGATCACATATCGGACCTGAAACTTGCATCTGCCAACAGCAAGGTCCTACATAATTTTTACAGATCCTTGAAAACCAATCGCCAATACATCCGCTTCGCCCTTGTCACCGGAATCACCAGGTTCGCCATGGACTCCGGCCCGAACAATTTCAAGGACATATCTCTGAGATCGGAATTCGCCGGGATCTGCGGCTTCACCGCCGAAGAACTGGGCAACATCTTCAAAGACAGGTTCGACGATACTCTGGCTAATCTTAAGAAAAATGAGCAAATCGGACAGGATGCCGACCATGACGCGCTGAAAGCGAAAATTCTCGAGTGGTACGACGGCTATAACTGGCTAGGGTCAAAACGAGTCCTGAACCCTTTCTCGATTCTCAATTTCTTCAGCGAAATGGCTTTCGACGAATACTGGCCGTCGTCAGGGATCCCGCCCCATCTTTCCGCCCTTGTGAGGGAAAAGCCCCTGGAGTTCATCCAGCCTAAACTGGACAGCTATACCGCCCAGCAGATCAGAAAAGTGGAGCTCAACAGCCTTGCGCCGATCCCGGTCATGTTCCATAGCGGCTATCTGACGATCAATGGAAAAACCCGCAAGGAAATCAAAAAACACGGCAGGACGATCACCGCCGACGCCTTCACGTTCAGGACCCCAAATCTGGAAGTCGATCTCAATTACCAGGCTTCTTTCTTCACCGGCGCTTTCGGCCTCAGCGAAGGGTATTTCAACGACTTCTCCGAGAACTTCCCGAAAGCCCTGTTGAACAGGGACTCGGACGAAATCGTCCGGCTGACGCACGGCCTGCTGGCCGCTGTCACGTACTGGCAACACCTGCCGTCAGAAAAATATTACCACTCCGTGCTCCACGCGTCATTCCTCGCGGCCGGGATCGAGGTCCTGAGCGAGGTGTCCGGCGGCCATGGCCGATCAGACATAGTCGTGTTCCTGGACGGCAGGATCCGCATCGCGATCGAGCTGAAATACCGCCAGACGCACGGGAAGACCGACGACGCGGACAATGCCGCTAAAGAGCTCTCATCGGCCCTGGACAACGCGGAGAAGTCGATGAGGGACGGCGACTACCTGGCCGCCCACAGGATGACCGCGACGGAGATGATTCCCCTGGCCCTGGCGATCCGCGACAGGGACGAGGTGGCGGCGCGCTTTCTCGACTGAGCCGCAAGGCGGCTGGCCGACTTCCGAACTGGCATCGGATGGGGGATCTGCCGGAACGATCGGCGGTCCTGAGGTCCGGAACAAATGTTTTAGCGTTGGGGGAAAATGCCAATACGGCAAAGGAGAATCAAGACGCATTTGATGCTGACGCATGAGTTCGTCGATAATCATCGCGTATTTCCTCCATATTACCCGTTCTTCCATCCCTGTCTTGAGGCAAAAAATCTTGCGGCGTGGCCAACCACGGGAAGGCGCAACGGCTTATTACGGTTCCGTCACGCATACTGCGATCGGTTACCGGCGGCAACGAAGATATTGAATAGGTCAATCGACGAAATAAAATAACTATATTTAAATTGTTATTATTGCCAGATACCTATCAAATATACTCATTAATGCGATAAATTTCAAACATAATTTCTCGAATCCCTTGAAGCACCAGATGAAGCACCAGAAAACATGTGAAAGCGTCAAAGGATGCCGAAGAGCATACCCGGAAGCCTGTTGATGCCCCATCTTCCTCGCTACGGGAATATCATTCACTTTTCTGCTGACCGCATCGGTAACGCTCGGAGGGCGACTAAATCGCGCACGATCCCCACGGAATCCTCTCGCAACGCGTGAGGATCAGGCACGGAAAGGATCTTTGCCAGATCATTCCCGGCTTCCCGGCTTTCCCGCGAAGCCTTCCCGCCTGGCGACCTGCGCCATTTCGATTTTGAAGACGCGATGCCGCGTTCGGCGCGATCGCCGATTCCGGGTTTCCCGCAGAGGCGATTCCCATCGACTCCGGCTCTTGAGGTCCACTCCGCCGGCATGGTCTTCACTCTTCCTTTTTCCTCTGCCAACTCGACAGTCTTTGCCGCATGCAGTCTCGCTCCCGGGTGAGCTGGGGGGGGAGCCATTCACCCGTTCAGGGCTTCCCTGGCATCAAGGGACCCCGGAGACCCTGCCCATGGACTTCCCGGTTAGGGACCGAGGGGAAACGGCCAGAGAGGCCGCTGTCGCCGGAAGTTAGAGGGCGGCTTGTCGAGTTAACGCGTCCGCGTTTTCCCGCCTTCGCATTCTTCGCGTTTTTCGCATTCTTCGCATTCGCCGGCATTTGCCCCGCCCGGAGCCCTGTGCTAAAATCGCCAGATCGGCCAAATCCCCCCGATCGCCTCCAGCCGTCCCGCACCGGCCATCCAACTGGCGCCCAGCCTCGCTCAGTCCGAGCCGGCTCCCCAGCCGCCAGTCGGTTTTCCCGCGCCCGGCACATCACACCCCGCCTGGGGCGTCCCGCCCCGCCCTGCCCCTGCGGGGGCCTCTAGGAGCCAAGATGCCCGACAAGGAGCCGGGGACCCTTCCCGGAGAGCCCGAGGCCAGGCCAGCCGCCGAGCGCCGGAGGCGGGGCAAGCGGCACGAGAAGATCTTCGTGGTCCTGGCCGTGCTGGGGCTCCTGCTCCTGGTGGCCATCCAGCGCCGCCTCCTGAACCTCGGCCCGGGGCTCTCCTCCAACCAGGGCGTCGTCACCCTGGTGAGCATCAACCTCTCCATCCTCACCCTGACGCTCCTCCTGTTCCTGATCCTGAAGGGCCTCTACCGGGTTTTCTTCGAGAGGCAGGCCTACGGGAGCCTCCAGACCAAGATGGTGGTCTCGTTTATCAGCCTGTCGCTCATCCCGACCATCCTCATCTTCTATTTCGCCTACCGCCTGGTCGGCCACGGCGGGGAGACGTGGTTCAGCCAGAACCAGGCCGAGCTCGCCGCAAACTCCATCGCGGCGGTGGAGGAGGCCGCGGACATCCGCGGGAAGCTCTTCCCGGCCCTGGCCCGGGGAGCGCTCTGGGAGTTCGCGGGATCGGATTGCGCGCGGCGCGCTGCGGACGATCCCTCGACAATCGGCCCGGGCCACTCCGCGTCGGGCGCCCTTTGCGCTGACTCCGAGCTCGCAGACCTCCGCGAACGCTTCGGGCTCGCCTCCCTGGAATGGTATGCCCCGGACGGCAGGAGGCTGGCCTCCTCCAGCATCCCGTTGCCCGGAGGCGCCCCGCCCGTCCTGGACGCGTCCGTCTTAGGCCAAGGGCCTTCGGCGGACGGCCCCGTCGTCATCGAGCCCGCTTCGGAGGGCGTCGCTTTAAGGCGCCTGGTCTTCCCCGTCCCTGTCACGGCATCTGCAGGGGACCCCTGGACGACGACCGCAGACTTCGCCCCGGGGGCCCGCGCGTTCGAATCCGCAGTCACCGCGACATCGTACGCCCAGCCCGGCGCGTCCGGCACCGCCGTCTCGACTCCGGGAGCCCCCGTCGGCCGCCTCCCCTCGCCCGACCTCTCCCCCGCTTCCCCTGGCGTTGCCGCCGACACGTCCATCGCTTTCCTTGGCGTTACCCCGACCGCCTCCCAGGCAGCCCCGGATGCCCGCTCCGATGCCTCCTCCTTTTCTGGCGCAGCCGTTGACCCCTCACGCGACGGGTCGCCCGGCTTTCCCGCCGACGCCCCTTCGCCCGTCCCTGCCCCCTTGGGCTACCTGGCGGCGGGGGACGACGGGCCGGAAGGGGAGGCGGCTTCGCTGGAGAGCCTGAGGGAGGGCCTTTTGAGAGCCGAGGCGGCGCTGGGCATCGAACGCCCCTTCAGGGTGAGCCAGCTGACCTCGCTCGCGGCCGTGACGCTTCTGGCGGTATTCCTGTCCGTGTGGATCGGGAGCCATCTCGCGGGATCGCTCGCGGCCCCCGTGACCGAGCTGGTGGAGGGCACGCGGCGGGTGGCCGGGGGGGATCTCGACTTCGTGCTCACCCCCGTGCACCGCTCGGGCGAGATGGCGGATCTGGTGGCCGCCTTCAACCAGATGACGGCGGAGCTCAAGTCCAGCTACGCCGAGACGGACCGCCGGAGGCGCTTCGTGGAGGCGGTCCTGGCGCAGGTGTCCTCCGGGGTGATGGTGCTCGCGGGCGATCTCTCGGTGGTCGACATGAACCAGGCGGCGGTCGAGATGCTGAGGCTCCCCCCCGGGGAGGCCCGGCGGGACCCCGCCCGCGGTCCCGTGAAGGAGCTGGCGGGCCCCATCGGGTCGGGCACCCCGCCCAAGGGATACCTGAGGCTCGCGCTCCCCGGCGGCGACAGCCTGAGCCTCATGGTCGACCGGGCCCCCCTGAAAGGCGAGGGAGGCGACACGCTGGGCTGGCTCATCACCTTCGACGACATCTCCGAGCTCGAGAAGGCGCAGAGGCTCTCCGCCTGGCGGGAGGTGGCCAGACGCATCGCCCACGAGATCAAGAACCCGCTCACGCCCATCTCGCTCGCCGCCCAGCGGCTCAACCGGCGCTTCGGGCCGCGGCTGGAGTCCGAGGAGGACTACGGGGTGTTCACGGAGTCCACCGGTGTCATCATCCGCCAGGTGGACGGCATGCGGAGGCTCGTGGACGAGTTCTCCCAGTTCGCGAGGCTCCCCCAGGCCGATCCTCGGCCCTCGGACATCTCCAGGGTGGCCGAGGAGGCCGTGGCGCTCTTCCGGGGCGCCCAGCCGGGAGTGGAGTTCTCCCTGAACGTTCCCGAGCGCCCGCCCCTCTTCCTCTTCGATCCTGAGCAGATAGGCCGCGCCGTCGCGAACCTCATCTCCAACGCCTGCCGGGCCGTCAAAGGCGCGGGCAAGGTCGTCCTGGACGTCGGCTTCGATCCCGACTCGGGGGTGGAGCTCACCGTCTCGGACGACGGCCCGGGAATCCCGCCCGAGATCCGGGAGAGGGTCTTCGAACCCTACGTCACGGGCGGGGACGGCCAAGGACTGGGACTGGCCATCGTGAAGGCCATCGTCACCGACCACGGGGGCTTCGTGAGGGTCTTCGACAGGACGCCCAAAGGCACCGCGTTTACCCTGACCCTGCCGTTCAAGGACCCTGCGGCGGCGTCAGGCCCGGAGGGCGCCGGGGCCTGAACCCGGCGCCGGCATGGCGGCATGAGACGGGAAGGCGCGAAAGGCCTGCGGGGACAGGCTGAACCCTGGCCGTGCGGGAACCCCGGGCAGGCACGACCCCGATCTCGCCGGGCCACGATCAGGCCGGGGCCCGGGCCGTCAGGACCCCGATCAGGCCGCACGCCCCCGTTGATTCCGCACCGAAAGGCCTGACCAGGGATTCACTGTCCTCCCTTCCCCTCCCCCGCCCCAGCCCTGACCTCGGCAGGACACCAGGCCGTTTCGCCGCACCGCCTCGCCTCTCCGCCTCGCGTCCCCTTTCCAAGCGCCATGAACCGAGTGCCCTAACCAAGCACACCGAACCATACGTCCTGAACCTGAACACCTGAACCAGACAACCTGACTTTCGCCTCCTGACCCTGGCCCTTGCAGCCCGTGCCTGGCCCTTGCAGCCCGTGCCTGGCCCCCGCCTCCCGAGCCCGGCCCTCGCTACCCGTGCCTGGCCCGACCCATGGCCGGATAAACCGGGACCTGCTACCGGGACAGGGGTCCCGGAACCTCCGGACCTCCCGCAATCCCCGCCCCTGACTGCGCCCCGCGGCCCGAGAGCGAGCCGCTCGGGCGCGCCCGCCATCAGGCTCCGGACGGGATCTCCCATTTGCGCCCGGAAAGCCGTATGATACGTCACCGCGGCATACCGCCGCGCACCGCCCTGCGGGCCCTCCCGCCCACGGAAGCTCAACATTGGAACCATGACCAGCTCCAGAGAAAACGGCCCCGGCGGCCCCCGCAGGTGGAACCCGTACAGGCTCCTGACGGCGGCCGTGGTGGCGACCGGAACCGAGATCGCCTTGGGCCGCACGGTAGACACCAACTGCGCCTTCCTGGCGGACCTCATGGGCGGCTGGGGGGTCCGGACCTGCCGCCACGTGACCGTGCCGGACGATCCGGGCGAGATCGAGAGGACGGTGAGGGAGTGCTGGAGGGAATACGACGTGACGGTGATGACCGGGGGCCTGGGGCCCACGGAGGACGACTGGACGCGCGTCGCCGCCGCCAGGGCCTTCGACGTCCCCCTCGTCTACGACGCGGCGCTGGCCGGGGAGATCCGGGCGCGGATGCGGGAGTGGGGCTTCGCGTGCCCGGACAACAACCTCCGCCAGGCCTGGATACCCGCCGGGGCCAGGCTCATCCGCAACAGCCGGGGCACTGCCCCGGCCTTCGCGGTGGTGAAGGGCTCCGGGGCCGCCGTGTTCCTGCCCGGGGTGCCCCGCGAGTGCGAGCATCTGGCCGAGACCGAGCTCCGGCGCGTGGTGGAGGAGATCCAGCCCGGCCCCGGGGGCATGGTGAAGACCTATGTCCTGAAGGCCGCCGGCCTTGGCGAAGGCCGGGTTGACGAGCTTCTGGGCGACATCCTCCGCGGGGCCGTCAACCCTTACGTGGGGCTTTCCGCCGGTCAGTACGAGACGAGGATCCTCGTGACCGTGGAGGCCGAAGGCGAGCTGGAGGCCGAGGCCCTGGCCGCCCCGTTCCTGGAAGAGATTGGCCTCCGGCTTGGTCCCAACCTGGCTGGCACGGGGGAAGGCGGCCTGAGGTCTGCCGTCTGCGAGATCCTCCGCGACAAGCGCCTGAGACTGGGGGTCATCGACTCCATCACCGGGGGGGTGCTGGCCAAAAGCCTCCTTGAGTTCCTGCCCCCCGAGTGCCTGGCCGGGGCCGTAAGCTGCGCCCCCGGGCTTCTCCATGGGCTCAACGCCCAGAACTACCTTTCCACGGAAGGCGCCGATCTGGTGATGAGCCTCAGCTCCAAGAGCGCCCCCGCCGGTGGCCCCGGGGACTCCCAGGAGGGAAAGATCACCGTCGTCACCCATATCCGGGACTCCAGGCCCAAGATCGGGGCTTACTGGTATCGCCAGCGCGGACGGAAGGCGGACGACTTCTTCCAGATTACGCCCATGTCCGGACCGGCGGGGGTCCTGAAGGACAGGGTGGCGGCCCTGGCCTGCTTCCAGCTATGGGGATTCCTTAAGGACAAGGCCTGAAGACCGCCTTCTGAGGCGATGGCCGCCTCAAGCCTACACCGTCGCCTCTGGACGTCGGCCGTCTGCCTCAAGCCTACACCATCGCCTCTGGACGCCGGTCGTCTGCCTCAGGTCTGCGCCGTCGCCTCTGGACGCCGGTCATCGCCTCGGGACATCGGCCGTCCGCCTCGGCCTACGCCATCGCCCCGGGACATCGGCCGTCCGTCTCGTCCTATGCCATCGCCTCGGGACATCGGCCGTCCGCCTCGGGCCGATACCGTCGCCTCGAGACGTCGACCGTCCGCCTCGGCCTACGCCATCGCCTCGGGACATCGACCGTCCGCCTCGGGCCGATGCCGTCGCCGCGAGCCGACGCTACCGACTCTTGCCTACGCGGCCCTTCAGATGGGCATCGCCTCAAAAAATCGATGCGGGGCTCCCGCTTCCTTTGCTTCCGCCAGAGGCAGGATACGCGACCGCCCCTGCAGAGATTGACGCCAGAGGCCGGGAGCGACGGTCCTGGCTTTTGGCCGCCGATGCCTTTGGCCCCGGCCGGACACGGCGCGCCGTAAAAGCCGCCCGCTTCCGGACTCAGACTCGGCATTCCGGATCCTCGGGCGCGATGCCGCGTACCCCGTTCCGCGTCCGTCGCGATCCCGAAGGCGAGTCCCCCCGGCCGCAGGCGCCTGCGGGAATCTCCCGCAGGCGGCGAACGTCCTGTGCGCCATGCCCGACATTTGACGATAGACTTCGGCGCGTCTTCCCGGAATCCTCCCGCCGCAAGCGGCCGGCCTGATGTCCGGGTTTCCGAATCAGACGAAAATTTCAGACCGCGAAGCGACTCGGGACGACTGGCCTGTCCCGAAAGCCGGCGCCGCAAGGGACGCAGAGGCGGACAGCGCCTTCGGTCCGTCGCGTCGCGCCTCGATTCGGACGTCGGCGGTGCCGGCCGATTCCGGCAGATGCCGGAAGCCTCCCTTCATCGGCACACGGGAGAGGCAGAGGCAGTAAGGCAGGAACCCGCAAGGCCCCGGTCAGGGAGCGCAAATCGGCCTTGCGGCCTTACCCCGCCCCGACCGGAGAGGCGACTCCCCCGCAGGAGGCCGCAAAGTCCGGCATTGCGGGCAGGACAAGCACTTTATCGGAAACCCCTCCTGGATCCGCCCGGCCCCGGGGCGACCGTCAACGCGGCGGCCGTTCGCGCCTGCGGCGCGGCTTCGGGACCGATCCCATGCGGGCCGCCGCCATCGGGGAGGCTTCAGGGGCGCCGAAGGCCTCGGAAGACACGAAGCTGAGGGGCCCCGAGGAGACGGGATTGCCGAAACCAACCTGAAGCGCCCCGGAGACACGGCTTCCCCGCGCGCCCTCCCGCCGAAACGTCCAGGGAGATCGCGGCGCCCGGAACCTGCCCCGGAAACGCAGTCCCCTTCCGCCTGAAATTCCTAAAGGTTTGTTTAACGCGCTCCTTCGTGGTAAACTTAGCGTGGGTGCGCTCCTGCCGACACTAGCCTTTCCGGCCCTTCCGGGGGCCCGGTCGCCGCGCCCCCGGATTTCGCTTCCCGAACGCGCCGGCTCCAAGCCCGCCCATGCCGGCAAAACGTACTCCCCGCCGGCCTTGAGCGTCGGCCCACATAGCCATCGGTCCGGCCCATATCGGACTTCCGTCGGGACTGCCCGGACAAGGGCTCCCGCCGATGCCAGCCAGCCCAAAGCCTGTCCTGTTCCGGAACACACCGCCGCGAGCCGGGCCGCTCTGGCGAGCCTGAGAGGCGCCGTGCGCCCTCAAGCCGCCTTCGAGGCCCCCGCCAACCCCTCAAAGCCCCGACGCCGTTCGGGGCCGTTCGTCACTCCCATGCGGACATCGGGGAAACGGCACTGGACGCCCTCCGGGAAACGCCTGACGGCGACTTTGACCCGAGGCCCGTGCCCAGACGCACCCCTTGCCCGTTGACACCGGCCGACAACGCCGGTCGACATACGACGACCCCGGCCTCCGGCCTGACATCGGCCGACGTACGACGACCCCGGCCTCCGGCCTGACGCCGGTCGACGTACGACGACCCCGGCCTGCGGCCGGCCTCACGTCCCGCCGGACCGCAACCCCACACGACTTTCATACGCCTTCCCCGCCTCGCGCCGCGAACCGCGAGGCCCTCGCCCCGGCCCCGGCGGCCGGATCCACATCGGTGCCACAGAACGCATGGCGGCTAATCCAGGACAGAGCGTCGAAGCCGGACCAGGCTCGGAAACCGTCGCCGACGCGGAAGCCTTCGCGGACGCAAGGGCGGCCCAGCCCCCCCAGCGCCCCGCCAAGGAGCGCCTCTCCGAGGCCGGGGCGGAGCTCAGGGCCGGTCTGCACCAGTTCGTGGTGACGATGAAGAACCTGGCCCTCTACCCGGACACCAGCCAGACCAACATCCAGGGGATCCGCCAGCTCCGCGAGTGGTTCGCGGGCTACATCAGGACCCGCGGCGCGATCGTGCTGGAGGTCAAGAAGGACGGCCTGGAGACCCCCGACGGGGAGAAGGTCTACCAGGAGAAGCCCAACGAGCCCTACCTGTCCTTCCCGCTCTTCAGGGACGGGATCCAGACCCTGTTCGTCGAGGACGGGGTGACCGAGGCGGAGCTCAAGGCCTTCATCGGGATCCTCCTGAAGTTCAGGACCACCAACGAGAGCGCCCAGGACGACGTGGTCACGAGCATGTGGGACATCGGCTTCGAGCACGTCAAATATGCCGTGGCCGACGAGTACGAGGAGGTGGACCCGGAGTTCGATCTGGGGGCCATGGTCTGCGCCAGGCCGCCCTCCACCGGCGGCCCGACGCGCATCGACCCCGACGCCCCGGGGGAGGCGGACGCGCCCGTCCAGACCGACGGGACCGCGCCCGTGGCGAAAAACATCGGCTCGCTTTTCGCGCTGGCCGACTCGCTGGACTTCTCCTTCGCCCCGGGCGGGGCGGACGGCAGGGTGGAGGACCCCCACGAGGGCGGGAAGCTCCTGCCCTCGACCTCCGGCGGCGGATCCGGCGCGGAGGGCGGATCCGGAGGGGACGGCCTCGAAGGTCCCGATGACGACGAGGAGGACGACCCCTTCGGCGAGGACGGCGGCTTCGGGCCCATGGGCGGGGCGGCGGGCCCTTCCCGCAAGCCTCCGCCCGGCGCGGGCTTTTCCGACGGGAGCTTCTACAAGGACGACTCCGGCAGGGTCAAGCGCGGCACGGGCCGGCAGGACGGCCAGACCGGCGGCGCGGAAGAGAAGGACGGCGGCGAAGGCGGGGGACTCGGGACCTTCCGCGGCGCTGGCGTCGGCGCCCCCAAGGGCGGCCACGGGGAAGCCGTCCAAGACGCCGGCGACCCCCGGGACGATGCCCGGGGCGAAGGAGCCGCTGCGGGCGGCTACGATTCCCCCGGCTCGGTCTACGATCCGGACGGGGATCCGGACGGCCACCCCGTAAAGGGCCCCGCCGACGCGGAGGGCGAGCCTCCCGAATCCGACGGGGGCGAGTTCGGCAACGCCCTCCAGAACCTGGATCTCTCCGGCCTCAACACCGACTCGTTCGACGAGCGCACGGAGATGAGCCAGCCTGTCACCCTGGCGGACGACGAGGAGCGCCCGGAGATAGACGAGAAGACCCGCGAGGGCCGCGCCCAGCGCCTGAAATTCTGGGGGCTGTCGTCCCGGGAGATAAAGCAGGTGCAGGCGCTGATCCAGTGGGACGAGGCCAGGGGAAAGACCGCGAGCGTGCTCGATCTCGTGACGGTGCTGGTGGAGTCCCCCGTGCTGCGTCCGAGCATGCTCCCGTCCCTCGTGAAATTCCTGGCAGAGGAGTTCCGCGAGTCCTGCGCGAGGCTCTCGATCGCGTACGTGAACGCGTTTCTGGCCCGCCTCCAGGATCTCGCTGCCAAGGCCGGCTGGGAAGGCCCGTGCGCCAAGCTCCGCCACGAGCTCCTGAAGGTGATAGCCGTGCCGGAACTCCTCGAGACCCTGGCCCAGGCCGTCCAGGACGACGAGGCCTGCGCCCAGAACCACGACGGCCTGAGGTACTTCCTCTACCAGCTTCCGCAGGGCTCGGCCATGAGCATCGCGCTCGCGATGCCCGCCGCAAGGTCCGTGTCCTTCAAGAAGCTCATGGTGGAGGTCATCTGCTGGCAGCTCCCGAGCGTCCTGGATCAGTTCGGCAAGATCTCCCTGGTCATGAACGAGTGGGCCCTCCTGGAACTGATCGACATGCTGTTCGCCATCCGCAAGCCCCTTGCCTCCCCGGTCAAGCAGGCGCTCCTGAAGAACCCCTCCCCCGCCGTGAGGGTCAAGGCGGCCCAGCTGGTGATCGAGATGGAACCCGACTCGGTCCACACCGTGGCGCACCTGATAGTCGACCCCGACCCCAAGGTCCGCGCGCAGATCTCGCCTTTCCTGACCCGTCGCCGCGACCCCCAGGTCGAGGCGGTGCTGAGGAGATACCTCTCCGACCGCTACGCCCAGAAGCAGGACGGCGCGGACCTCATCGAGCACTACAGGCGCCTGGGGCTCTCCGCCGGCCGGGGCTCGCAACCATTCCTCTCGGCGGTCCTGCTCAAGCGGGACCTGGGATCGCTCTTCGGCGCCGCGGCGGACTACCACCGCACGGGCGCGGCGCTGGCCCTGATGCTCATGCCCGAGGCCACCGGGGCCGGCGAGATCATCCGGAAGGCCGCCCGTTCCGCGTTCCGGGCCGTCCGCTCCGCCTGCGCGGAGGCGGCCAAGCTCTACCCCAAGGCGGCGCGGGCCGCGGAAGGGGCATAAGGCCGTGGAGACCGCAGTCGCCACCTCCGCCAAGGCGCCCTTCCGGCCGCCAGCGGACCAGCCGATCGAGACGGTGATCCAGTCGCTCCTGAGGCTCCCGCAGCTGGTCAAGATCCACCAGCCCAACAACAAGATCTTCGCCGAGAACCTGGGGCTCTTCCGCAAGGCCCTCTCCGCGCTGTGGGAGGACAAGCCGTTCTTCGCCCTGCGCGCGCACCGCGGCCGCTTCTACCTGGACAGCCAGAAACTCGCGCTCCCCCAGGGCCCGGTGAGCGTCACCGCGCAGAAGCTCATGGAATTCCTGGACAAGCGGGGCCTGTACGGCTTCACGTTCCAGAAGAAGGACGATCTGGCGGACGCGGACGTCGTGGAGTTCATCCGCGCAGTGAACGGCTGCCAGAGCCAGGAGAAGCCGGCGGAATGGCTGCGGGACGCCCTCGCGGAGGGCTGGGCCAGGCCCATCGTCGACTCGGACTTCAAGATAACCTTCGTGTTCAAGGAGTCCGCGGACGGCGGCAGGATCCAGGGCAGGCCGCTCGTCTGGAACTCCGGCACGCGCACGCTGGCGGTCAAGGCCCGCAAGTCGTATTCCCGCGCCATGGCGGTCCTGACCGACGTCGAGGCCAAGCTCATGGAGGGCGGCACGGTGAGCCTGGCCAAGTCCCGCCGCGTGGTCCAGGACATGGTGGAGTCCCTGTTCGAGGACGAGAGGCTTCTCCTGAACCTGTCCACGATCCGCGACTACGATGACTACACTTGCACGCATTCAGTGAACGTTGCCATACTCTCGATGTGCCTGGGCCGCCGCCTGGGCCTGAGCCGCGTGGCCGTGGCCACCTTGGGGCTCTCGGGGCTCTTTCACGATCTGGGCAAGGTGGACATCCCCATCGGCCTCATCCGCAAGACCACCCGCTTCACCCCCGAGGAGTACGAGGCGGTGAAGCACCACTCGCTCTTCAGCGTGGCGCGCATCCTCCAGATAAACGCGGACCACAGGTTCAAGACGAGGCTGCTCCAGGCCCCCTTCGAGCACCACCTGGGCGTGGATCTGGGCGGCTACCCCAACTCGGAGCACAACTCCCCCCTGAGCCTGTTCGGCAGGATCGTGGCCATAGCGGACCACTACGACGCGCTCACCTCATCGCGCTCCTACCGCCCCGTCCCCATGAACCCCGAGCAGGCCCTGGACATCATGACCTCGGCGGCGGGCAAGTCCCTGGACCCGCTTCTCCTGAAGGTCTTCATCAACATGGTCGGCATCTACCCGATAGGCACCCTGCTCGTGACCGACACCAAGGAAGTGGCCATCGTGGCGGAGACGCCGCCGGACGCCGTGGACGCGCGGCCCTTGGCCTACCTTCTGGACAGGAAGGATGCGGGCATCGTCCGCGGGGAACTCATAAACATCTCCGATACGGACGCGAAGGGGAACTTCCTGAGAAACATCCTGCGTTGCTTCCACCCGTCCGACTTCGGCATCAACGCCTCGGATATCCTCCTCTGAGCCCCGGCAAGAGGGGGCCCTGAGCCCCGGTCTCCGGGCCTGTCGGCCCGTACCTCCCGCCCGGCGGTCGTCTCAACCCGGCAACCGTATCGGGTCGGCCCGCCAGCCTCACTGGCTCATCCGCCGGCTCCGGGATATTCCGCCGGCTCCGGGATATTCCATCGGCTCCGGGATATTCCGCCGAACTTCGAGCGCAGGAACCTCTGCCCGGCAACCCGCAGCCGCAGCGATTCCGCTCGGATGGGAACGGCGGGTCAAATTACCTTTTCAATTTTCAACATGTAACTATCAACAAATTTTAGTATAATCATTTTACGAGACATTATCTTAGCAAAATACTTCAGGTTAAGATGGATTCCAACTCAAGCTATTCCTCAAAAGGCCGATAAAGAGATGGAAGCACCGGACCCCCGTCCGTCGGAGGCCCGGGGCACGACCGCCCTTCAGGGACGATATCGACGGTTAGGGAGCGGGCCCTCCCCTCCCAAGCGAGGCTAGCCATGAAGATACTACCTTTCTCGCCGCCCCGGGCGCCAGAAACCGCCCAGGCGCGTTCGCCTTCCCCTGCGGAAGCCATCCGGGGGGATTTTGAAAAGGCCCTCGAGGACGCCCGCGTCACGGGGCCCCCCGATGCCGCAGTAAGCCGGCCCTCGGTTCCGCCGCCGCCCTCCGGTCCCCCGCCCGCCTGGAGCGCCATCGGCTCGGAGAACCTCCGCGCCCGCCAGAGCGCCTCGGAAGGGGACCTCAACCTGGCCGCAGGGCTCCTGAACGGACTCGTGGAGAGCATCAGGGCCGCCACGCCAGGGGAGCTCGCCAAGGTCCACCGCCTGGACGGGGTCCTCTACTACTTTCAGGCATGAGTCCTGCCGGCGGATATCCTGATAGCGTCCGCAGGCGCGGGCGCCCGGCGGAACCAAGTTGCGGGAGGATCATGATGAGCGACAACGCCAGCTCGGCCGAGCTCGTGACGGCGACGGGCATGAGCAAGTCCAAGACGGCCTCTGCGACCGACAGGCACCTGGGGGCCTTGCGTCACGAGGTCCAGCGGGACATGGACGGGCAGAAGCAGTTCACGATCGAAAAAAACATGCGGGAGGCGGCCCAGCTCGAGATAGGGCGTTCCCGGAACCTCAGCCGGGTGGTCTAGCCGCCCCCGCCGGGCGGCATCTGCCCGGAGGTCTCATAGGAGGGCGGCCCTCTTGCCGGAGGGCCGCCCTTCTGTTTTCGAAAAGCCTATGTCAAGGGAGTCCACCATCTGTCAGGAGCAGCACCATTACCTGGGACACAGCCTGTGGTCGTCCGTTTCGGCGCCGAAGCGGGACAAGCATCGGCCCAGCATGCCCCTCTTTCGTTCCCTGACGCCGCCACGTGCGGTGGCAGGGAAGCCAGAGGGTTGCCGCGTCCTACGGTAGCCCCCGGCGACAATGCTCCCGGCAAAGGGGAGAGGGCGGGACGTTGTGCCCGACGGAAGCCACCGGGTCGAGGGCTCCCGATGAGACCCGGCGGGGTTGGAGCCGATGAGTCTCCGCGGGCCGGATCTCGGCGCCAGCGGAAAACCGGGGCAGGCCGCGTCCCGAGTCGGGTTCCCTGTCAGCCGGCTGTCCGGGGCCCGAACCGGCCTGGCCCCCCCGGTCTCTCGGGCCGACGGCGCCATTGCCTGTTTTCCCGGACAAGCGGGAAACCCCGCCAAGAACCGTTTTGGAGCCGTCAGAGGGCATCGGGAACCGGATTCGGATCGCTTCGGCAAGTCCCCTCCGCCGGTAATCTGGCGAGTCCTGCCATGGTCCCGGCTAAGCCTTGAGGGGACGTAGGCGGACGGCGCCGTGGGAGGGGCGAGCGGAGTCTTGCCGTAGCCTCGCCGAGGGCATTGAAGAGCCCGAGACGGAAAACGGGCGCCCTGGCTCGCGGAGGACGCCCGAAAACTGAAATGCCGAGTGAACCGTGCCGAGCGCCCCGGAGGCCCGTGTAGACGGACTGCCCTCCTTAGGACGGGGAAAGCGGGGGGATGCCGGGCGGCTCCAGAGCCCGGTCGATTGCCGCGAGTTTCCTGCATCCCGTCCGCCGCATACGGCCAGACCGGCCTAAGGGGCCCGGCCAGGCACCTTCGGCCCCGGCGATACTTAACCCTGACCGACGCCAGCCTGCAGACCTGCATTTGGGCCCGACCGGTTTCGTGGGACCATCCTGCCCTTTCGGCCCTTCCTGCCATTCTGCCCTTTCGGCCAGAGCGACGATCAACCCCGTCCGGCGTCTCGCGGCGGAACGGCGCTACTGCCCCGGTATCCTTCGGGCCCCCCGGGGACCGCTGGGCGGGAGCTTGAAGTAGGGGCCGTAGAACTCGGCCACCGGCCCTCCACATCCGCCGGGATACAGGCAGGAGTCCAACAGGGAAAGCTGGGGGGTGACCCCCTGGCAGAAGCCCATCACCGATGTGGTCCGCCCCGAGCGGGGATTGGCGATGGCCAAGGCCTCCCAGTCCCAGAGGTAGACGATTATCGGCTGGTGCGGCCCCGAATCGATGGTGATGAACGGGTACGGCCCGCGCCTGTAGGTCATGTCAGGGGGGAAGACATCGCGGATCCGCCCGGTGACCACCAGGAGCTTGCCAGTATACTTGGCGTCGGCCTCGTGGAAGTTGGAAAGGTAGGCCTCCACCAGCTCACGCGGCGTCACCTGGACCGGCTCCATATAATAATTCTGAGCCCGGAGGTCGGGGGGAAGACGCAAGACCAGCACCGCGACAAGGCACGCGGCAAGCGCCAGCATGGTCGCCAGGCCAGTCCGCAGGCTCATTTGGCGCTTCTGGCGCACACTCTTTCCGTGCGGTATCCGCCTCCGACCGCAGACAGCCGGACCTTTGGCCAACGCCATGCAACCTCCGGCAGGGGAGGCTCGCCGGACCCCCGTCAGGTCTCCTGGATGTAGGATTGATAGTATTCCATCACCTGGCTGACGAAGCTCCTCGTCTCGGTGATGGGCGGGATGATGTTCCCGTAGCGGCGGATCTTCTCGGGACCGCAGTTGTAGGCGGCCAGGGCCAGGATCTCGTCGTCCCCGAACTGGTCCAGCAGGGATCTGAGGTATCTCACCCCTGCGGTGATGTTGTCCCGCGGGCGCTCCAGGTTCCTTACGCCGACGGAACGTGCCGTGGCCGGAAGGATCTGCATGAGGCCCACCGCCCCGTTGGCGGAGACGGCACGAGAGTTGAATCTGGACTCGGCCTGGATCACGGCCTTGACCAGGGCGGGCGACACGCCGTTCTCCCGCGCCACGGTGACGATGATCTCGTCGAAGCCGCTGGCCTTCTTGTCGAATGTGGGCCGCTCGACCGCGCGGGTCTTCACCATCTCGAGGAGGGCGGGATCCGGGCGGAGGGTAGAGGCGAGCTGAATCGCGGGGCGCGTCCTCGCCTTGACTTTCATTGCCTGGGCCGGACGCGGGGCCTCCGCCGCCCTGGCGTAGGCCGTTCTGGCCTGGTGTTCCTGGGCCACGGGCACCACGGCGAGACCCGCCGCCGCGGTCACGAGGACCGCCCTGACCCTTAGTTCCCTGAAGAACTTGTGTATGCTGAAGGCACTCATAATGAGAGCGAGGCTACCAGCTCCTCCGTCCCGTGTCAAGAAAAAAACTGGAATAACGCAAAAAAAATCAACGTGACATATCCTGCAAGGGTTTGCGGAAAGCTTACCTTCCGCGCCATGCGGATCGAACGCGAGCGCGGACGTGGTATAATGGCCACGATTCGCGCCAGTCCCCGCACATTACAAGAAACATGCCAATTTCTGACATCGTGCTCCGCATATGCTGCACGAAAATTCGTGCCGCAGAGAAGTTTTTATTCGCCGACAAAGCTTTGAATCTTCTAAAATCGTTATGGCGCATACACCTCCCAGATGCACTCGCGCTTCATGCCAGCGGCAGATCCCGTGCGGCGACGCGTCTCCCCGCCTGCGGCCGAGGCATTTTTTCCACTCCTCGCGGCGCTCCGTATGTTCCGCGGCAGGAATGGACGCGCGAACGCCGCTGACCAGTTGGCGCCGACGCGCAATCGGCGTTCTCATCGTCCATTCGCAATCGGTTTTTCAATACAGAACTTTCTCATTCTCCTCATTTCACATTTTCGGCGTTTCCTCACGTCTTCGGCGTTTCGAATCGCGCCCGCGCGATCCGTTCGGGGTTCTTGCCGCCATCCCGCCTCGCTTCCACGAACCGCGGCATCCGTTTTCCGGACGCGGGCATCGCCTTCCGAACGCGCGCCCCGTCTTCCGGATACCGGCAGGCCCTTACTAAAACCTGCCGCTGTCTGTTCTTTTGTCGCGTCTTTCCCCGCCGTGCGGCCTTTTTTCCTCAGTAATGTTTCGGGGGCGTCTTTCCGCAGACGCGCTGTTGTCGTTTTTTCTTGAATTGCCCGCATTTCAGCCTCACGATTCGCAACGAGGGTCACTCCCGCGCACGGTCCTAAAGACCTGGTTCCGGATCCCGGAGCCTGGCCTCCTGGTCAGACATCTCCGGGTCCCTTGGCCGAGATCGGTACTCCGGAGGCCGATCGGATTCCAGACGCCGTACCAGGCTCTCCTCCAAACGGTCCCCCTGCGCGATGATTGCTCCTAACCAGTCGGATTTTCGCATCCGCGAACGGATCACGCCGACATGATCGGC
>JAISFS010000304.1 GCA_031263485.1 Deltaproteobacteria bacterium | reverse complement strand
AGGATGCCGCCGTCCTGGGTCTGGTCGATGATGGCCCGGACCGTGGGGGGGCGTCCACCGCCCCTCTCCAGGAAGATGGGGATCATGTGGGTGCTGGACAGCCTGCCGTCCCGGCACAGGCCCAGCGACTCGAAGAAGTCCAGGACGGGCATGCCGTTCACGCGGCGCAGGACGTGGGCATCGGATTCGGTGACCACGGCCTTCTCGCGGATGGTCTTGCGGGAGGACACGGGGAAGATGGCGAAGCGCGGCCTCGCGGCGGAGCCGAAAAGGATCAGGGCAGCGCGGGAGGCCCAGGCCGCGCCGTTGTAGAGGACGCGCGGCGAGCGCATGGCCTCGGCGTAGTCCGCGGCGAGGCAGCCGAACAGCGGGAGCCCGCCCGAGGCCTCGTCCAGGGAGTAGCAGATGATCTCGCCGGAGGCGCACCACGGCAGGAACGGCCCGAAGACCATGCCCGCCGACGGCTTCTCGCGCAACACTCCCAGCGCATCGCCGTAAAGGGCCTCGCAGGGGCCGCGTACCTCGTCCTCCATGGGCTCGGAGAGGGCGACAGCCATCCGCACGTCCGGGCTGGTCAGCACCGAGACGGTGAGGAGGGTGCTGTCCATCGCGCCCGTATACGAAGAGTGGAGGAGGGTGTTGATTCCTACCGTGGGGAAGGGGAGCGCCCGGCACACGGCGGAGAGCGCCCCCGTCTCCACGAAGGCGTTGTCGCAGTGGACCACGCCCAGCGTGTTGCGGGAAAGCTGCCCGGCCTCCCTTATCTGGGAAAGGACGTCCTGGGCCGCCCCGTCCCCATCGTCGGCCTCGCGGGTCTGGGCGGAAATCATGCGGATCACTCTGCCGGCTTCCCTCCTTCCGCCTCGGCGGAGAGGCGGGACTGGGCGGCCTGGAAGGCGTCCACCACGCGCGGGTCGAAGACCGTGCCCCTGCCGCCGGAGATGACCATGGCCGCCTCGGCGAAGCACAGGGGCTCCTTGTAGGCGCGGGTGTCCAGAAGGGCATCGAAGACGTCCGCCACGGCCATCACGCGGGCGCAGAAGGGGATGCCCTCCCCGGCCAGGCCGTCCGGGTATCCCTTGCCGTCCCAGCGCTCGTGGTGCGAAAGGGCCATGGTCACCGCGAAGTCCTGGAAACCCGCGCCCCGGGGGACTTCCTTGAAGGCCTTGCGCAGGATCTGGGCGCCTATCGCCGCGTGGGTCTTCATGACCCGGAACTCGTCGTCGTTCAGGAGCGAGGGCTTGAGCAGGATGAGATCGCTGATGCCGATCTTCCCGATGTCGTGGAGGGGGGCGGCGCGGACCATCATGTCGATGGCCTGCCCGTTGAGCTGTCCCGGGAAGGCGTCCGTCTTCAGGAGCTCCTCCGCGAGAGCCCTCACCACCCTGGAGGACCTCCGCGAGCCCCCGAAGGAGTTCGCGTTGCGGTGCTCGATTATGTCGGCGAAGGAGGTGATTATCGCGTCCTCCAGCTGGCGGGCCTTGGCGTCCACCTCGCTCGCGGCGGAGGTGAGGGCCAGGTGGGTCTCGATGCGGTGGACCAGGATGTCGTGCTCTACGGGCTTCCCGATGAAGTCCGCGGCCCCGGCCCTGATGGCCTTGAGCTCGGTCTTCACGTCGTGGCTCGCGGTGAGGAAGATGACCGGGACGGCGGAGTTCGCCGCGTCCTCGCGGAGCTTGGCCAGGGTAGCGAAGCCGTCCATCTCCGGCATCTCGATGTCCAGGAGGATCAAATCCGGCGTGGCCTTGCCGCATATCTGGATAGCCTGGGCCCCCGACTTCGCCAACGAGACGTCGTAGAGGTCCTCGATCTGGATGCTTATCTGCTCCAGGTTGGTCAGGTTGTCGTCCACTATGAGGATATGCTTCATGGGCCACCTGCGGGGACGCGGCTTGAGGCGCGCGGAGTGATATCATAGCGCTAAATCACAGTGATCCCGCAGATACTAGCAGATCTCCCGATAGCCCGCAAGGCCGTTCGGCCTTGTCCCGGGCCCTGTTTCAAGCCGCCCCGGGCACTTGTCGGGGCCTTGTCCTTGTCCAGGGTCGTGTCCGGGCGTTGTCCGCTTCCCTGTCGTCTGCGGGCCCTTGTCTGGGCATGGTCCGCGCCCCTGTCCCGCGCCGCGATGCGTTGGAGCTTTATCCGCGTCCCTGTCTCGAGCCGGAGCCTTGCCCATGACCCTGTCGCAGGCGTTCCCCCGTGTCCGGTCGAGATCTTGCCCAGTCCTTGCCCCAAAGTCGCGGGGAATATTTCGGGGCATCGTCGCGAAATCGCGCCGGTCAAGTCGGGGCCCTGTCACGGAATGGTGCATGCCTCTTGCGGCGGGCACATGCGGGGCTTTCCTGAACAGCGATGGCCAAGGCGGGCGGGGGAGTCGACATGCCCCGTGCGCGCGAAATTTCCGCAGGCCCGGTTGTCGGCGCGGGGCGTCAAGCCGCTCGGGTTCAGGCGCCCTTCGGCGGCCTCCCGCCTTCGGTGGCTCCGGTCGCTTCAGGCCTGCCCTCCTTTTCGGATTTTCCGGGTTTGGCGGGTTTGGCGGGCTTGCGGGTGTTCGCGGTCGAGGCCGTCATTTCGGGCTTCCCTGACTTTACGGCCATCGCGGCCGCGTCCG
The DNA here is from genome assembly GCA_031263485.1 of Deltaproteobacteria bacterium. Taxonomy (GTDB): domain Bacteria; phylum Desulfobacterota; class Desulfarculia; order Adiutricales; family Adiutricaceae; genus JAIRZX01. The sequence goes on along the minus strand of JAISFS010000304.1, from coordinate 13,845 downwards.
CCTTTCCCTGCCTGACGGGCTTGACAGCCCTCGCGGCCGTGTCCGCCTTTCCCTGCCTGACGGGCTTGACAGCCTTCGCTGCCGTGCCCGCCTTTCCTTGCTTGACGGGCTTGGCAGCCTTCGCGGTCGGGGCCGCCTTTCCCGGCTTTGCGGCCTTCGCGGTCTGGGCCGCCCGTATGGACTTCGTGGGTTTCCGGGGGGCAGTGGAGGCGGAAGTCGGGACGGGTTCGGTCCTGTTGTCGGCGTCCTTGGCTTCCTCCGCGGCGGAAGCAGTGCTTCCGCCCTGTGCATCTTTTGCGTCGGTGGCTTTCTCCTCCGGGGAAGCTTCGCCTGTAGCCTCGGGAGCCTCCCCGGCATTCCCGGCGATGGCGGGCCCGCATGCTTCAGCCGCCGCGCCTCGGTCTTCCTCGCCTGGGGCTATCTCGCCTTGAGCCGTTGCGCCTGGGGCTATCTCGCCTGGGTCCGCCGCGCTGGGTGCCGTCGCGCCTGGTTCCTTCATACTGGTGGCTGAAGCGGCGGGTTGGCCTTCGGAATCGGGTCCGTCCGCCAGAGCTATTCCCGGGCCCGTAGCGTCTGGCCCGGCGCCGACGGGGGAGGGGGGCCGGCGGGTACCGGCGGCAACGATTTTCCTGGAGGCAGCCTCCAGCATCTCAGCCCTGGAGGAGATTTTCCGGGGAAGCTCGCCTTCGGCGGCGGCGCCGGAGGCACGCGCCCCCGAAGGCTCGCGGGTGCGCTCGGCCGCGGCCTTGGCACTCGCCTCCTTTTCGCGCATGGCCTTGATCTCGTTCCAGACGGCGAAGCGTAGCTCGTCCAGGCCCTGGCGGGTGACGGACGAGAAGTGAAGCACTTCCCTGTCAGGGCAGGCCTTCCGGAGGGCCTTGAGCGCCTCCGGCGCCTCTGGCAGGTCCGCCTTGCCCAAGGCCAGGAGCTCGGGCTTCCTGAGCATCCCGGAGTCGTAGCGTTCCAGCTCCCGGCGGATGGCCTCGTAGTCCTTGAGCGGATCCGAGGGGTCCAGGCGCGTCGGGTCCAGCACGTGGACCAGCACCCCGGCCCGGGAGACGTGCCTCAGGAACTCGTGGCCCAGGCCCAGGCCGTCTGCGGCCCCGTCGATGAGCCCGGGCAAATCCGCCATGACGTAGGAGGAATCCCCCGCCCTCACGGTGCCCAGGACCGGGGCGAGGGTGGTGAAGGGGTAGTCCGCGACCTTGGGGGTGGCGGCGGAGAGCCGGGAGACCAGGGACGACTTGCCCACGTTGGGGTAGCCCACCAGGGCGCAGTCCGCCAGGAGCCGGAGTTCCAGGACGATCCGCCGTTCCTCCTGGTCTCCCCCAGGCTGCGCGAAGCGCGGGGTGCGGAAGCCCCCCGACGCGAAGCGGGCGTTGCCCTGGCCGCCGCGCCCGCCGCGGCACACGGTGAAGCTGTCCCCGGGACGGGGGAGATCGGCTATGAGCGCCCCCGTCTCCGCGTCCAGGATAGCGGTGCCTGCCGGGACCTTCAGCACCAGGTCCTCCGCGGACTCCCCGGTGCGGTTGTTGCCCTGGCCGGGTCGGCCGTTCCTGGCGGCATAGTGCTGGTTGAAGCGGTAGCGCAGGAGAGTCTCCCGCTGGTCGCCAGCGACGATCACGACGTCCCCGCCCCTGCCGCCGTCCCCGCCGTCGGGGCCGCCTTTCGGGATGAACCTCTCGCGCCTGAAGCTTACGCAACCCGCGCCGCCATGCCCGCTTTTGACCCAGATCTTGGCCCGGTCCACGAACTTCAAGGGCTTGCCCTCCGCCTGCTGATGCCTGGGGAAAGGCCCCCGGCGGGCCATGATAACATTTCCCGGGCCCGTGGGCTAAGGGGACGCCGTTTCGCCGCGTCGTCCCGAGGCGGTACAGGATCCCGCGGGTATGGCTCGCGGGCCGCCGTGAGCTTGCCCGCCCGCCCGGCCTTCCGCCCTCGCGCCAGTCCGCGCGGTCGAGTCTGTGCCTGAGCCGGCCCCGTCCGGCATGCCACGGGGCGTCTCATTCCGTCATCGGAGACAGGGGCGTTCGGCGCTTTCAGCGTTTCAGCGTTTCGGGCAGGATGCACTTTATGTTAATATGCCAAATCAGGAGGCTTAGACTGCATGTCAGACGAGACTACCGCAAAACTTGGTGGGGGTCCAAACGCCGCGGCCATTACCTTTGCTTGGTTGCAGGGCGTTATGGCGCAGCTTGAAAAGGGTCTTGGGGACATGCCTTCCGATGGTCCTGAGAATCGTTTTGCCAAAGCCTTGGCCAAGGCCATTGCGGCGACGCCGCCCGGCGGCCAGGCCACCGGAGGCGAGAAGGCTCCTGAAAAGACCGTGACATTGGAGGGGTTATCCGGCCGACTCGATTCGCAAGCCGCCAGTCTCAAAGTATTCATGTGGGCCGTTGGCATAGTCGTCGTCGCTCTGGGGACGTGTCTCGGGTTCATCCTCAACGGCCAGTCCACCGCCATAAATGGCCTGTCCAACACCATTTCCAGCATGTCCACTGCCATGGAAACCAGGTTGAATGGATTTGAGATCAGGTTAACTGGAGTTGAAACCAGGATATCTGGGTTAGAAACCAGGATATCTGGGTTAGAAACCAGGATGGAAACCAGGTTTACTGGGTTGCAAGCCGAAATTAAGACATTATCTGACAAGATTGAGAATTTGCGGGTGGACGTCATAAGATTGCAGGACTACGTCTTCGGACCGACCGCCTCCGGCGCGGACCAACGAAGCTCCTTGCGTTCTGATTCCCCCGCCAGCGGGGCGATCCAGGGCCAGTCCGTCCCTACGGCCGCCGGGCGGGCGGAGTCCCGCTCCGAGTAACCGCCTATACACCTGGCCGGTATCCGGTTGCGGCATCCGATCTGGCTCCTGGCCCGGCAACCTGCCGCTGGTCTCGCCACGCGAGAGACGTTTCCGAGCCGGCCGGCGGGGTGCAGATCCAAGGGCGGCCACCGACAGATTGCGTGGTTGACTTTCCGCAAGCGAAGAGGCGTTGGCGAAAGCCTCTGCCTTGAAGATATGTTGCCCATGCCGGGCGCGCATCACGAGGCACAGAAGCTTATCCTCGACATGGCGTACGGGTCTAATGCCGACTGAGGACGCGTTGACCCCGCACGCTCTCCTGCGGGCGGTTCCTCCGCTCAGGACCCGCAGGAGCCCGCTCCGGACGGAACGGACGGGAGCGCCGCTCTGAAAGCCCTAACGCGAACGGCGATGCGGCAAGGTCTACCGAGGTCCGGCTCCGAAAGGCGCGCGCAGGGGATCCGGGGCTCGCGTCGGTCGGGCCTCTCTTTTTCGGGCTCCCGATCTCGGATCGGGAAGATCCTGCCGCACCGAGGCTCAAAGTGGACTGGCTAAAGATAGACCCAGTGGCCCTGATTGCGGAAAGGAAGATCCTGGAGGCCATGGAACAGGGTCTTTTCGATGATCTGCCCGGCCGCGGGAAGCCGCTCCCCGAGGACGAGTTCGCGAACCTCCCCGACGAGGTGAGGCTCTGCGCCAGGATCCTCAAGTCCAGCTCGTTTATGGAATCCAGGAGCGGGTCTCTGGAGGGTCTTCCTGTGTCAAGCCTCATCGGTCAGGGGAACGGGGGGGCCAGGAATGCCTTCCGGGGCATGGAGCGGCTGAGCCTGCGCCTGAAGCCGCCCGACTCCCGCGCCGGAAAGGTCACCGCGGCGCCCGACGAGAGTCCCCGGGTTTCCGGGTTACTGGACTCACCATACCTGGGGAGGGTCCTGGCGAAGCTGTTTTAGAGGCACCTGCGATTCTCAGTTGACGCGGTGTTGACGGAGGCATCCGGGCGGTCGCTCGGCCTCCGGTAGCCCGTTTCCGGAGGTTTAGCCCGCATTCGGGAAACCGCTGCAAGGGGGGACAACCACGGTCTCCCACTGGCCATTCCCAATGGCCTCCGTTCACCTGAACACCCGTCCGAGGCCTGCCGTCCTCCCGCTGCGGCTGGCCTTAGCCTGCTGCCTTCCGCTGAAGCCGCCCGCCCTCCCCGTCCTCTTGATTGACCCGTCCGAACCCCGCCTACCATCCACCGAATCCGTCCGAAGCCCTCCTTCCTCCTGCCGTACCCGTCCGGAGCCCTCCTTCCTCCTGCCGTATTCATCCGAAGCCCTCCTTCCTCCTGCCGTATTCGTCCGAAGCCCGCAGTTTTCCTGCCGTACCCGTCCGAAGCCTGCCGTCATCCTGCCGTACCCGTCCGAAGCCTGCCGTCTTCCTGCCGTACCCGTCCGGAGACCGCCGTCTTCATGCCGTACCCCGCCAGCTTCTTGCAGGAACCCACCGACAATCGCTGGGCACCACCAGTTTCCGCTTGAACCGTCCGATATCCGACGGTCGCCTCATGGCCTCTCTCTCCCCCGCTCTCGTGTCCTTTTTTCCGCGCAATCGTGTTTTTTTGAGTCTCTGAAGCCGTTGCTACTGCCTTCTGCGCGTTCGTGCTGTATCCTGTCCTGGAAGATAAAAAATCGGCCCCTTTCGGGGCGCCGCGTGGGTATCCGGGCAACCCTGCGGTCGGGTGTGCCCGGGGAAAGCACTTATCCTAATTCAAAGAGGATTCCAAGGAGGATTCCTGATGGCCAAACTCACTGCCGAGGTCAAGGACTTCATCGCCGGAAAGCTCGCCTGGGTCGGCACCGCCGACAAGGCTGGCACGCCCAACCTGGCCCCCAAGGGGACCCTGAAGGTACTGGACGACGAGCACCTGGTCTTCGCGGACCTCTTCTCGCTCAAGACCCGCAAGGCCCTGGAGGAGAACCCCCAGGTGGCGGTCGCGGTCATCGACAAGATGACCGGCTACCAGATCAAGGGCAAGGTCGAGCTCGTCACGTCCGGGCCGATCTTCGAGGCGGTGGCCAAGGGCGTGAAGGAGGCCATGCCGGACCTGCCCGGGCCCAAGTACGCCGTCAAGATAACGGTGGACTCCGTCTACAGCCTCTCCCCGGGCCCGGATGCCGGGAAGAAGATCATCTGAACCGGGCCTGAGGCGGGCCTGTAGCGCCCCGGAACGGCTTCCGGGAACGGCCCCCGGCCCGTATAACAGCCCCTGCCGGGGGTCCTCTCGGGGCATCCGGACGGGATGCCTGAAGGGTCGTCCGAGCCCTCGACCTCGGACGGGCGGACCCCCGGCTCGCGGCCACGGTCGAGAGCCGGGGGTCCGCGTGGGTCCCGGTGGCCTTCAGCCTGCCGTTACACCTGGCGGCGGGGCCGGTCTCCTCGCGGTCGCTTCCGAACCGTTGCTCTCCCGCAGGGCCATCATCATGAAGCCGTTCCTAGCAGCCATGCCGGACAGACCCTCCTGGCCGTCAAGCCCGGACAGGCCCTCCGGGCCGTCAAGCCCGGACAGCCCCTCCGGGCCACAGGCGCGGAGAAAGCCCTTGCTTTATTGTAATAATTTTTTTAACATAATTCCGTTCCCCCAATCCTGGCCGCATAATCCCGATCCGCTTTCCCGGCCCGTCAGCCAAAGCTGCGAGAGGACACAATGAGCGCGGACGAAAGATGCCCCTGCAACGCGACGCACTCCGGCGGGGACGGATGGTCGGCCCACTGCATCGGCGAGATGTGGCTCTTCGCGGGGCTCACCCACGACGAGCTCGCCGCCCTGGCCGGGACCTTGGTCCGCCGCGTTTTTCAGGCGGGGGACGCGGTCTTCCGGCAGGGGGAGCTGGCCCAGCACATCTTCCTCATCAAGAGCGGGAGGATACGGCTGAGCCGGGTGATGGAGAACGGCACGGAGCTCATGCTAGACATCCGCAAGCCGGGCGACTGCCTGGGAGAGTACATCCTGAACGGCATGGACAGCGGTTACCCCTATCCGGTCACCGCCTCCTGCGTGGACAAGGTGGTCACCTGCGGGTTCTCCAAGTCGAGCTTCGAGGGCATGATCCTCAAGCACCCGCTGATCGGCCTCACCGTCATCCGCAACATGGCGGGGAGGATAGCCAACCTCACGGAGCGCATAGAGGCCATGAGTCAGACGCACCTGGAGGAGAAGCTCTACGGCGTGCTCCTGAACGTCGCCCGTGAGCACGGCCGCAAGGGGTCCAAGGGCTCCTACGTCCTGGAGATGCCGCTCACCCACGAGGACCTTGGGTTCCTGGTGGGGGCGCACAGGGTGAGCGTCACGCGCATCATGAAGAGGCTCAGGGAGACCGGCAGGGTCAGACACGACGGCAGGAACCTGGTGGTCAGCGGCGAAGGGGACACGCTCCCCCACTGAGGCCCGCCGGAAGGCGATGAGGCGATTCTGCCGCGTGCGGGGACTTCCGACCGCGGCGAAGGCGGGACCCGCGGCGAAGGCGGGACCTGCGGCATGTTGCGAACGTTGCGGAACCCCCGGCCCGCCGTGAAGGCGGCGGACCGGGCGGTCTGCCGAGGAAGGTTGCGTGGCAGGCGGCCTGAAGCTAAGGAGGCGCGGTCAGGCGGCTGGCGGACGGAAACGCGCCTCGGCGGCCGATGTCTTCCGAAAGGTGCGCAGTTGCGGTCGATGTCTTCCGAAGGCGCGCCGCCGCGGTGCGCGGACGGGTGCCCGGTCGGGCAGGGAGTGCGGCATGGACAATGACCGGCGGGGCCCGCCCCGGCTTTACCGGGCGGGGCAGGTCTGCGATAATGGCTTGCGCCCGCGGCCTGGGCCTTGCCGGGCAGGCCGGCCGCCCTTCGGTCCGTGCGCCTCGCGAGGGGGCGCGCCTGCGGGGCGCCAGAAAGGCACCCATGCACCCCCTGAGCCGAGCCTACTACCTCGCCGTGCCGCCGGCACTCCTCGTCTTGGGTTTCATGGTGCATCTGCTCACCCCCATGGCGCACCCGCGCTGGCCGTTCTGGTTCGCGCTTTCCGCGGTTGCCTCCGGGCTCGTGGTCCGGAGCCTGAGGCCGATGGCGGTCAAGCGCCGCGCCTGGCAGGACCCCCGGGCGGACCCGGACGGCCGGACGCTCCTGGCGGCAAGGCGCGCTTACGTCTGGGCGATAGTGGCGGGCTTCCTCTATTTTTTCCTGGCCCTGGTCCTCCCCGCCGTCCTTGTCCCGGATCTGGCACGGTACTTCCATGCGGGCCAGTGGCTGTGCCTGGGCTTCATGCCCTTCGCGGCGGCGGTCGCCGCCTCGCGGGACGAGGGCTGGGCGGACGCCTTCTTCAACCTCGCGGCGGGCGTGTTGCCGCTCCCGATGCTCCTCATCGCCGGGGACAACTACTCCGCCAGGATGTGGATCTTCTCCGTCGTCCCGGTCTACGCCATCATCCCCGGGAGCCGGAAGTTCAAGATCCTGGCGGCCGGCCTGCTCGCGCTGAGCGCGATCCTCTTCTTCATCGCCGCCCGCACCGGGGCGCGGGGGCTCGTGCCGCTCTTCTCCTGGCTCTTCGAGGGCAGGAGCCCTCTGTACGGGGCCTTCACCCTCTCGCTCCAGCACGCGGTCTACGCCCTCGCGGGCCCGACCGGCGCCGGGGCGGGGCTTATCGCCCAGGTGGGGCTCCCGAGGCCGGAGGACATGGCCCTGAACGGCGTGCCGTACCTCACGCTGTGGGTCGGCACAGTGACCGCCCGTCTGGCGGTGGCCTCGCTCGCGCTCCTGATGGTCGGGGCGTTCTTCCAAACCATGCTGCTCCGTTCCCCCGTCCGACGCGCCGCCGCTACGGGGCTGTGGTTCCTGGTGTCGGTCAACCTGTACACCGGGATACTCTCGCTGTTCTTCCCGGAGTTCCTGAGCATCTCCTCCGGGGCCTGGGGGCTCCCCTTCATCGGCAGCTTCGAGTCCTCCCTGGCCCTCCTGCTCCTGCTTCTCCTCGTCTTCTCCGGGAAGACGCTCCCGCTCGCCTCCAGGTGGGCGCGGACGGTCCCGGCTCCCCCGACCTGGGGGCCGCCCGGTTCCGGGGCGGTTGCCCTGGCCGGAGCAGGCGCCGACCGCCCGGCAGGCCTGTCGGCGGCGGACGGCTTCCATGACGGCCCCGACACGGGCGGCCCGGTACCCGCTATCGGCCTTGACGGCGGCCCCGCCCTTGCGGGCCCGGAGGATGTGCCCGGCGCGGAACGCGCGACAGGTGGGGAACGTCTGGACGTTGCGCCCGGCGATGGAGCCCGAAATATCGCGTCCGGCGCGGAAGGCCTGGATGTCGCGCCCGGCGCGGAAGGCCTGGAAGGCGCATCCGACCAGGAGTAGCGCTACGGCGCGGTCGGCGCGGAAGGTTCATTCGGCGAGGAGCACCACGGGTGTCCTGCCGCCGGGCCCGAACACCCATCGGGACCGGCGGGCAATCTGGCTCAGGGATCTGAGCCCTTATCGGCTTTTGCCGGGGAAACCCCGCTGGAATGAGCTTCCGGCACTGACTCCCCGCCTGAACGGGAAAGCCGCCCGGAAGCGCCAGACCCTGCCTGAGGCGAGGCGCGCGATGGACCGGCGCCCTGCCGGTCCGGGCGGCAAAGGCGGACGGGGCGCGTAGCCCCGCCCGTGCGCTACCGAAACGAGGTGACACTTGCGCGAGAAGCGTGTGCTCATAGCCTGCGGCATCTTCGACGCAGAGCTCAAGGCGGCCCTGGAGCCCTTGGATGGGCTCTACGACGTGACCGTGATCCGCCTCCCTCCGGGCTACCACTGCATAATCGAGGAGCTGGAGGCGAAGCTCAGGGAGGCCCTGACGGACGGGAGGATCGGGGACAGATCCCGGGCGAGGCTCGTGATCGGCCGGAACTGCCTGCCGGACATGAAGGACTTCTGCGCAAGGGAGGGCGTCAGGTGCCTGCCCACCGCCAACTGCCTCTCCGCCATGGTGGGGGACGCGAGGCTCAAGGAACTGGAGGACGGCAAGACCATGGTGATCACCCCGGCCTGGATCCGGAAGATGTTCCTGGACCCCGACGGCATCCCGACCTTCATGAAGTGGGACGCCACCGACTTCCGCATAAATTTCGGGCGCTACGACCGGATGCTTGTCCTGGAGACCGGGGACGAGCCGCTTAGGGACGAGGAGATTCTCGAGTGCTTCGACCTTTTCGGGAACCCCGTCTTCGAGTCCGAGCCGTGCGAGCCCGATCATTTCAACAGCCTGGTGCGGGATTTTCTGGCCTGAAAAAAACCCCCACCGCGATGGGCTTGTTGGAGCCCCGCTTTCCGGAATCCGCCGGGAGGCGGGGTTTTTATTTTTGGGCGTGCCCCGCTAGCCAGATCCGAACACGATCCGAACCGGAGCAGGAACCGGAACCGGAGCAGGAACCGGAACCGGAGTCAGTTCCTGTTCCAGAGTCATAATAGTGGGCCAGAGTCTTAACCATGCCCAGCGCCAGGTCCAGTCCCATAACCATAGCCATGGTTATGGCCCCCGACAGAATCAGAGCTTGAGTTGACGTGAAGGTGATGACAGGTATGCCAGTAAGGCAGCGCCAATTGTCCATGTCACGGCTGAGGTTTTTGCCAAGCCACGACCAGGCCTCCGGAAGTAGCGATGCGGAGACGCTTCTCACAGGGATGAGGATCGCGACAGGCTGATGCTGACGCGTCGGCGGCATCCGATGCGCGCTTCATATCTCTCGCTTGAGCCTGAGAGGCTTGCCTTAGGCCGATCCTTTCCGTCCCGCGAAATGGCGGTCATATCGAGCCCCGAGTGTTTTAACTACGAATATAATTGAAAGACACTTGACAGGAGAAGAACGACGGTGCTTCGGTTCGCGGCACGAATGTTCCGAAGGCCTGGCATTAGGCTGGTTGCGAAAGGATCGGGTTGGCGGCTGACATGTCTGTCGCCTGCAATGCCTCCCAGAATGGGCACACATGTCCGATACACGCGGAGCTGCTTTGTTCGGGATGGTGCCTGTGCTATGATGGCTTCCAGGGAAACCTGACAAGACGTGGAAGCTACCGCGAAGCCGCTTCTATTGGAGTCCGGCTGGGAACGAAGGTGCCGGAAGGCGCTGGGATGAGCCGGAGGTGGGGGCGGACCGTCAATTAAAACGGTATCCTGGAATGCTGGACGCCCCCGTAAAGCCGCAGGCTCGTGAATGCGCCGGGGGACAGGAGCCGCTAATGCCGTACTGGCCGCTTGCCGTTGACAGGGACAATCTTACGCTCATGGGCGTCAGTTTTCCGGATCTGAAATCGCTGGAGATGATCGCGGAGGCGATCGACTCCTGCATGTTCGAGGGGTTCCGTCCGTCCGGGCGGGAGATCGAGATAGTCCGCGACTGCTGTCTCGGGAAAATCACGCTTGCCCGGCTGGCCAGCGGGCTAATGGACGGAAACGTGAGTGACGCCGGTGGCATGGGGGGCCCCGATTTTCCCTACGTGGACCCTGCGACCGGGGTCCTTCGCAACGCCATGGGCATCTCCGACCGAGGCTCGCTGGCCTTCGCGGAATACGTCGTCTGCGCACGGCGCTTGTGCGAGCTCGCGGAGAAGCCCGTCAGTGTCAGGGACTCGTCAGGGATTCTGGCTGTCCACCGCCACCTGTTCCAGGACATCTACGCCTGGTCAGGGGAACCGAGGACCGTTGACATCTGCAAGGGCAATACCAGTTTTTTGTCGGTGACGCATTTCCGTTTCGCATTTCGCCATATAGACGATCTCCTTACGGATTTGTGGAAAGTCGACGGGGCTGACAGGGAAGCCATAGCCAGGATGCTCGGGAAGATCCTGGCTGCGGTCAACTACCTCCATCCTTTCAGGGAGGGAAACGGACGGACGCAACGCGAGTTCCTGCGCCTCATCGCGCTCGAAAGGAGATGGTCGCTCAATCTTCACCGTAACGAGGATGCTGATGCGTTCGACAGGTACATGAAAGGCACTGTCAATGACGATGAGGATGTCCTTGCTAGCTTGATATACGAACGATTAACGGTAATGTCTAATTGATGATTGACACGACAATGATCACGCCTCTGACGGCATCCGGACTCGAAGATGAGCATCCTGCCGCGATTAGTCTGGGTGATTTTGAGGTGACGGTGGAGCTTTTTTGAATTGAGCTTCATCATGCTATGGAATGCCTAAGATCATTTAAAATTTTGCATGTTTTATATTTTTTATAAGTTTACAATCAATAAATTTTGAAATGATCAGTTTATGCATATGCGATATTTTATAATATACCAAGCATATCCATGCCATAACGAAAAATTATGTGTTTAAGTTCTTGATTATGTATCAAAATATTTTAGCCGACATCATTTTAAAGGCAAAATATTGTCAACGATGTCTGTCCAAACGTTTCATGGCTTATGTTCTTGACATTAAAATATTTCTTTAGATTGTTATTTTCCCCATAAAGATATACAAAATAATCAGGAACCTTTTGTGTCAGAAATATTCCAGCAACACCAACGTTGGTTTTGCCATCTGAAAGGGCCTTTTTGAACTCTTTGATGAAGGCTGGCAATCTTGTTCAGTAATATCGCCTTCAATGCTAATAAAGTCAAAAGCGTTCGGCAAATGAACGATTAATTTTCCTAAGGTCTACTCCGGTAGTCCCGAGGCAGGTCATGTCAAAGGCGGCGAGAGCTGGCTCTTAGAGCGTTCCCGTTCGGGGTGCTACATGTTTCCGGAGATGATATAGGTTGCTTACTGAGAAGTCAGTCTGTCCTCAAGCGCGACAGGCATGAGGTTCCGGCTTGAGGGCGTTTTAGATTACGAACGAAGCAGAGCCGCTCCGTTGTGGTTATCGGTTATGCTCTCGGACGTGTTTCCTGGGTACTGTAAGCTCACCGCGTTCAATAGGGCTCCGGCTGTACGGTTCCCCGACTTCTGGTTCACCGATTTAAGAACCTCCGTTTCCCCGACTTCCTGACCTTTGGGCACCTGTTCCTCCTCCCTCCCTTTCTCCATCCATCCATGCGTATGGCGGGATGTCGGGCTTCCAGGAAACTCTCTTGGCATGGATCTGGCCCTGATTGGGGCATGCCTTTGGCATCCGTGTCAGAATGTGGGAAAATGTGCCGTCTCCCATCTCAGCACCGACCGGGGCTCTGGGAGGCAACGCGGATACTATCCTCCCATCCGACAAGACCTCCCCTGTGGCTCGTCCTGGACGGGACGCGGGGCGCCCCAAGGAGACTCTATGACCCAGCCCCTTGACCCGAGCGGCCTGAAGATATTCACCGAGGCCAGGACCTTTAACGCCTACGAGCAGAAACCAATCCCGGACGAGCTCATCCGAGAGCTCCACGCCCTTTTCAAGTGGGGGCCGACGGCCGTCAACTGCCAGCCGGGCCGTTTCGTGTTCCTGAAGTCCCCCGAGGCCAAGAAGCGCCTCCTGCCGTTGCTGTCCCCCGGCAACGTCCCCAAGGTGGAGAGCGCCGCCGTCACCGTTATAGTCGCTTTCGACCTGAAGTTTTACGAGGAGCTCAAGATCCAGTGGCCCGCCTACGACGCCTCCGCGCAGTACCGCGAGGACGGGCTCCTGGCCGAGACCACGGCCCTACGCAACAGCTCCCTTCAGGGGGCCTATCTCATCATGGCGGCAAGGTCCCTGGGGATTGACTGCGGGCCCATGAGCGGCTTCGACAACGCCAAGGTGGACGCGGAGTTCTTCCCAGGAGGCCAGGTTAAGAGCAACTTCCTCTTGAACCTGGGCTGGGGCCAGGAGGGCGCCTATTACCCGCGCGGGCCCAGGCTGGACTTCGACAAGGCCGTGAGGATCCTTTAGTACCGGCAGGAACCGGACGGGGCAGCTTCTGCCGCTTTGCGAGGCGGGGCCCCGGCGGGCCTTCGTCTTCTGGCGCTCTTCAACCTTGCCGGCGCACTACGCATCGCCCGCTCAATCTGTAATGACATGCCCCCATAGAGGCGCCTGGCGACTCCAGGTGCCTCTGAGGGGGCTTCGTTTCAGTCGGCCTGCGGACATCGGGCGCCCGAAACCGCGCCTGGTCCGCATAGGGGCGGACTTAATGCAGTCACGGGGCGGCCAGTCGTGCCGGTTGCCCCTCAAGGCGTACCCGTGACCATTATCAAGAAGTCACCGGGAACAAAAAAGCCCCTAAGAAGGGGCCAAGGATGATGGAGAATACAAGGAGGCTACAAACTACAGAGGGGACTTACGGTCTGTGATGCCGTTCCGCCGGGAGGCGGAGGCAGACGCGGAGTGGATCGCCTGGCCCGACGGAATCGGCAGGAAACGGCACTCCGGCAGGCCCAAGGGGACATCGACCGGGCAAACGCGGAAGGGATCCACCCGGCAGACGCGGAACAGTGCCCCACAAAAGGCTGGAAGCGATCGCCGCCCGGTTGGCCCGAAGCGAACACCTCCCGGCAGGCCCCGCGTACCTATAAAAAGGTGCGCCATGCCGACAGGTCAGGCGGACGGGGCCGTGAACGGGGGCCCGAGGCCCGATATCGCAACTTCTGCCGGGGTGCAGGCATGACACAAGGCGGGGGGCACCGGAGACGCCCCCCGTCTTGTGTGAGCGGATACGGGGCCGTGCGGGGAGTTGCCCGCAGGAGTGCCGGACTACTACTTCTTTTTCTGCTTCTGCTGGCCCACGCGGACCTTGGAGTCGGCGCCCTTGGTCTCGACCTTGATGTGGGTGGCCATGTTGCAGTTGCCCAGGCGCCACTTCACCGTGGGGTCCGGGAAGACGGCGCAGTATTGGGCGGAACCGGCCGTTATGGCCCTGTCGCAACCCTTGCACTTCTCGGCTATGGCCCGGCAGGCTCCTCCGATGAAGGCGCATCCGTTCTTGGACATGAAGTTGCATTCGGTTCCGGTCTTGACGGTATCACACTGCATGGCGGTCACCTCGCTCGGCCTTCCGGGAAGAAGGCAAAAATCTGCCGGGGCCCCCGAAAGGGCTCCGGTTCGGAAACGGAATTATCCGCCCTCGGGGAGCGGATGTCAAGATCTTTCGGAGCTTCAAGGAGCT
>JAISFS010000257.1 GCA_031263485.1 Deltaproteobacteria bacterium | reverse complement strand
TGGGCGGCTTCGGTCCCTTGACCCTGGTCCCCGGCGCCCCGCGCCCGACCGACTCCGCGCGGGGCGCCCCCGCCGCCAGCGACCGCAAGGACGCCGTCTGCGCGGTCTGCGGGGAGCCGAACGGACCCCGCGTCCGCATCCTCGGCATCACCCGCGGAGGGGTCCCTGCCCTGGACATCTGCCGATCCTGCCTGGCCGTGGCCGGGGAGATAATCGACCGCGTGCGCCCGCTCCCCGTCCGCCTAGACGCCAGATGCACCGTCTGCGGGGCCCGGCCGTCCACCGGCAACCCCGTGGTCTCCCTGCCCGGACGCGGCGCGGCCGATCTGTGCCGCGAGTGCTCCACCCGCTTCCGGCACCTGTTCGCAGCCGACCGCCGACCGCGGGCCGACGGGCAGGCGCGCCACGCCTTACACCACCTGCTTTTCCCGGACTTCCCGCCGCTCGGGCCCCGCCCCGCCATTCCATCGGGCCGACCGGACTTCCCCCCCCCGCGGCGCTTCCCGCCCATGGGACACTGCACCCCGACCGGCGGCCCGGCGGAAGAGGGGCGCGCGTCCGGGGCCAAAGGGGCTCAAGACCCGCAGGCCGCCGCGCCGGCTGATCCCCCCAGGGGACCCGCCCCGCTCCCCCCCTTCGAGAAGGCCATGCTCAAGCGCCACTCCAACTGGCGCATCACCACCGTGGGCCGCGGGCTGGACTTCGTGCGACGCCTGGGCGGCGCCGGCAAGCCTTGCTCCTTCTGCGGCAGGCGCCCCGGCGAGGGCAAGGAGGCCGTGGTACTGGGCCACGACCGCGCGGACGTGAGGATCTGCCTGGACTGCGTGAAGCTTTACGCCGATGCGGTCCGCGGCTCCGCCACCCGCCCCGAGGTCCCCAAAGGCGCCCGCTGCGCCCTGTGCCGACTCCCGGTCCGCCCCGGCCTCGCCATGATGACCGGCATCTTCCCCTCCAGGCTCATGCTCTGCGAGGTCTGCATCGAGGCCCTGGACTCCATGGCCGGGCGGCTTGCGGGAGGGGCCGGGCAAGGCCCCCCGGCGCCCGGTACGGCTCCCGCTCCCGTCGAGGCATCCGACCCGCCCCCTCGGGCTGCCGCCTCCGCTCCGTCGGCCCTGCCGGGGAAGGGCCCCCAACGCCTCTCCCTGAATCTCGTCGCGGGCATCGCTGGCGGCCTGAACCCGACCGGCGCGCCGGATGGGGCTACGAAGACGGAGACGGCCCACGCGACCGAAAGCCCGGCGCCTCCCGAGGCGGCCCCGAAAGCCCCGGCTGGGGCCGACGCCCCGAACACCGCGTCCCCAAAAGCTCCGCCCAACGCCGCCTCCGAGACGATTTCCGTGCCGGACGCACCGGAGGCTCCGGCCAAGGCGATTTTCAGGCCGGAGGCCCTGAAGGCCGCCTCCGACGCGTCCTCCAAGTCGGTCGCCCAGGAGGTCCAGGCCAAGGCGACTTCCAGGCGTGACGCCAAGACGGCTCCGTCCAAGGCGATTTCCAGGCCGGAGGCCCCGAAGGCCGCCCCCAAGGCGCCCTCCAAACCTGACGCCCCGAAAGCCGCCTCCAAGCCGGACACCACGAAGGTTCCGGCAAAGGCGATTTCCGAGCCGGACGCCCAGAAGGTTCAGGCAAAAGCGATTTCCAGGCCGGAAGCCCAGAAGGCAGCCCCCAAGCCGTCCTCCAAACCGGACGCCCCTAAGGCCGCCTCCAAGCCGGACACCACGAAAGCTCCGGCAAAGGCGATTTCCAGGCCGGACGCCCAGAAGGCTCAGGCCAAGGCGGCCTCCAAGCCGGACGCCAAGGCTGCTCCGTCCGGGCGTCGTGCCAAGGCCGCCTCCGGGCCGTTGCCCGTCGCCTCCCGCGAGGCGCCGCCTGTGGCCGCCAAGGAGCGCCCTCGGCTTTCGCCGGAGACGATCCGTCCTTCAGCCGGAGCCCCTCCAGCGCCTCCCGGCGCGGCAGGCGCCCCGGCCGCCGGGGCGCCGCCCGGCAGGAGGACAGATCCTGAAGGGGGAGGCCCCTAGCCTCTCCCCGCGCCCGAGGGGGGCGCCAAGCCCCCTCCCCGCAAGGGTCAAGATCCGGGGAAGCGATTCCCCCCCCTGGGCCGGCCTCTGAAACGTTCGGCCGGGCGGGCCTTCGAGGCCGCGGCCGCCATGCCCCGCCGCACCGAGGAAAGGCAATCGAAATGCCAGACGACAAAAACAAACAGGTCCCCATCTGCGCGTTCTGCAGGCAGCCCCAGAGGGACGGCATCCGCATGATAGCCGGGCCCGACCCGGAGCGGATCCACATCTGCGAGTACTGCCTGGAGCAGTGCCGGGAGATTATCGCCAAGGACCACCCCACGGCATCCATCCAGCCCAAGGGCGCCCCGTCCAATCTCCCCAACCCGCACCAGATTACGGAGATCCTGAACGACTACGTGATAGGCCAGGACTTCGCCAAGAAGACCCTCTCGGTCGCCGTCTACAACCACTACAAACGCATCCAGATGCCCCAGGACCTGGAAGGGGGCGTCGAGCTCCAGAAGTCCAACATCCTCATCCTCGGCCCCACCGGAAGCGGCAAGACCCTGCTCGCCCAGACCCTGGCCAGGATCCTGAACGTGCCCTTCACCATCGCCGACGCGACCACCCTCACGGAGGCGGGCTACGTCGGCGAGGACGTCGAGAACATCATCGTGAGCCTCCTGCAGGCGGCCGACTACGACGTCGAGAAGGCATCCAAGGGCATCGTGTACCTTGACGAGGTGGACAAGATCGCCCGCAAGGGCGACAACGCCTCGATAACCCGCGACGTCTCCGGGGAAGGCGTACAGCAGGCGCTCCTGAAGATAATCGAGGGCACCGTGAGCTCGGTGCCCCCCAAAGGCGGCCGCAAGCACCCGCAGCAGGACCTGACCAAGGTCGACACCACCAACATCCTCTTCATCTTCGGGGGGGCCTTCGTGGGCCTCGACAAGATAATCAAGAAGCGGATAGGCCGCGACACGTCCATAGGCTTCAGCGCCAACATCGACTCCAACAAGGACGACGGCGACTCCTCCAAGGTGCTCCGCAGCTGCCTGCCCGAGGATCTC
Organism: Deltaproteobacteria bacterium; assembly: GCA_031263485.1. Taxonomy (GTDB): domain Bacteria; phylum Desulfobacterota; class Desulfarculia; order Adiutricales; family Adiutricaceae; genus JAIRZX01. The sequence goes on along the minus strand of JAISFS010000257.1, from coordinate 14,605 downwards.
ATCAAGTTCGGGCTCATCCCGGAGTTCGTGGGCAGGATCCCGGTCACGGCGTCCCTGTCCGAGCTGGACAAGGACTCCATGATAACCATCCTGACCCAGCCCAAGAACGCCATCATCAAGCAGTACCAGGCGCTGCTGAAGCACGACGGCGTGGAGCTCACCTTCTCCAACGAGGCCCTGGAGGCCATCGCCTCCGAGTCCATCGCCCGCAAGACCGGGGCCAGGGGGCTCAGGTCGATCCTCGAGTCCGCCATGCTGGATCTCATGTACGATTTGCCCAGCATGCCCAAGGTCAAGGAGGTCCTCATCACCGAGGAGGTGATCCTGAAGCACGAGCCCCCGGTCATCATCGAGGGCGGGCGCGAGGGCGGCGCGGAGACCAAGCTCTCGGCCTGATCCCGGTCGAGGCCCGCCTCGGCCCTTCCGCCCCCCTCGCCCTGGCGGGCGGCCCGGGACCGGCTCCCGGGCCGCCCGTCCCGCCGCGAGGCGGCGGGCCCGCTCGGGACCGCGCGTCCCGGCCCCCGTCCAAAAATCCCTCCGCCCGCGGGCGGAACCCAGCGGCCGTGCCGGGCAAGGGGCCCGGGGCCCCTTGCGGGGCCAATCGCCGCAGGCCGCACAAATAAGGTACAGACAATGCTTTTCGCCTCCAACAAGAACCGCCCCCAGTCGCCATCCGGGGGTCCCCGCCTCCAGCTCCCACTCCTGCCCCTGCGGGACGTGGTGGTGTTCCCCCATATGGTGGTGCCCCTGTTCGTGGGCAGGGAGAAGTCCATCAAGGCCCTGGAGCACGCCATGACCCTGGACAAGAGCATCTTCCTCTGCACCCAGAAGGAGGCGAAGGTCGACGAGCCCCAGGAGCAGGACATCCACAACATGGGGACCATCGGCACGGTCCTCCAGCTCCTGCGCCTGCCCGACGGGACCGTGAAGGCCCTGGTCGAGGGCCGCTCCCGGGGCCGCATCGACTACTTCATCTCGACGCAGGACTTCTTCTACGTCGAGGTCGAGAACATGGTCGAGCCCGAGGAGAACGGCCTGGAGACCGAGGCGCTGGTCAGGAGCCTCAACTCGACCTTCGAGAGCTACGCGAAGATCAACAAGAAGATCCCCTCCGAGGTCCTCTCCACTGTCTCCTCCCACCGGAACCCCTCTAAGCTGTGCGACGCGATGATAACGCACCTGACGCTCAAGCTGGAGGACCGCCAGAACCTCCTGTCGCTCGTCTCGCCGCTCGCCCGGATGGAGGCGCTCTACGAGCTCATGCGCGGCGAGATAGAGGTTCTCCAGATAGAGCAGCGCATCAAGAACCGCGTCAAGAAGCAGATGGAGAAGAGCCAGAAGGACTTCTACCTCCAGGAGCAGATGCGCGCCATCCAGAGGGAGATGGGCGAGACGGAGGACAGCAAGAGCGAGATACTCGAGCTCGAGGAGAAGGCCAAGAAGAAGAGGCTCTCCAAGGAGGCATCGGAGAAGCTCCGCCACGAGATTAAGAAGCTCAAGATGATGAGCCCCATGAGCGCCGAGGCGACCGTGGTGCGCAACTACATCGACTGGATCCTGGCGCTCCCGTGGTACGAGAAGACCCGGAGCAACCTGAACATCGACCAGGCCGAGGCCATCCTGAACGAGGACCACTTCGGCCTGGAGAAGCCCAAGGAGAGGATCCTGGAGTACCTGGCCGTGCAGAGCCTGGTCAAGCGCAACCGCGGGCCCATCCTCTGCCTCGTGGGCCCCCCGGGCGTGGGCAAGACGTCCCTGGCCCGCTCCGTCGCCAGGGCACTGGGCCGGCACTTCGTGCGGCTCTCGCTGGGCGGGGTCCGCGACGAGGCCGAAATCCGCGGCCACCGCAGGACCTACATCGGCGCCATGCCCGGCAAGATCATCCAGAGCCTCCGCAAGGCGCACTCCTCCAACCCCGTCTTCTGCCTGGACGAGGTGGACAAGATGTCCACGGACTTCCGCGGGGACCCCTCCGCGGCGCTCCTGGAGGTCCTGGACCCCGAGCAGAACTGCCGCTTCGGCGACCACTACATGGACATGGACTACGACCTCTCGGAGATCATGTTCATCACCACCGCCAACAGCCTGCACAGCATCCCGGCGCCGCTGCAGGACAGGATGGAGATAATCCGCATCCCCGGATACACCGAGGACGAGAAGCTGAACATCGCGAAGAACTTCCTCGTCAAGAAGCAGGTCCTGGCCAACGGCCTGTCCCCCGACCGGGTGGACATCTCCGACAACGCCATCCTGACCGCCATCCGCCGCTACACCTCGGAGGCCGGGGTGAGGAGCCTGGAGCGCGAGATAGCCTCGATCTGCCGCAAGCTCGCCCGGGAGGTGGTCCGCGCCAGCGACTCCGCCACTCCGCCGCGGCTCAAGGTCACCGGCAAGAACATCGGCCAGTACCTGGGCATCCCCAAGTACCGCTACGGCACGGCCGAGGAGGTGGACGAGATAGGCCTCGTGACGGGGCTCGCCTGGACCATGACCGGAGGCGAGATCCTCACGACCGAGGTCCTGGTCATGCCCGGCAAGGGCAACCTGACGCTCACCGGCAAGCTGGGCGAGGTGATGCAGGAGTCCGCCCGGGCTGCCTTCAGCTACGTGCGCAGCATCTCCCCGAAGCTGGGTCTGGACCAGAACTTCTACCGCAGGATCGACACCCACATCCACATCCCCGAGGGCGCGATCCCCAAAGACGGGCCCTCGGCGGGCATCACCCTGGTGACGGGTATCGTCTCCGCGCTCACCCGCCGCAAGGTACGCCGGGACGTCGCCATGACCGGCGAGGTCACGCTCCGCGGGCGGGTGCTCCCCATCGGCGGGCTCAAGGAGAAGGTCATGGCCGCCCACCGCGGGGAGCTCAAGACCCTCATCATCCCCCAGGAGAACGAGAAGGACCTCAAGGACATCCCCGAGCGGATCCTGAAGAACTTCACCATCCTGCCAGTGAAGATGGTGGACGAGGTGCTCCTGGCGGCCCTGCTCCCCGAGGAGGGCAACCCCCTGTTCAGGGATCCGCCGCCCCCCAAGACCGATAACCCCGCTGCCATGCCCGGAGTGCCTGCCAAGCCCCTCGAGGAGGAGCTGCCCGGCAGCATCCTCGTGAGCCCCGGCCCCGGCGCACCGGACCCCGGCCCGGCCGGCATGGACGCGTAACGCCTCGCGCCTGTCGCCCGGCCTCCCCAGTCGGCGGGCCGGAACGGCAGACTCGACCCTGCGGCCCCGCCGCGGACCCGGCACCTCCTCGAGGTGCCGGGTCTGCGGCGGGGCTTTCTTTTCGCCCTCGGCCCGCCTCGCCTCCCTCAAAAGGGTAATGCCCGGCTGGCGCCATAAAGGTCGGCAGGCGCGACAGATGCCGCTGAGGCCCAAAAAGGGACGCATGAGGCCTATAGGGATGCCCTGGATGGGGGAAGACGCCCAGTGGCCAAAAAAGGACGCCTGAAGCAAATGGGGGACGCTCTGGAGGCCGAATGGGACGCCTGGAGGCTGAATGGGAAGATGCCTGGAGGCCCAATGGGACGCCTGGAGGCCAAATGGGACGACGGACGCCTGGAGGCCAAATGGGACGATGCCTGGAGGCCAAATGGGACGACCAGAGGGCTAAAAGGACGCCATGACGGGACGCGCGGACGCGATAAGGGTTCCGCCGCGACTGTAGCCAACAGATGCGGAAAATATGGCACGAGTATTGCTTTATTCCCGGGCGGAAGGACGCCCGAGATCCCTGCGGGGCCTTCGCGGGAGCGCCGCGAACCCCTGATCCTTTCGGCGCGCGGGGACATATCCCCCCTTCGGGAAGGCTTATGTATGCTGGACAACAAGACCGAAAGCCTGACCGGCAACCTGAGCGGACGCGGCGGCAACCTCGCCGCATCTCAGGCCATCGTGAGGCGCCCCGGCGCTGCCGGGATCGCGAGGCCCCAGTCCATTGGCGGACAGGCCCAGGGCCTGGCGTCCAGGCTCGCGGGCGACCCTGACTTCGAGGCCGCGATGGCTACCAACCGGAGCCAGAACCGGATCATCTCTGACGTTCTGGACGGTCCGGTCAGCAATCAGACCCAACGCCAGCTGGCCCAGCTCCAGGCCATGAACGACAAGAACCCGGTCCTGGAGGACTTCGAGAAGGGGGCCCGCGCCGCGAAAGGCGCCAGGGGCAAAGGCCCTTTCGGGAGCGCGTCTGCCGGAGCCGATTCGGCGGCCGATGACGTTACGTCCGAGCCTATCATCAGGAAAGTCACTGGGAAATTGACTGGGCCGGACGCCGGGACGGCGGCGGCAACGGGGATAGAGTCGGCGGCCGACACGGGCTCCTACGGAAACGCGCCCGCGGCAGGTCTTCCCGGTGCGCCGGACACGGACGGCGGCCCGCAAGCGCCGTACATCCGGCGCGGGGCGATCAGCCTGGCCGCAGGCCCCACGATCCTGAAAGGCCAGGGCACGGGAGCCATCTTCAACGCCTCGCGCATGGCCGCCTATCACCAGAAGTACGGGGCCCAACTCAGGCTTCCCCTGAGGTCACGCCCGGATCCCGTCGCCCTTGAGGCGGCCGAGCGGCTCCCGGAGCCTCCCGCCCCCCTGCGGGGCCCCTTGCGGGCCCAGACTGACCGAGGCCTCAAGGGTAGCATCCCGGCGGTGGCGGCGGAGCTCGCGAAGTCCGAGGGCGGGCCCTCCCCCGACGTGGACGCCGCGATCGACAAGGCCGCCAACGCCCTTGGACTCGACCCCGCGCTCATCCGGGCAGTGGTGAAGGCCGAATCAAACTTCAACCCCAAGGCCGTCTCGGGCGCCGGAGCCAAGGGCCTCATGCAGCTCATGCCCGGTACGGCCAGGGAGATGGGCGTGGATGACCCCTTCAACCCCCTGCAGAACATCTGGGGTGGGGCCAGATATCTAAAGCGGATGCTGGACCGCCACGGCGGGAACCTGCGCAAGGCCCTCGCCTCCTACAACTGGGGCCCTGGCAACGTGGACCGCCACGGCGCCGGCGGGAACCTTCCCCGCGAGACCCGCCGCTACATAGAGGTCGTGACAGCGAACTACAACCGCTACAAATCCCAGGTCGCCACCGCCGAGGCGTGAAGCCACCATCGCCCGGAAGGCGCCGTATACGTCTCGCGAAGATTTCCGATGTACAAGGCTATTAGGCCGCCTGATGCGCCCGAAAGGGCTCTCTGGCGGCCTTTTTCACGCCCATTGCCCTTTTTTCATGGGCAGGGAGCCGCATGGCGCCCCTTGCCACCTGGGGCGTCAAGAAGCCTTCCAGCGGACCGGAGTGCCTGGAGCTTCCCGAAGGACCCGAAAACCGGCGGATTCAATGGATCCCGTCGAACCCACGGATCCGGAGATCCAGAAGAGCCTGCATATCCGACGCATCGCCAGGATCCCTAAGATCCCTTAGATTACGATGATCCCGAGGAAACCGCGGAGTCTCAAGCTCAACAAGTTCCCGAAGAGCCTCAAGCTCAAGAAGTTCCTGATGAGCCCAAGTTCAAGAAATTCCCGAGGATCCTCAAGCTCAAGAAGTTCCTGATGAGCCAAGCTCAAGAAATTCCCGAGAAGCTTCAAGCTCAAGAAGTTCCTGGTGAGCCCAAGCTCAAGAAATTCCCGAGTAAACCGGGGAACCAGCCAATCCTGCGGCTTTGCGATCTTTAGGAAGTGCCAGAGCATGTTTCGAGGAGAGTGCCGTCCGAGCGGCATGACATGGGCTGACTTAAGGGCCCGCCGTTGGCAGCCGCGACCGCTCAAACTCGCTGGCGCCATAAGGGCCGCAGCTACCACGCAAACAACGGTGTGTCTCGCCCCTGCCGAGGCCGAGAAAATTGACGACGAAAGCTTGCGCCGGGGCGGCAAAAGGGAAGCGCCTGAGCCTCACTGAACCGCGAGGCGGGAACCGGAAGACGCCAAGCCAAGCGCAGTGCTGCTGCCGAGAGGGCAAAGGACATCTGCGTCCCGCCTAACAGCGTCCCCTGAACCGGAAAAGGCCGAAATTAACTGCGGACGGGACCTGAATAAGAATGCCTGATTCACGCGACCGCCGAGGGAGCTGGTCGATGCCCCGGCGGGAAGCGGCCTTGCCACATGGAACCGAGAGGTTCCCCGCGCCTCCGCGCAAGGAGGAGCCTGCGGGAATCCGCGATTCGCGCCCGGATTCGATACCGATTCGCTGCCGGATTCGAGACATTTTCGATCATACGGGACGCGGTGTACCTTGCGGGAAGCGGCAGATCCGCGTCTATCTCATGGACATGCTTAAGGGGAAGGGCCACCATGCCAGGGCAACGGTCGGGGCCCTTGCGGAAAGAACCGGCACAGCGGTTGCCACACCCTCCCCTTGCGCGGCAGGGCTGCCGGGGCGGTACACCCGCGCCACGCCTTGCGCCAAGCGGCCGAAAAACCGGCCAGTGCCGCGTGCCACCCCCCGTAACATGCCGGGGCCGGCCTTGCGGACTTAAGAGCATATGCCGCCGCCGCTGTCAATATGTCTCCTCCCCCGGGGGCTCTTTCGGAGGGTATCTTGGGATAGCCACGCCCCTGTCGAGTTAAACATGCCAAAATTCCCATAAACGTTTGTGATCCTGATGATTAACCTGACAGTCATATTTATTGACTTTTGAGGATCCTGTACGTCACGGGCGCATCAGGCTGTCCCCGCCGGATCAGTGTCACCGTCTAATGGTGTGTCAGCCGGACCCATTTCCAGATTGTGGAAATGATTGGAGAGCCCCAAGAGCTGTCAAGAACCACTCATTCCCTGAAATCCTGATTATATGCCGCTTTAGGCGTTAGAACGAACGTTCGGGGCCATACCGAGGAGGAGGGGCAGCCCCTCCGTGACGTGGAGTGCCCCGATATAGGGCCCATTAAAGGCAAATTGCGACACCCGACCTGGCTAACGCCTCCGGTAGCCCGATTCCTGGGCATTTTCCCCGGTTACTCGGAAATGCCCCTGAGGGCGGAGGCGGGGAGCGGACCGGCTAGCATAAATCCGGGAAACCCTTGCCAATACAGATTATTCGAATAAATTCCGCTGAAACCCCGCCAGCCCCCGGATGCCTCGGCATAACGTTTCACAGGATCAAGATACCAACGCGAAAAAAATACAAGGTTAAAAAATCCACAGTTAAAGTCTGATTCTATTTTTACCCACATATTAAGATATTAAAAAACGTTATACTTTGCATATAAAAATACATAAAAATCATTATTTTGATACTATAAAACCACAAAAATTAGGCCGGCATGGCCCCGGAAAAAAGGGAGACCAGCTTTACATCAAAATGGATTTGCGATATATTGCCTCCAGACAATGAATGGCGTTAGAAATATTTTCAAGTGCACTCTAACAATGCCGCTTATTGTCCTGACGATTGCACCTGGGCGGGACAACTTTATAGAGAGAGGGTTGCCCCGCCTTTTTTGAGGAGACACAGAGGCAGAGGCTTTTGGTTTCAGTGCAGTCGTCATTTCTGTTTCTGTGTTGTCATTGCACCTGGGCGGGGCGGCTTAAAGAGAGGGGCTGTCCCGCCTATTTTTTCGCGGCGGAAACGTCCCCCTCCCCGCCCGTCCTCCCCGCGCCTTTAGCCCCGCATTGCCCCCGGCGCCCGCCCCTCTCTCCGCCTAGCTTTCCCCGTCCCGTCCTCCGCCTGACCTCAATTGTCTTCCATTCTCCGTCCGACTCGCTTCTAAATCTTCTCAGCCTCCCCTTTGATTTTGATCATCTAGTCGTCGTCTGCCATGCCTTGCTCTCCGCATTCCTTGCATTCTTGCAAACTTGCCTCGCCTGTGACCTGCCTTAGTGCCTGCCCACGCCTGTTCTGACTACCTGCCCTGCCCGGCATAAACTGCCGTTATGCCTGTCCACGCCTGATCTGGCTACGTGCCTTACCCTACCTGCATTCACGACTTGCCCTGCCTGGCCTGATTCACGACTTGCCCTGCCTGACCTGTTTCTCGGCTTGTCCTGCAAGCATTCACCCCTTGCCCTGCCTGGCCCGATTCCCGTCTTGCCCTGAATGACCTGATTCCCAGCCATGCCCTGGCCTGCTTCTCGGCTTATCCTGCAAGCATTGATGACATGTCCTGCCAGAACTGACAACACGCCTTACCTTGCCTAACATGCAACTCTCCTTATCCTGCCTGCATTCTCGCCTTATCATGACTGAGATATCTACCTGCCTTGCACAGCATGACCTGCAATTCGCTTTATCCTGACTGCATTCCTGGTTAGTCCTGTCTGGATTTCAGCCTTGTATTGCCAGATATGCCTACGTGCCTTGCCCTGACTGAGTGCCCTGGCTGACCTGTTACTCGCCTGGCCTTGCCTGCCCTGCCAGACCCGCTTCTCGCCTTGCCCTGCCTGCGTTCCCGCCTTGCCTTGCTCCTCAATGATCTCTTATCCTGAAGTCGGCACCATCACTTATACCCGATATCCGCCTCCCTCCGAAGGTACCTCCGTCCCACCATCGACCGTCAGCCATGCGACCTCATCCACGCCTGCCCCTGCGTGCATTTTGGCCATACGCCTCATGGCTTCGTGAGGCAGCCGTCCTCTTCGAAAGCCGGAACCGACTTCAGCTTCTTTACTAGAACGCCGTGAGCTCGGGATTTCCTTGCATAGCGTAAGCGGAGCCCGAAGTCGTCCCCGACACGACTCGCGCCCTGAAACGCACCCATGCGCCAGCGGACGCTCGCCATCGCACGCATGGCCCTGAGCCCGCCCATGCGGCGCCCACGCTTCCAAGATGTCCGCATGCCCGGTGCATCTACATGCACGGGACCCCCGCTTGCCATGCCCCGCAATGCGCGGCTCAGGCGGGTTCAGCGCGGCTACGCTTCGAGCCGCGCACGCTTGCGCAGATCTCCAAGCCGTCGCGCCGATGATGCCGCTGCAGCAAGGCCCGGGGAGTGAGCGTGGGACCTGGGCCTTGCCGCCATGGACTGCAGGTCTGCGGCATTCAAGGGCAGGCCCGGACGCGGGAAGCGAATCACCGACAACCCGGCTCCGCTTCCCTGCCCAGAATGCCCGTCGCAAGGCGTAATGGACAGGAACGCTCCGTCAGCATCCTCAGAACTAGACTTTGGCATCTTAAAATTTTCAATCGTGTACTTATTACGCGTCTAAATTTTACCCGATCGTCGCGCCGGAGACAGGCTGGAAGACCACCGCAGGAGCCACCCTCCTCAACGATTCACCTCCGAAATTTTCTCACGTCCGGCACGCGTAGCGCCCTCACACTCCGTATCGACCGCGCCGCGGCGGAACCGCGCCCGGGCGCCATGATTCCGACCCCGGTTCTGGGTGGCGGCTCGCCCAGGCCCGGGGCGGTTGCGCGGCGCGCAGGGACTCCGGACGCCCCTTTCCTCCAGGACGAGACTAAAGTGGATCGTCTCTTGCATGACGGTTTCGCGTCAGCCCCGCGAAATCGCGGGGCCCGGGCGGTCCGTTTCGCGAAACCGCGAACCGTACCGCGAAAAACCGTAAAATCCGCCAGACCGGATCTCCGAAAAATTTCGCGCGCCTTATAGTGCGGAAAGTGTTGACAGGATGGACATCTGCAATTATATTGTACGGAAGAGATCAGACCTGCCCGCGCGTCCTCCAGACGCGGATCTCCTCCCTCACCCGTTCGCGGCAACGCCCGCAACGCGTCGTAGCCTGCATCGACCCGCACCTTCCCCCCGCTAATCAGTCCGTAACCCCGCGACGGCCACCGCCCGATTGGGCGGATCCGTCGGCAACGACCGGCCACTCGCCCAAGGCCCGCGCCCCGGAGCTTGCAGCAGGCGCGCCGCCGCGCTAAGGGCGCGCCGCCCGTCAACCACGCCATGCCACGCCTAAGACACGCCGCGCGTAAGACGCGTAGCGGCGCCGCGCCAGCCGAGGGGCCGTCCCGCTCCCGGCAGGACGCCGCAGCCCCGATGCGGGCCTCACGACCACCGCACCCTACCCGGAACACCAACAGAGGCCAGTCATGACCCAGAGAAAAGAGACCGTCACCACCGCGAAAACGGGCACCCGCGAGGGCTTCACCCTCATAGAGCTCCTGATTGTGGTCTCGATCATAAGCATACTCTCCTCCATCGCCATACCCCAGTACGCGCGGTACCGCAAGGGCGCACAGGACAACGCCGCCCAGGCCGCCTACCACGCCATCGCCATGTCCCAGGAAGCCTATTTCACCGAGCAGGGCACCTACATAGCCGATTACTCCTCCCTGGCCCAGAGGGGGGGGCTGATCAAGGACGCGAACGTCTACTACGGGACCCTCTCCATATATTACAACACCTCCTCCAATATCCCGGGCTACAAGTTCGCCGTCCGCCACCGCGCCGAGGGTTCCACGACCTACCTCTTCGACAGCGCCAGCCAGGGGAGCACGGTCAAGACCACTTCCACCCCCCTCACCGCTTCCACCTGGTAGCCTGGCCAGGACACCCTCGCGCCGAACGGTTGCGGCCACCCGGGGACCCTCCGGCCAATGCGGCCGGAGGGTCCCTTTTTTGTCGCCCCGCGGGGCCTCCGAGTTCCGCCAGGTGCGGCGCACGGCACCGCGCCCGTTCTCGACCGCCGAAGTACGGGCGCCTCGCCCGATCGAAGGAAACGACCCCTACCCGAGTCAATGGACGCCGGGTGGCCGGCAGATGCGAGGCGGCCCGTGGAGAGCGACCGGCGGGACCGGACGGGCCAACGCGTGATGAGGGGGGGGAGCGGACATGCGTAAGCGCGACCAGGCGCTGGTGAAGTTCGCGCGGACAGCCGCCTGCGGAGAAAAGCCCGCAAGCGGGCGACATGGCCGTCCTGGCACGACGGCGGGCCGCTCTCGGTGGGGAAAAGTTGCCCCCCGACGGGAGTGAACGCCTGTTCACCGTCGAAACGTTGCCCGGGCCGTGTCGAACCCCGCCTCGCTGTGCGCGAGAACCGCCCGGTCCGATACGATTAAACGCGGCAAAAGGCCGACCGCGGGTAAGGATGCGTCAAATGCTTAGGCGAGGGTAAGCAGGGTATCGGCAGGAACGGTCTCGCGACCGGACGCGCCTAAGGCCATAGCGCGAGGCAAAGTCATGGGGTCTCGCGGGGCGGGATAACGGCCTCTGTCTCGATCGGCCTGGGTTCGCCGTACCCGCCCGCGAAAAAGCCGCCTGACGGACATCGCGCCGGTCGGCGCGCCGTCCGTCAGGCGGCAAATGGTTCAGGTCCGCCCGGTCGTCCCGGGCTTTGACGCCGTGCCGTCAGATGAAACGCCTGGCGGTCACGTAATGCTGCCGGTAATACTTCCCGTCCAGATTCGCGCGGCGGACCTTCTTTCCCTTGCCGGGGGCGTGGATCATGAAGCCGTCCCCCACGTAGAGGCCGACGTGGTCCACCCTTCGCCCGGAACGGAAGAAGACCAGATCGCCCGGGGCCAGCTCGTCGCGGTCCACCCGCCGACCCGCCTGGGACTGCTTGTAGGAGGTGTCGGGGAGCTCGATGCCGTGCTGGCGGTACACGTACCATACCAGACCGCTGCAGTCGAAGCCCTTGGGAGATCTCCCGCCGCTCTTGTACGGGGTCCCCAGGTATTTCTCCGCAGTCCCTGCCACCGCCTTGGCTAACGGACGGACCCTGGCATGCCCGCCGCATCCCGGAAGCGCGAGGAGCGCCGCCGCCGCGATCGCCAGGAGGATCGCGGGGAGAGCGTGGCGGGGTCTTGAAGTCTTCAACTGATTCACCCTTGGGAGACGCCCCCGGAGCCGGAGGGGCACCTCGAAAGCGGGAGGCCCTTGGAGTTGCCGCAAGGCCTTCCGGAATCCCGTGCCCGATTCGGATCCGGGCAGGCGGCCCTGTGGAAGCAGATGCAAATTCTACTCCAATGAAAACTTAGTCGCTGAATCGGACAAAATAATTGCCAATATTGTACTTTGAATCTTAATTAGTAATAAAGATATTAAATAGATCTAAATTATTGCAAAAATGTTGCCTCAAGTCAATGTGTGCATGTTGGTGCCAATGATATGCCTTACGCAATATAGAGATCACAGTCCATGTGCCTGCAGGGGCTCCAGACCGGATCTGGGCCACCAGTCCGGCCTCCGCAGAGCCTTTTAACAGAAAGCAAGGCACCGACCGAAGACATAAAAATCGCGGGATGCATTTTTTTCCGCGGGCACGGACAGGAGCTGGCGGCTTTCCTGGGGTCTGTACACCGGAATGGGGGGCACGCCGGAGCAAGAGCTGGCAACCATGCGTGAACTGGCCGCAGGGACTGAGGCTGTCCGCCGGAGCATGAGCTGGCAACCTTGCGCGAACTGGCCGCAGGGACGGGGGCTGGCCGCATGGGCAAGAACCGGCAACCTTGCGGGAGTCGGTCGCCGGATAAAGAACGGGACTGGCCCCCTCCCTTGACATCGTTTTCGAGGCGCGTCGGGTCGGTCTGTCGGCGAAGACAACCAAGGTCCGAATCCCGCGCAACTCCCCCCGACCCGCCGCCACTGACTTCGGATCGATGACGGCAAAAATGGCTACAGGCCTCAAGAGGGTTCGGGCGCCCTCAGGAGGTCTGTCTAGTTGCACATCATCCCAGTCCCTGAGCCGCCATCGTCCCGGAAATCGGGTCCGTCCACTGGAGCCATACTACAGTCGATGGAGTGAGCCGGAGCGCTCCTGGCCGATGTCTTGCGGGAAGGATCGCGCTTGGGCAACGGGCAACGCCTCGCGGGGAGGATCGCGACTGGCCGACCCCTCGCGGGGAGGATCGCGACTGGCCGACGCCTCGCGGGAGGGAACGCGACTGGGCCACACCCCGCGGGAAGGGCCGAACTACACTGTCTCTTCCAGCAGGAGCCCCTTCTGATCCTTTACCTGCTGATATCGCGCCACCGCCTCCTCGTAGATGCGGATCCTCTCGGCAGTCGCAAGTTCGGAATAGCCGGGGAGCTCGACCGTCTTGACGCTAGTCCTGTTCACGATCCGGAATTCCTCCGGCAAAGTGGCGAAAATGTCGTGCTGCTCCGGATAGGTGAAGCGCTTGAGCTCCGAGAGGGCCCGCTCAGCGGCGGTGGTGTCGGCAACGCCCATGAGATATGTCGTGGACACCTGTCCCATGTTGAATTGCGAAGGTATGCCCACCAGGCCGTAGTCATCGGGTACGGAGTCGATTTGGCCGTTGAAATTCCTTGCCGCCAACGCCAGGAACCTTTCCCGGACGGCATCGTCGTCCCTGATGACCTCGTTAACCCTATCCAGAAACGATCCCCTCAGGTAATTGCCCAGATCCCAGGAGTAGTCACCGAACTTGAAGTCGCGGCCGTCCAAGAACCCGTAGCCGTAGTCGGAGTCGTAGTTGAACTGCGGGGTCTCGTAGTTCGGGTCGGTGAGCCTCGCGTAGTTGGCCTCCATCAGCCTGTTGTTCTCGATCCAATGGCTCTCGTCGTCCGAGACGGAAAGCGGGCTGCCGTCGGGATTAAGCTTGATCTCCCCCGCAAGCCTGTTCTGGGGGCCCGGGTAGTTCGCCACGAAAAGGGAATTGATTGCCGCGAACACGTCGTCGGAGTCCGCGAGATTAGCGATAAGGGCGGCGCCGTCCTCGTCCCCGAGCTCTTCCCGAAGGAAGCGCGAGAGATCCTCCAGGGGCTCGCGGCCCAATTCGGAGACGGTGATCGCGAAGTCGAAGCCGTACATGGCGTTGCGGTACTCGCCGTTCCTGGCGTCGACCTCGTCCGCCCTGCACCACTCGAAGGCGTCGGAGAAGCGGTGGAGGTCCTCGTCCTTGATGATCGCCTCGCCGAAGTGGCAGTTCAGGGCCGAGGAGAGCGAGGAGTACGAGACTTCCCCGCCGGAGGCGGCCGGGTTGACGGTGGCGTCGGCATTGACTGTCCCCGAGGAGGCCTGAACCCCGGAAATGTCGTCCTGCAGGTTCAGGAACTCCACCACCGCCTTGAGCTTTTCGGAATCCTCCCTCACCCTCTCGAGGAAATCCTCGTCCTCGCCCACATCCCCGAAATGCTTCCTGATGAGCCCGGCATCCGCCTCGCAGCTCTTCCCGGTCAGGATCCTCGTGGCCAGCGTCTCCCTCTCCCTCAGGATCTTGCCCACGGAAACGGCGATCGTCTGCGCGTTCATCCCCTGCCCGGTTCCCTTCAGGACCTCGACCATGGTCTCCGTGGCCATCTCCTGCCCGAAGTCGAGCCCTATCCGCTCCACGACGCCCATGATCGAGCCTACCAGGGCCCCGCGCCCCTCGTCGCTCACCTCGCGTTCGGACCTCGCGTCCTCCTCCGCTATGCGCCTGGCGATTTCGGTCTCGAAGTTCTCGGCGATCTTCTTCTTCTGTACGGCCTCCTCGTCCCTTCCCGCCTCGAGCGTCTTTTTGACGTCGTTCGCGATCTTGAGCCCGCTCCCCAACCTGTCCGCGGCGCTTGCGCCCGCCGTTGATCCGTAGACGGACCCGCCTATCCTCATGTAACCCGCGAGGGAGTTTCTTGCGCCAACCAGCATAGCTCATGCCTCACTCGAGGTCCGCCTCCTGAAACCGTCGTTGGCAGGACAGGCGGGATCCTCCTGTTATCCGTATCGGTATCAGGCGTCCATCGCTTGAGCGCATGATGTGAAACCTGCCTGCGG
>JAISFS010000274.1 GCA_031263485.1 Deltaproteobacteria bacterium | reverse complement strand
GGCGGAGGGTGCCTGCGGGCCGGAGACTGGCCCGCGGGGAAAGGATGCCGTCAGGCCAGGAAGCCTATCTCCTTCTTGCCCGTGGCGGGGGGGATGTTCTTGATGGCCTGGAGGAGGCTCGCGTTGTCGATGGCCTCCAGTCCTGCCTTGGCCGCGAGCCTGGCCGCCTCGCGCATCACGAAGGTCGCGTCGGAGAGCGGCTTGCGGACCAGGGCGTCGATGGCGGGGGTGATGTCCAGGTCCTTGGCGACCGAGCGGGTGCCGATGAGGTGATCCATGAGTTCCTTCACCTCATCGCGGTCGGGGAGCTCTATCTTGACCTTGTAGTCGAAGCGCCCCTGCCTCAGGATCGCGTTGTCTATCGTGTCGATCATGTTGGTCATGGCGATGATGAGGACGCGCTTGTCCAGGGCGTCGGGGATGCGGCGCAGGAACTCGCCGACCTCCTCCACCTGGTGCTGATGCACGTTGGACATCTGGCGGCTGGCCAGGTAGGACTCCATCTCGTCGATGACGAGCACGGACGGGGCGTTCTTGATGGCCTTGTCGAAGACCTGGGAGATCTTCCGCGAGGTGTCGTGGATGTACGGGCTTGCGACGGACGAGGAGTTGATGTGGTTGACCGGCCATTCGATGAATTCCACCAGGCGGTCCACCGCGTAGGTCTTGCCGCAGCCAGGCGGGCCATGCAGGATGGTGGCCGCGGGGAAGTCGATGCCGAGCTTCTTGTACTTGTCCGGCGAAAGGATTATCTCCACGATGTGGTCGTTGAAGAACTTCTGGAGTTCCCTTCTGCCGGGCAGCTTGAAGATCTTGTCCTCGTCCGGCCCGTAGGCGCGGCGCGGGAGCCTGTCGCGGTCGCGGGTTCCGGGGCGCGGGCCGCGGCCGTCGCGGTAGCCCGGCCTGTCGCCCTTCTCCCTGTCCCAGTCCCGCGTCTCCCAATCGTCCATGCCTTCTGGCAAGCGTTCGCCCGACTGGTCGCGGAGGGTGGGCAGGATGCCGTCCTTGTCCGCGGGGCCTCCGCGGCGCTGGCCCGGGCGTCCGGCAGTGCCGCCGTCGCGGGAGTCGCGTTGTCCGCCGTCGGCACCGGACCGGCCTCCCCCGGAGCGGCCGGGGCCCCTGGAGTCCGCGCCGGCGCGGAAGGCCTCGGGGACGTCGAAGCCCGCGATGCGCAGGACCTTGGCCAGCTGGAAAGGGGGCATGAAGGAGACGATGTTGGCGAGCTGCGTGAAGGACTTGGCGGAGACTGCCAGGCCTTCGCAGAGCCAGGTCCCGAAGTCCATCTCGTCGTCCTTGAGATCGGGGGGGATGCGGGGTACCGGCAACACCGTGCCGAAATGCTCGGAGTACAGGGCCCTCGCGAAGCTGGTGTCGGGGTCGAGCTTCCTGGACTTCCTGAAGGCCACGGCCAGCTCGGTCGCCACGGCGAGGTTGGGGAGGAGGTCGCGGGAGAGGAGCGGCGCGAGCTTGCTCTTGGGAGGGCTCACGAAGTACTTGAGTCGGCCCTCGGCCGCAACTATCTCCTTCACCTGGTCAGGGTCGGCCAGGAGGTGTGAGGTCCAGCAGTCCATGAGCGCGGGCTTGGCCACGAGGATCCGGGCGTCCGCGGAATCGGAGTGTATCTGGCAGCCCGGGCGGGCGTGGAGGAGTGAGACTATCTTGCCCGCTCCGGGAACCTCCTGATCGGGCGCAAGCCATGGCTCTCGTTTAACTGGCACTGGAAGTTCCTGTCGCGCGCGCTGGCGGTCTTGGAGCTCGCGGCTTGGGGCGAAAGCCCGGAGGGGGAAAAAAAAGGCCTCCCGGAGCGCCCCGGGGGGGATCCGGAAAACCTGGGATTGTCGGCGGACAGTTGGGAGGGGCGCGGAGACTAGCCGCCCGGCATGGCCCCCTGGCGGCGCGGGCCTCAAAACGCCGCGCGGCCCGCAATGAGCATAATACACTCAGGGGGAAGGCGCGTCAAACGTATCAGGGGTTCGGCTCCAACTACCCGTTCTTCCTGAAAAAAATCCGATAGGACATCGGTGCCCCACCCGCACGAGGGCGGAGGCGGGCGAGCTCAAGCGGACCGGACTCGGCTCCGGACTCGGCTCCATGCCAAAGGTAAGCATCGGCTTGCCCTGCGTCAAGGGGCTTTGCGGGGGGAGGGGGGGCGCAATCTCATGAAACAGGTCCGCCGCCGGGATTGGCCACTGTTTTGCCGCGAGCGTCCTTGCGGCAAAGGATAGTGGTCGGAGACATCCGAGATGAGGCGGTGAGGGGGCTACGGTGGTTATGGGTATGTTTCTCCGGGCACCTTGAGGGGACAGTAACGATACTTTAGCGGCTGCGGGGCACGTGAGGCCGCATCCGCAGAGCAGGGGGCACCGTGACCGCGGAGGGGCCGTCCACGTACCCTCTTCCTGGCGGCCTCCGAGGCGAACCAGCAGTCGTCAAGCCTGGCGATCTGGCGGGAAAATCTGGCATCCTTCCTCTCTCGTCTTTCCTCTCTCGTCTTTCCTCTCTCGGCCTTCCTCATCTCGGTCTTCCTCTCTCGGCCTTCCCTTCTCGGCCTTCCTCTCTTTCTCCTTGATGATCCTGCCCGATAAGGACTTGTCGTCCCTGGGCATGGCGGTGACGACCCGGGCGTTCATGTGGGCCGTTGCCGTCAGGGCATTCTGCGGCCCCCGGCTGGCGGCTCTCCTCCGGGAGAAGTCCCCTTGGACGGTGAAGGTTTCGCTCACGCGCCTCGCGGCCAGGATGATAGTGTGCGCCGCAGGTCTGCTCACTTTCTTGGTCGCGCCGGATGTCACTGCTCCCGCTGATCTTGCTGCCCGGACACACCCCACTGCCGGGACGCGAAGTGCTTCAAAGTTTTCCGGCGGCTCATGCCCGTCCCGATCTCGGAGATGATGACCAGGGCCAGGAGGACGCTTGTCCACGGAATATCCGTGAGGTCGATGCCGTTGCCGACTATCCCAGCCAGCTCGGGCCCTGTCAGCTCCAGTCCGGTATTCGGGCGGCGGGACGGGCCGGCGTCGCGATTTGCCGACGATGGGACCGACAGGTCCCGGGTCCTCAAGACTCGATTCAACGCGCCGCAGGCGCCAGGATATCTCCTCGTCGAGCATCTCGTTCCGGCCCTCCTTGGACACGAGGTCGTACCTGCGGATCTTCAACTCCCTGACTGCGGTCTTGGTGTAGACGCCTTTGGGGGCAGCGGTCTATCTCATCGGTCGACTTTCTTCAGCGCTGTCCCTCATGGGGTCAGCTTGAGGAGGTCCCTCTCGCCGCATATGATCGCATCGATGATCGCCATGCCGGTCTTGCCGGCTTCGCCGACGAAGGCGCGATCAAGGTTGGCGTTCACCGTACCACCGTCTCGAGGCACTTGATTATCCGGGTGATCGCCTGGGACTTCTGACGGACGCGGGTGCCCCGCGGCATGAGCATCCTCCTCAGCCCGGAGAACTCCCCGCCGGCACGAAGCGCTCCGGTGCAAGACTGCAGGAGGCCGCCTTCCGCAGCAGCTGGCAGTCCGAGTTGTCCGCTTCCTGCAAGGCACGTTATTGACGTGGTGGATGTTGAGAAACCTGACCTCGAACCACGAGCCCTCAAGGAAGCAGAACGGCACGATCCGATACCCGCCCGTGGTATTCATCGAGTCGCCCTCGGTCCCGTGCTCCATCTGGAAGGCAGCCAGCATCCTCAGTTCACACTGCTCCGATCCGAATGTTCTCACTTACGGCCCGGGGCCGATCTGGGGGACCGCCTCGCAGAGTTCCCAGGAGCCCACTGTCGATCGTCGCTAACTTTTCAAGGATTACGGGCATCTCCTTGACGCCGGGGACCGGAGGGCTCTCCTCCGGCGACGTGATTTCCGTCGAGGGACATAAATTTGCTATGGCGGCGACAACGTGAAGTAATTTTCGTGCACCTCGTTGTCAACGATCGTCTCGGGCGATGCCGTCGGTGCGCCCTCCATCTTTTGCGCTGCAGTTTTTTGTGCCGCGACCGACTCGGAGGGTGGAGCCTTATTTGGGAACAGCAGGATTCTTAGGAGCCGCCGCTCTGGCAGTACCGCGTGCGGCGGCAACTCCGGGGATCATGTTTGCCGCCGCGGCTCTAGCCTTCTTGTATGCGGAGGTCGGCGAGATTCCCTTGGCCGTTGCGGGAGGATTTATCCCGTACTCGTCTGGGCGGCACGTCATTTTTCAACGGTGATTCTGGGCATTTGTCATTCCTGACGATGAAGAAATAAGGTTAGACGTGAGCACAAGTCAAAGCAATGTCAACAATTCAAGAGAAGTGGCGTCTGTCAAGCTGCAGAAATCACGCAAATAAGATCCAGAGAAATTGTCAGTTTTTGTATTAAGTTGTAGATATTGCATGCCAAAGTGTTAATTGATTTTAATATTCTGTTATTCTGATTCGTCTGGCGCTCACTTCGGTGACCGCTATATTTTATCTTTTGGTGACGGAACCGTAATAAGTCGGTTAGGAAATCAAGATGAAGAGAAGGGTAAGGGGGCGGAGACCGAAACAAAGGGACTGGGCGGTCACAATACAATATAGGGTACGTTTTCTCCTGCTCAACTCCCGGGGGTCAAAGATTGGGAGATGTAGCCGGTCCAATGTTGCCGCACCGACTTATTACGGTTCCATCATAAGATGAGCATGATTTGTCTCATTAGCGTTGGTCCCGCCCGGGGTGCCGGGGTGAGGCGGAGGCCGGGCATGGCCAGACAGGACCGAAGTGGCTTGAGTGAAAAGCAAGTCGGAATGCTGTTGACAACCAAATAATTTTATGATAGAGCTATTGAGCATATGGGATTTTAGATGTAGATTCCTTGGGGTATCTAGCCATCGGTCTTAGAAAGAATGAATTTCGTGATGTAGGTATCGCGATTTTTTTTCATTGGCATCCAGAGAGAGATAACGGAACGGCTTTCTCGCATGTGTGCGATGTTTGACGGGGAGGCTGCCGGGTGAGGCTGAAACTGTGGAAAACAATGATGTCCATAATCCGAATCCGTTAAACCGCCCCGGTCATACGAATTTTTCAAGGTTAATTCGTCAAGGCGATATCTACGTCGATAAGACGAGTATAATTCAGGCACTGTTAACTGACAAGTTCAACACTGTTCTGTTGAACAGGCCTAGAAGATTTGGAAAATCACTTCTTATCAGCACTATCGAGCATATTCTGAAAGGAGACAAGGAAAAGTTCAAGACATTGGACATAGGGCAGGATGATTCAGGTTACGTTTGGAAAAGCTCCCATGTGATTCGCCTGGACATGAGCAAATACGGAACAAATGCAAAGATTTTAGCAAATGATTTGTCAGTTGATTTGCATGATATGGCCGAAGAATCTGGAATCTGCCTCTACAGTACAGGAAGCGGGGCTTCCCTTGCCGAGTTAATCAAAAAGCTATATAGGAATTATAAGGATATCCCACTGAAAAGAGCCGATGATATCGTGCAGGCTGAAATTCCATACGTTGCAGTCCTGGTCGATGAATACGACTATCCGCTGGTCATGAATCTGAATCGCCCCAAAACCCTCAATAAGATGCGGAAATTTTTCGCAGAATTTTACGCTTCCTTGAAAAGCGTGTCTGAAATGACACGTTTCGTATTCATTGCCGGGATCACGAGATTCGAAGAATTCACATCTTTTTCCGGCATGAACCGATTTGGAGATATCTCTTTCAATCCCGAGTATTCCAAAATTTGCGGGTTTACCCAAAAAGAAATTGAAAAAAATTTTAAAGATGATTTGAACAAGGCACATGAATCGCTTAAGGCCGATAAGTCTCTCGGGTGTCCGAATTCGTCCGAAGAAATTCTTTCCCTGCTCATGGATTGGTATGATGGCTACAGTTGGGACGGGAAGAACAGAGTGCTAAATCCCGTATCGGTATTGTATTTTTTCGATTCCTTCGAATTTGGCCGCTATTGGTATGATACCGGTGCCCCTAGTTTTCTGCAGGAATTACAGATCAAAGACGAAAAATATTTCAATAATTTTTCCAACAGCAGTGACTTCAGAGTCTCAATCACTTATCCCCAAACCAAGAAAATGTCGCCTGCAAGCTCCTTGTTAGCGACAGGTTATCTGACGGTAGACAAGGCAGAGGGAGGGACTTACAAAGGCCATGTCGCCAAAACTTACCATCTCGCCATCCCGAATATGGAAGTTCGAATGTCTTATGCTCAGGATCACCTTGTCGGCAACCTGTATCCTAATATTTCAGACGATGAACAGACCAGGTTTGTGAATCTTTCGAAGAAGTTTTGCTCAAGTTTATGCGATATCGACGCGGATGACGCGGCGGATTGCCTTTCTTCGATTTTCGCCGGAATTCCTTACGATTATCATAGCGGACTCGAATCATTCTACAAATCACATATGAATACAGCCCTGGCATTCGCGCGTGGTTTTGTCTTCGCGGAAAAACATTCAGGGGACGGGCGTCCGGATTTCATCCTCGAAACACGCCGTCAAGTTCTGGTAATTGAAGTCAAATATTCGAAATCGGATGATCCCAGCGTCAACGTCACTCTTGACAATCCTGACAGGCAGTTGGAAGATACTGTAGATGGGGGCAAATCCGGTAGCTCAAGCAAATCAGGGGAGACTGACGTTCAAGGCAAAGATGGGGATAATGACGGTAGCGCCCCGATCAAGGCGGGGGACCGGAAATCGGGCGGTGCGGGAGGTAGCGGTACTGGCGGTAATGGAGGGCCCCTTGCTCTGCTGAACAACGGGATATCAGCCGCATTCGATCAAATACTCCATAATGCTTATGCCTTGGAGTTTCTGGATGGAACAAAAGACGTTTGGGCGGTTGCCGTATCGATAGTCGGCAGGACCGGCGTCAAGATACAATTCAAGGAGATCAAGCGAAAACAGTCCGGCTAGTTGAGGAGCGCCCTCCATTGCATGCCGCCAGTGTCGATTTCGACTGGAACCCTGTCCGGTGCCGGTCATCATGATCATACCGTGGCTATAGCTCATGCCCGTCGCAAATCCTCGGCTTCAGGGCGATGACGATATATTGCCGGAGCATTATAGCGTCCATGGAATATGGGTGATGATCGTCCATGGTATTCGGCTAAAGATTTAACTTGCATCCGTGACGATAATCCCGACCAGAGAAAAATTTCGCCAAAAATGCGGGAAATCGATCGAAGCCACAGCCTCCGATGCCTTAGGGCGTCACGCTTGCAAATGATCCGGCATCTATCTGGTCCGGGACGTCGCATCGTGAAAGGCGAGGAATATGCAGTGGATCGAGGGCGCAATCCTTAGTCTGACCGGATTTCCGCAGGCACAGCTATCCTGGATGCCGTTGCGGTATGACGATACGATGCGTAACCGGCATGACATCGCACCTGCGGACCGCCCCCGGGCCGGTCGCCAATAGTTAAGGCCGACCCCACAGCGAAGGCCGGACGAGGCATGAAACGGCCCTTCAGGAGCAATAGATTCGGGAGCCTCGGGGCCAGTCATGCGTTCTCAAGCGGGTTGGTTGTCCATGAAGAAGCTCACGGTGGCCTTGCGGGTGTTGACGATCACCCTGAGGCGGCTTGTTTCCTCGCCAACCCGGTCCATGAAGTGCCGGGCCTCCGACGGGAAGGCCAGTTGATATACGGTCGTCACCATGAGGAGCGGGAAGGCGCCTTCGCCGTAGACCATCTCCTGCGAGACGAAGCGTTCGAGTTCGCCCAGCTCCGTGAAGTTTAGGGGCGAGTCCGAATCCGAAAGCGAGAGCGTGTTTGATTGTCGAGGGTCGGGATGAAGTCCCTGCCCGCCTCGAAGACCGCCGCCCTGAGTTTCGGGAAGCGCTCCTTGAGCCTCCTCAGGCGCTAGCCCGGCCCAGTCCCAGGCCGAAGACCAGCGCGAGCTCTGGCGTGTCGCCACCGCCATGCAGGCGGCCCACCGCTTCCTTGACCCAGGAGGCGGCCTCTCCGGCGGGGTCGTCGCGGGAAAGTGCCGTCCGACTCATCAGGACGAGCCCCGGGCCCGAGGGCTCCGGGACTACCTGGAATTGCATAGCGGAGGCGTTGACGTGGGCGGTCGTTGGAAAGGCGGAATCTGTCTCTGGCATGGGACCGGGTCCGTGTGGGTGCGGAGTCCGCCAGCGGCTGTGCCTCGTCGGGGGCGCCTCAAGGCGAGAGGCCGGAAGGCAAGGGGTCGGTAGTCAAAGGACAGGAAGGCAAGGGGTCGGAAGTCAAAGGACAGGAAGGCAAGGGGCCGGAAGGCAAGGGGCCGGAAGGCAAGGGGCCGGAAGGCAAGGGGCCGGAAGGCAAGGGGCCGGAAGGCAAGGGGCCGGAAGGGCGGAAAGCGGCGGGAGCCCGGCACCGGCAGGGCGGAAGGATGGGACCAGGGGGCCGATGCCGACGGGGCGGCGTGCGGGTGGAAGGGCGACAGGCCGCACGAGGTCAAGAGGAGCCCAGAGCCGAAGAAGATCCCGGGAGCTTCTCGTCAGATGCCGTCGGGGAGCCGCCTCGCGCCCTCCAGGTACAGATCCGCCAAGACCAGCAGAGCCATCGCCTCGGCCACGGGGGCCAGGCGCGGGCCGATGCAGGGGTCGTGGCGGCCGTTGATCTCTATGGAGGCGGGTCTGCCGTCCAGATCCACGGTCTTCTGGGGCAGGCTCACCGAAGGCGTGGGTCGGACCCAGAGGCGGCAGACGATCGGTCGCCCGGTTGAGATGCCGCCTAAAATGCCGCCGTGGAGGGGACCCTCCGGGCCGTCGGGGCCGATGGGGTCGTTCGCCTCCGAGCCGGGCATGGAAGCAAGGCGCATGCCTTCCCCGAACTCCACGGCCCTGACCGCGCCGATGGAGAAGAAGGCCCATCCCAAAAGGGCCTCCAGCTTACCGAAGACGGGCTCCCCCCAACCGGCGGGCACTCCGGTGGCTTGAAGCTCCACCAGCGATCCCGCAGAGTCCCCCATGTCCATCAGGGCCCGGACGGCGGTGTGGGCTTCAGGGGCCCTGTCGGGGTCAAGGAAGCGGAGGGGGTCCGTTTCGGCGAAGTCCCAGTCCCTGGCCGATGCGATGACCCCGGCCGCTGCCGCGACTGCCGCGCGAACGCTTATGCCCTCGCGGGCGAGAAGCGTCCTGGCCGCGGCCCCGGCGGCCACACGGGCGGCGGTCTCCCGGCCGGAGGCGCGCCCTCCTCCGGGTTGGGGAGGCACGCCGAATTTCCTGAAATACGTCCAGTCCGCATGCCCGGGCCGGAAGAGACGGGAGATGGGCCTGTAGTCCGCGCTCCTGGCGCCCTCGTTCCGGATGATCACCGCCAGGGGTGCCCCGCTGGTGAGCCCGTCAGAAGTGAGTCCCGAGAGGATCTCGCAGCGGTCGTCCTCCTTGCGGGGGGTGGAGAACGGGGAAGCGCCCGGCCTGCGGCGGTCCAGATCCCGTTGGAGGATCTCCGCGTCGAGCTTGAGCCCTGCCGGGAGCCCGTCTATCACGCAGCCCAAGGCTGGCCCGTGGGATTCGCCGAAGGTGGCTACCCTGAAATTCTTGCCGAAGGTGCTCCCAGGCATCGGTACTTCTCCGGGGCGGGGCCTGCGCCCGCCTGTTCGCGCGGCCGAGGCCTTGGCCGGTCGCCGGCCTTCAAAGCCGGGCTGCCGCAAGGCGGGCGCAGTCAAGTTCGCGTCGGGGCGCCGCAAGGCAGGCGCAGTCAAATTCGCGTCGGGGCGCCGCAAGGCGGGCGCAGTCAAGTTCATGTCGTGACGCCGCAAGGCGGGCGCAGTCAAGTCCGTGTCGGGGTGCCGCAAGGCTGGCATAGCCAGGTTCGTGCCGGTGGGGCTGGCCCGATGCCGTTGGCGCTTCCGACCCTGCCAGTTGAGCGCCTAAGTTTACCCGTCCGCTCCGGGAAGCGGTCCCGGCATCGGTCGGCATCAACCTCAGGCATGCGCCTCGGGCATTCGCAATCGGAAGCCGGAAGCCGGGAACGCCTCCCGGTTCCCGTGCCCCGCAGGCGGCTCAGTCCCGCCGCCAGGGGACGATCTCCCTGTCCCTGACCTCCCGCACAGCCTCCATGGCCGCGTCGACGAGGTCGTCCGGCGCGAGGTCGGTCACGTTGGGCTCGCCCGGGCTTTTCAGGGCCACGAACTTGAGCTTGCCCAGGCGCGCCTTCTTGTCGGTCAGGAAGAGCCGGTCAAGGTCATCCCGGGGAGGGACGGGGGGGTAGCCGCCCCGGGAGAGCCTAAGGCACACCCTTCTGGCCGTGCGGGCCGCGTCCCTGTCGAGGCCGAAGCGTCGCTCGGACAGGATCAGGGCCGCGGCCATGCCGAAGGCCACGGCCCGGCCATGGGAGACGGGGACTTCGGAGGCGGCGTAGTAGGACTCCACGGCGTGTCCGAAGGTATGCCCGAAATTAAGCACGTCGCGGACGCCCTTCTGCTCCCGGAAGTCCTCGGAGCATACGGCGGCCTTGAGGGCGGCGCTCCTCCAGGCGATCTCCAGCAGAAGCGGCAGGTCCGGCCCGGGCGCCCCTTCCGGCGGGAGGAGCGACTCCATTTCCCTCGCCAGGAGATCCGAGAGTGCCGGGTCGAGCACGAGTCCGGTCTTGTAGGCCTCGGAGAGTCCCTCCTCGATGAGCCCGCGCGGTAGCTTCCGGAGAATCTCGCCCTCGATGAGCACCTCCTCGGGCAGGTAGAAGTGCCCGCACTGGTTCTTGGCGCCCGCGAAATTTACGGCGGTCTTGCCGCCCACGGCCGCGTCCACGGCCGCGAGCAGGGTGGTGGGCATGAGCAGGAGCCTTATGCCGCGCTTGAAGAGTCCAGCGCAGAAGCCCCCCAGATCGGTGAGGCTCCCCCCGCCGCGGACCAGAAGCCAGTCCGAGCGGTCAAACGAGCGGGCGGCCAGGATCCCCATGATCCTTTCCGCCGAGGCCAGGGTCTTCGCGGCTTCGCCGCGCTTCTCGGGGTAGACGACGGAACCTTCCCCCAGAAACGTCTGCCAGAAGGGTTCCTCCGAACGGAGGGCCGGGTCAAGGAGCACCGTTGCCTTACGCCCGGCCAGACGTTCCCCGAGGCTCCCCGTGAGCGCCTCCAGGTCCGGCCAGGCGGTGATCCGCGAGACCCTCGCCTCCTCGGAGAGCAGGCTCGCCTCCCTGCCGGAAAAGAGGTACCCCGTAATCGCCCGGGCCGTCTCGGACGGGCTCTGCTTTCCGGAGTCAACCGGGTGCCCGCCGCAGGAGATATAGAGGGGGTTCCGGCGCGCCAGAAGTTTCAGGAATGCCCCCTTGTCCCTGGCGAGCGGGCGACCGGGTTCCCGGGACGAGCGCTCCCAGAGGATTTCGGGGTCCCCGGCGTCCAGAAAGAAGAGGTTGGCGGACTGCTTCAGGAGCCTCCGGGTGCCGGGGTCCTCTACCGCCCCGCCGCCCAGGGCCACCACCCGCGGGAGCCCGCGGGAGACGACGAGCGCCCTTATCCTGTCCGCTTCCCTTTTCCGGAACCAGCCCTCGCCCTTGGCCGGGTCCGCGAAGATCTCCGAAATCGCCGTGCCCTCGGCCTCCTCGATGTCCTTGTCCAGGTCCGTGAAGGCCCGGCCAAGCCTGGCGGCAAGCAGGGGCCCCACGGTGCTCTTGCCGGCCCCCATGAAGCCGGTCAGGAACACGTGCCTTTCCGGAGGCAGCAGCGGGGGGCGGAGCTCCGCCCGTCCGGGTCCGGCGCGGGGGCCTTTCCTTCCGGACGCGTTTGCCGGAGGGGATTTCCTTGAAAACAGAGGCATGCTGGATTCCTCGACGTTTAGGGCGCCTCCCGAGGGTTTCCGGAGGCGTCCGGCTGGAAGCTGCGCGGTCGCGTGCGCTCCGCGTTCCGCGACCTGCGGTCCTTATGGGAAGCCGCGGAGCGCGGACGGTTGATGGCGGGTAGGCCGGGCTCAGGTGGTTCAGTCCGGTATACGCGATTCGCGGTTACGGGCGCACGGGGCCAGGGGCCGGCGGCTCCGGTGACGGCGGACGGCTGGCCTGACGGGGTAGGTGCCGAAGGGGCGAAGGCGCGAAGGCGCGAAGGCGCGAAGGCGGCAGGGGGCGGGCAGGCCGGAAGCGGCCGTCGGCCTGGGCTCCGGTTGTCCGTTGTCCGGCGATGCGCCTGGGGCGGCTGCGGTTCAACGGGGCGAAAGGGGTCCGGGCCGGGAATGGACGGGATGCCGGGATGGCTAAGGGAGGAGGCCGCGGAAGAAGGAACTGTCAGGCGGGCATCGGGCGGCTCGGTCGTGAGGCACCGGGGCGGGAGGTTCCCGGCCGGGAACGGGTCGGCCGGAAAGTCCTGCCGGGAAGACCATGACCGGAATTTCCTTTCGGGAAACCCAGGGCGGAAAAGTTCCGATCGGAAGGCCCTGCGAGAAGCGCCCGGTCGGGAAAGCATCGGGTGGTGCGCGGCGGACAGGGCTTTGGGCGGGAGCGCGGGCGTGAACACAAATGGGCCGGTACGCACGACTTCGGCCCCGAGGGCATGCCGATGCCGGGGCTACAGCGTCCTGCCGGGCGCGGCCAGGCCGATGCCGGGGCTACAGCGCCCCGACCCCCTCCAGGAAGGGGTCCAGGGGGATGTCCGCGAGCCCCGTCCAGCGGATGAAGGACAGCCTGGCCTGGCAGGCCAGCATTGGGAGCCCGTCCCGGAAGGCGGCGCCGGATTCGACCGCCAGGCGCCTGAACCAGTTGTTGCCGCGGCCGTAGTTGAGATCGGCCATGAGCCCGCCCGGCTCCAGGGCGGGGGCGGGAGGGTTCTCGCCCAGCTCCTCGGGCGAGGAGGCGGACAGGGCGTTCACGACTATGCCCCATGGTTCGCCGAAGTTTCGCCAGGGCAAGGTTTCGACGGGCGCGCCGTAGGCTTCCGAGAACTCTCTCGCCAGCGCCTGGGCCTTCTCGATGCGGCGGGCGGAGACGGAGGGCATGAAGCCCAACGTGAGAAGCGCGTGCAATACGGCGCGGGCGGCCCCGCCCGCGCCCAGGATGAGGACTGGGCAAGGGTCCAGGTCCTTCACGAAGGCCTCCGCGAAGCCCGGGGCATCGGTGTTGAAGCCCAGCCAGCCGGAGGGGCTGTTCAGGAGGGTGTTCACCGCGCCGATGATCCTGGCCTCTTCGGTCAGGCCGGAGAGATGCGGCAGCACCTTCTCCTTCAAGGGCACCGTTACGTTGAGGCCCGTGTAGCCCAGCGTCCTCAGGGCGGGGAGCACCGTGGGGAGATCCTCCGCATTGACGGTGAAGGGCAGGTAGTCCCCGCGGATGCCGGCTAGCGCCAAGGCGTTCCTGTGCATGTCCGGGGACGGGGACAGGGCCACCCTGGGACCGCCCAGCAGGGCCAGATGCACGGGCGGGGTCAGGTCCTCCCCGGGGAGGGGACTGCCCTGGTCCCGCAACTCGGCGGCGCGGCCCGCGTACCGCGGTCCTACCCTGAGGCTTCCGTCCGGCGGCCCTCCCCTGCGGCCTTCGCTCGGCGGACCTGCCCCGGGGGTTTCGCCGGCCGGCCCGCCCGTGCCTAGCCCCGACACAAGGCCTCCAGTTGGGTCTCGAAGCCCGGGTACGAGATGGAGATGGATTCGGCGCCCAGGATGGGGATCTTGGCCTTCGCGGCCAAGAGGGCCAGCGACAGGGTCATGGCGAGGCGGTGGTCCGAGCCGGAGTCCAGGGTTTCGGGGATGATGAATGTCGTGGGGCCGTCGACCACCAGGTCGTCCCCCTCTACCTTGATGCGGGCGCCCAGCGCCCCCAGCTGGTGGCGTATGCTCATGAGCCTGTCCGTCTCCTTGATGCGGAGCTCGTCCACGTTCCGGAACACCGTGCGGCCCTCGGCCTGGGTGGCGGCCAACGCCAGTACCGGCACCTCGTCTATCATTGAGGGGACGTCCTCGGCGGCCACTTCCGTGCCTCTGAGCGGCCCCGCGTACTCCACCGTGGCGTCCCCCACGGGCTCGGGGGTGTCCGATTTGAGCGTGATGGAGACGTGCGCGCCCATCCGGTCCAGGGCCCTCAGGAAACCCGTGCGCCCGGGGGACAGGAGGACGTTCTCGGCGGTGACCCTGCTGTCCGGGATGATGGCCGCCGCCGTCAGGAAAAAGGCCGCGGACGACGGGTCCGCCGGGCTCTGGAAGCTGTCCTTGAACTCCAGGGTCCCGGGCCAGACGGAGATCCTGAGTCCTTCCACCGTCACCCTGGCCTTGAAGAAGTCCAGGAGCCTTTCCGTGTGGGCCCGGGTGGCCGCGCGCTCGGTCACGACGGTCGGGCCGCCGTCCGCCGCGGAGAGCCCGGCCAGAAGGACGGCACCCTTCACCTGGGCGGAGGCGTCCTTCAGGGCGTACTCGACCGAGGACACCTTGCCCCCCTCCAAGGTCAGGGGCGGCGTCCCGCCCCCTGTGGAGCCCTGGGCTCCCACGAGCCTCTGGGGCTCCGCCACCCGCTCCAGGGGCCTCCGGGAGTGCGGGGCGTCGCCGGTCAGGACGTAGCGGCCGGGGGCCCCGGCGAGGATGCCCGTCAGAAGCCTCATGGTGGTGCCCGAGTTGGCGCAGTCGAGATCGATCTCCCCGGACTCCGGCATCGCGGGCCACGCCCTGTCCAGGCCGGTGAGGCGGAGCCCGTCCTGCCCCTCGACGGCCTTGCCGCCCAATGCGCGGAAGCACCTCAGGCTGGAGGCCACGTCGTCGCAGTCAGAGAGGCCCCGGACCAGCATTTCGCCCCTTGCGAGAAGGGCCATGAGGATGAGGCGGTGGCTCACGGACTTGTCGCCCGGCGGCGTGAAACGGCCTCTCAAGGGCATGACGGCACCTTCGCTCGGTTCTAGGCGGGGACGGCGCCCCGGAAAAGGCCCCCGGAGGGGTTCGGCGCGGTTTGTGGCGGTTCCTGGCCATTATGCCTTAAGCCGGGGGGCTTAAGCAAGCCGGGCCATAGGGCCCGGTAGCGGGAGCGGTCCCGTCCGGAGCCGCGCCGCAGGCCGCCATGAGTCCCAGGCGGTCCGCCGGGGCCGTCGTTCGAGCCGATGGGGTCACTTGGCGCCAACATGGCTTGACCGATGTGAGGCGCCTGGCATTCGGCTGCCGATGCCTGCCGCCGGGCCGTCTGGAGCTCACGTCGGCGGTAAGGGAGACAAGTCCGGAACTGAGTCGATCCAGATGGCTACGAGCCTATCCTGGCTCTGGCCGGCAAGGCCGCCATCGACAGGACTCCATATGTCGCGGTGGTTTTCGCAAACAATCGGGAGGCATCCGGAAAGCCCTCCTGATAGGCCTGCGTCCGCCTCTTTCCGCCAGGATTATGAGGCCTGGCCTGTCTGGTCCGCAGTCTGGCCCGTATGGGTGTTCCTGCTGGCTTGGACTGTACCCGTAGAGTCATGCGGAGCAATGGCCCCGGATGTCGTACTGCCGGAGCCGAAGAAGCCGGCGGGACCCTAAGGCGGGCCTGGACTCATTAAAGGTGCCAGATGTCACTTAAGGGAGCTCCAATGGCGCAGCACGGTGCCGCGCAGTTTCGAAAGGCGCTTGATGTCATCCGGGAGTCCCGGCAATTCCGAGGTGGGTAGCGGGAAATGGCGGGGACTGTGGTCGGATGGGCGGCACGGGGGCGGAGAGGCGGAGGAAGGCACTTGAGAGGGGCGGAGGAAGGTACTTGAGCGAGTTAGGGACCTTGCGCAGGTGTCTCCGACATTTTCCAGGCAGGTTCTGGCAGACGAAGGGAAAGGGGCGATCGGCTGGCATCACGGGGAACGCTTGCTGATCGGGACCGGAAGCTTGTTTGGATCAGGATTAAAAATCGAACTGCGATGGGGAGGGCCGTAGTTGTCAAATGCGGCTGCGGAGAACAAACGAAGATCTGAAAGAGGAATTCGTGCAGGATTAAGGCCTAGATCGTAAACGCCTCTGGCGTGTTTCCAACGCAAGGGAATATGGTTTTTTTGCGAAAGGATTGAGAGAGGAAACTCACTTGCCCTGCGGGTACCTGCCGGTGTCGGTCATGAAGTGCATGGCGAGGCGCGGTCGCGGTGCCAAGGCTTAAGAACGGCAGCCTTGGTGACGGCCATCGATGGGCGGGCGAGGGAAAGCAGGGAAACGTGAAGGCACGTTTCGGGAAAACGAAATCTTTAGCTTCGCTCGGCGGGTAATTGCTCATGGAAAACGGCTGAATGGCGGCATCATAAAGGAAGCGGTGAGGACATCGCTAAGGGCGTCCGGTGTACGCGCTTGAGGGTCAAGTCTTTCCGAGGCGCAGGTGACAGCCCGTCGCCTGGCGGGAAACAGGATTCGCGACAGCGACTTCGAAAAGGAAGCTCTCTCGGCGCTTTCCGCAAAATGTGAAAATTCGAGCTATGTTCGGAGGTTGAAGGATCCGGAGGAGCGGGGCGGCAAAAAGTACCTGAGGGGTACGAATCGGGTGCGATGCCGATTGCGAGGGCGCGACGGAGCGTCTGCTTCCCTTTCTCAATATCAAGCGGGACAAGGCCGCGCATGGCGCCAAAAGGACACGGACGGGGGGTCGGATTAAATTCTTGACATAAGAGGGCCTTCAATAATAACCTTCAAAAGCTGGATAATCCCCACAATTCAAATATTCACGACACTCCCTGGCCACGTCAGGGCCGGCCTCCGGCCCCCGGCGCGGGGCCCGCCGGATCCGCAGCGGCAGCCCGCGCAGGCGAGGGCCTCAATCCAGCCCGGCAGGCGCGCTCCGCCGCCGGTTATCTCGAAAGGACAATACCACATGGCCACTCCGACCCAAGAAGCCCTCGGCAACCCCACCCCTCTGGGGCTCGTCACCTTCGGGCTCTCCACGCTTCTTTTAAGCTTCGCAAACGCCGGGCTCTACGATGGCGGCGGCTCGCTCATCCTGGGACAGGCGCTGTTCGTGGGGGGCCTCGTGCAGCTTTTATCGGGACTTATGGAATTCGTCAAAGGCAACACGTTCGGCAGCGTCGTGTTTTCCTCCTTCGGCGGGTTCTGGATTACCGTTGGCGCGCTGGGGTATCTTCCCAAGATCGGCCTCTCCAACCCGGTCAGCTCCGGAGAGGCGGGCACCTTCATGCTCCTGTGGGGCATCTACGTGTTCCTGCTCCTCACGGGCATCTACAAGGGGCTCAAGGCGCTCACCCTGGTCGTGTCCACCCTGTCGCTCCTGCTCATCGTGCTCGCCATTGCCAACTACACCGGCTCGGCAGGCATCACCAAGCTGGCCGGCTGGATCGGGGTCGTCTGCGGCGGCGCTGCGCTCTACCTCGGCTGCGCCATCACCCTCGACGTGACCAACGGCAAGAAGGTCCTGCCCTACAGCTGATCCAGCCCGCGGCCCCCCGCGGCGGGCCGTTCCTCCCCGCTCCGGCGGGGGGGGACTGCGCCGCGGCATACGCCCCCCTTCGGCGCGGGCCCATTCGGGCATCCGCCGGACGAAGGGGGGTCTTTTTTGTCGGCCTCGCGGCCTAGGAGCCCAGGCCGACCGAAGCGAGGCGGAAAGGGGTAAGTCGGAAGACCGGCGGACGAAATCTTTGGACGCGCCGACATCAGTCTTTCCTGCTTCTTTGCCGCGATATGGTATCGGACACGGCCGGCCCGCCTTTCGGGAAAGGGGCCGTTCCATCGGAAACGGCATATGGCACGAAAAAAATACTTGCGGATTTGATTTGCGGGAGATACGTCGGCAGGCATCCGGCATGGACGCCTTTCGGAGTTTCCGTCTTCGGCGGTTTTTTGCCCTGCCACAGCCAGACGGCAGGCCTTCTTGCGGGTCCGTCGGAGGCGATGCAGTGTTCGATGGGCGTCTCTGGCTGGAATGGACGCTTCTGGCGGGATGTGAAGCGCAGATGCAGGAGACGTGAACCGATGCTAGCCGATGCGAGGAGACACGGGCCGATGCGAGGAGACGCGAGGAGACGCGAGCCGTTGTGAAAGTCGCGAGCCGATGGGCGAAGACGCCAGCCGATGCATGAAGGCGGTGCAGACGCAAAAAGATATGCGGGGAAGTGATCGGACGGGGACGATATGCCCGGGACGGGTATGGCGGGCATTCGGTCGAAACGGTTTTCCGCTTGAAGGGAAGCGGTGCCGTCCGGAGGGTTTAGCCGAAGATGGCGTGACCCGGTGTGCCCGGAGGGCTGCGATGATGTCGAGAGGGCGCGATGATGTCGAGAGGGCTGCGATGATGTCGAGAGGGCTGTGCTGAGGACGAGAGCGCTAAGATAGGCGTTGGCGGAGCGGGAGCAGTCGGCGGTCGGGGCCGCTAAGGCTCTTGATGTCCGTCTCCGACCGGAGGGGAGGTTCGCGGGTTAGCGGCACGCCCGCTCCTCACTGCGAGTCAAGGCCGAGGGGTGCAAATATCGAATCGGCGTCCCGATGGCGATTCCGCGGCCAAGATTCCCGGGCCGTCCGGTCGGACGGCGGCTTTTCCCGGCGGTTTTCCGATCATCGTCGCGGAAGGGGCGCTGTCGGTCGGGAGGGACTCCGAAGCGGGCTTCCGGCCCCGTTTGGGCCGATATCAGCGAGGTTTCGTCCGACCCGACGGGCATCCGGTGGCGTTGACGCCGACGGCGTCCCGTAAGCGCCGTCCAGGGCGGAGCGTCAGAAGCGGATCCGAGTCGTCTGCCCGGGGCCGAATCCTGCCCGGAAAGCGGGATGAAGGCGTCCGGGGCGTCCTGGACTTGAAAAGCCCGGAATGCTATATTCTTGTGAGACAAGGCGGGACGTTGCCTCCGACTGGTCGCGGGGAATCCCGAAGCGGGGGTATCCGGACCGCCGGGGGGTTTTTTTGGGAGCGTTTGCCTTGAAGGGCCGAGGGCAGGGTCCTGCGCGGCCGGGCCGTCTGCCGCAGGTCGGCTCTGGGGCCGGGCGATGACGCTCGAGCGCCGGATCCCCGGGACCAGAAGTCGTCCGTGGCGTCTTGAGGGCGGCCCGGGCGCCTGTGGCCTGCCGGTCAAGCTCGAAAGCCTCCAGGCAAAGCCGCAGGTCTGCCCCGGAGGCGCTACCGGGCGTCCGGACGGTCTCCATGCCCTTTGTCAGAAGCCCGTGCCGGGCCCGTATGGCGAGCCCGGACCGGGACGTCTCCCTTCGGGCGGCCCGGAGGGGCGGCAGGCTTTCCGCCGCTTTTGAAGTTTAGGCACAGGCGCGGAGGGACGCCTCCGGGGCCGGGGAAACCGGCGCCGACGGTCCGCGCCCGCCCCGCGCCTCCGGCACGTGCCGGGGCGCGGGGTCGAGAAAAGGTGGCTGACATGGCGATTGGATCAGGTCAAAGCGTACTGATAGTCGACGACTCCCCGGTGATGCGGCAGATGCTCGTGAAGCTCTTCCAGAGCCAGGGCTTCAACGTGGTCGGGCAGGCCTGCGACGGTGAGGAGGCCCTGACCCTCTTCGACGAGCTCAAGCCCGAGCTCACGACCCTCGATATCGTCATGCCCAAGCTCCGGGGCACGGAGGTGCTGGAGAAGCTCCTGGAGAAATATCCCGACTCGAAGATCATCATGGCCTCCTCGGTGTCCGATGCCAGGACGGTGATGCACTGCCTGAAGGTGGGCGCCAAGCAGTACATCATCAAGCCCTACGACGAGGAGAAGGTGATGAGCGCGGTGAGGAAGGCTCTCGAGCTGGGCTAGCGGCGCGCTGAGCGCCGGGCGGGGGGCGGCGGCCGACGGGGGCCGCGGCTTCCGGCCGGAGGATGACATGAGCGTTACAGACGAAAATCTGGCCGAACTCTTCGAGCAGTACAAGGACGAGGTCCGGGAGACCATCGAGACCCTGGACAACGAGCTCGTGAACCTGGAGCAGGACCCGTCCTCGTCGGAGACCATCTTCTCCCTGTTCAGGCACATGCATTCTCTCAAAGGGTCTTCCAAGATGTTCAACGTGGACAACATCGCGACCATCGCCCATCGCCTGGAAGACCTGATGAGCATGATCGACAAGAACAACGCGATCCTGGTCAAGCACCCCAAGATAGTGGATCTCCTCTTCAAGGGCAACGACATCTTCCGCGACATCATCTCGAGGCTCGAGGACGACATCTCGTTTACGACCATGACCGGCGACCACTTGGCCTTCGTGGCGGAGATCCAGGCCCAGGTGGACAAGATCAACCGCCGCGACTCCCAGCTGGTGGACGCGACGCGGAAGCTCCTGGACGACCTGGAGAACCTGCTTCCGGGCATGGAGGAGATGGAGACCGAGGCGCTCAAGAAGGACATAGCCGAGGTGACGACGGGCCTGGCGCTGGCGACCCTGGAGGAGGACGGGGCCAACCAGATCCGGTTCAACTACAACGGCGCGGACCTGACCGACAGCGTGCGCGCGATGGAGGAGCTGCTCCCCAAGTTCAAGGACGGCAAGGCCACCCCCGATGACGCCAAGGCCTTCGTGGACGCCGCGAATTCCCTCTACTCGCTTCTTGCCGAGGTCGCGACCGAGGACGCCATGAGCCTCATCGCCGAGCTGGGCGACGGTCTCCAGCTGTTCACGGATCGGGAGCTGGACATGGACCAGATGATGGTTGAGTTCTTCGGGGCCATGCTGGCGGACCTCAAGCAGAAGTTCCAGGTCGAGGTGGAGGCCCCGGCGGTCAAGAGCGCCCGCGCCTCCAAGAGCTCGTCGGCCTTGAAGGAGCCCCAGGTCAAGACCATCCGCGTGGACGAGGCCAAGATCGACCTCTTTCTGGAAAGCGTCGGCCGGCTCATCACCAAAAGCGAGATCCTCAATCACCTGCAGTTCTCGTTCCGCAAGGCCGGCGTGGACATAGGCCTCCTGCGCGACTTCTCCACCGTCTCGCGCACCATCTCCAACGACATCGTGAACCTCCAGCGCTCCATCATGGAGGTCCGCCAGGTGGAGATGAACAACATCCTCAAGAAGTTCCCCCGGCTTGTCCGCGACATCTCCCACAAGATCGGCAAGGAGGCCGAGATGGTCATCGTGGGCGAGCGCGTGCCCATAGACAAGTCGCTTCTGGACGACGTCGAGCAGGCCATGGTGCATATCGTGCGCAACGCCGTCGACCACGGCCTGGAGATGCCAGACGAGAGGGAGGCCGCAGGCAAGCCCAAGCGCGGCACCGTGAGCATCACCGTCACCCAGGAGGAGGCCGCGATCTTCATCGAGGTGGCGGACGACGGGCGCGGGCTGGATCTGGAGAGGATCAAGGCCAAGGCGGTGGAGCGCGGGGTCATCGCGCCCGAGCAGCTCCTCACCATGCCCGACAAGGAAGCGGAGATGCTGGTCTTCAGCTCGGGGCTGTCCACCAAGGACCAGGCGACGGACCTTTCGGGCCGGGGGGTCGGCATGGACGTCGTGATGACAAACCTCAAGAAATGGAACGGCGAGGCCGTCATCGACAACCGCCCCGGCCAAGGCCTCTCGGTGGGGATGCGTCTCCCCATAACGAACACCCTCCTCACCAAGGAGGCCATCATGCTCCGGGTGGGCAACAGCACCTTCTGCCTGCCCTTGGAGTGCGTGAACGAGATAGTGACGGTGCCGCGCTCCGATGTCCACCACCACAAGGACGGCGCGGTCTTCCGGCACCGCGACATGGTAATCTCGGTAATCGACCTGAAGTCGCTCCTGGGGCTCCCGGATCAGGCCCTGAACATGGCCGCGGCTCCCCCCTCAGATGAGGGTGCGCTGGGAGGAGGCAGGGACCGGAGCGGGAAGGGCTCGCTCGTCTTCATCATCCTCCGTGGGAAGACCGACACCCGCCAGTCCATCCTGGCGGACGAGATCCTGGGCCAGCAGAAGATAGTCATAAAGGAGTTCGAGTTGGAAACCTTCCGCAAGCTCCCCTTCTTCAACGGCCTGACGCTACTGGGCGACGGGCGGGTCGTGCTCATCCTGGACTCCGACAAGCTTATCGAGTCGTGATTCCGCCGATGCCCGGCCCGGAAACCCCCTGCGGCGCGGCGTGAGGTTCACCCGGACTGAAGTCGCATGTCGCGGGGCGAGGCTCGTCCTGACCGAGTCGCATGTAACGCGGCGTGAGGCGCTCCCGGACCGAAGCGCCCCGACCGGCCATGGTGCGCATGCCGCCCTTGAGGCGCAGGCAAGCTGGCCGCAGCCGTTTCGCGGACCGTCGCGCTCGGTCACGCGATC
>JAISFS010000166.1 GCA_031263485.1 Deltaproteobacteria bacterium | reverse complement strand
AAAATCGCGGCGGTGAGCTTTTCCCGGCAGGATACGTATCCTGCCGCTCGGAACGCACTGCCCTTAATAAAATCCGGCGATTTACAGAACCGGATGGGGAAGATGGGCACTCTTCCCCTGCCCCCCCCCGTGAACAGATACTCTTGTTTCAATAGACGTGGTTCTTGCGCAGGAATATCACGAATAACGCGACATGTGCCGTGCCAAACGGCTATCGGCCATTGTGACTGCGGCTGGACAGTTGCCCCGTTTCAGGAATATGCGGTGGCCTGTTTTGACTCGGCCTGAGTGGCTGCCCCGGACATGGACAGTTAAGCTTTCACGGGCCGGGGACGGTTTCCGGTAGCGTTTCGGCCGTGTCCCGGACGCGCTTCGGGATCGTTGCGCCCTGGAGCGTACCCGAATCGGTTTCGCGGTCGGTTTTCCCGGATGCCGCGCCGGAACCCGTCTGGGCCCGCTTCTTGAGCGCCAATGCCGCGAAGTCGATGACTCGGCCCCTGTTTTCACGCCTTTCCAGAAATCGGGAAGTATGCGGTCCGGAGGGGTTTTGGCACCAAGGCGATTGCGTCGCGCCTGAAGTTGCGTCGCGCCTGAAGCCGTGGTGCGCCTCCGAAGCCGTTGTGCCTTGATGCCCATGAAGACGGAGGCGATGCGGTCGACGGTCTTCGCGGCGGCGTGGGCGCACTCGCCGGGAGAGCAACGGAACCGCCTGTTGCCGGGGGGCGTCCTGCGGACCTTCGCTCGACGGTTCTGCCGGACTTTCGCTCGATGAGGGAATAGTCGTTGCCCGGGCGGCCCCCCGCTTGCTTAGCCGTTATGAGTACCGGAGACCGACGTGCCGGGGTCGGTCTCAGCCTGGATGCGTCGATGTGATGCGCGACGAGTCTTGACGTCATCTCCAAATCCGGAGCCCTTGCGGCCCCGTTGTTTTTGACCCCCATCCCGATAGCTTCGTGCAAGCCTTCAACCGGCAGGCAGGATCCGCCTGACCGTTGGCCAGGAAAGGGGACATCGCCAGCGCCGCGTTCAGTGATGCCACCACCTCCGGTCTCCGCTTTCCGGACTCTCGCCTCTCCATCATCCCGCCTATCTTGGCTTACCCGTCTCCGGCTTTCCCGTTAATCCATGCGGCCTTCCAGCTCATCCTTTCGGCTTCCAGCTTCTCCCAAGCTTCAGCGCCATTGCTTATCCGCCGACATCCGTTCCGCTTGAGGATGTTGTCCGTCCGGGATTCTTGGCTTTGAGGGCCTTGAAAGGTTCAATTCGAAACAAAGGCGGCGCGGCGGACAAAGGTCCGCCGCGCCGCCTGGAATACCGGGGTTCCCGGTCGAAAAGGCTTGAGGGTCGGCCCGGGCTAGTTGGTGACGGCGGCAGCTGCGGCCTGGGCCGCTGCGGCGGCCTCGTTGGCCTCGCGCACCTTCTCGGTGGCCCACTGCTGGGCGGCGGCCTCGGCCGCCTGGATCTCCTCGGCCTGCATGGTGTTGCGGAGCTCCTGGATGAAGTTGGCCATCTCCTGGTTGTTCTGTCCGAAGTTGACGCTCAGGATGGCCCACTGCAGGGCCATGGTGAGGTTGGGCCTGCCGTTGTCGCCGGTGTTCCTGTAGTACGCCGCGAGGTTCTTCATGCCGAGCCCGAAGAACAGGTCAGACGCCCTCTGGAAGTACTCCTTGGACTTGGCCGGGTCCTGGGGCTGGTTCCACTGGCCCAGGTAATAGATGGCGCCGAGGTAGTTTATCGCCGCCGGCACGTTGCGGTCGGCGAGCGAGTTGAGGATCGTCATGCCCTGGGCGGTGTCCTGGGTCACGCCGTTCCTGCCGTTCAGGTAGAGGTCGGCCAGGGTCAGCTCGGACTGGATGCTGCCCGCATCGCCCGCCTGACGGAAATAGCTTATCGCCGCCGCCGGATCCGCCGTCACGCCCAGCTTGCCAAGGAGATAGATGTTGGCGAGCCTCTCGTATGCCTGCGGCACCTTGAGCTCGGCCGCCTTCAGGTAGCCGTCCAGGGCCTTCTTGAAGTCGGGGGCCGTGCCCTCCCCCACCTGGTAGGAGTAGGCGGTGTTGAAGTGGCCTTCGGGGACGTTGGCGTCAGCGGCCTTCTGGAACCACTCGAGGGACTTGCCGTAGTTCACGTCGATGCCGAACTGGCCGCGCTCGTAGATGATGCCCAGGGTGATCATGGCTGTGTTGTCCCCGTTCTCGATCTGGAGGAGGAGCTCTGCCATGTATTGCTCGGGAGTGAGGGTTCTCACTTGGGGCTGTCCCTCGGCCGTGCCTGGAGGGGGGGCCAGCTGGCCGCCGGAAGAGGGGGCGGCGGCTTCCTGCGCGCCCGCCCCGACCGGGAGGAGGAGTAAGAAGGCCATTGCCAGGGCGGCGGGGAGGGTGGCTGAAAGGTGTCGCATAAGATCTCCGTTAAGTTCCGGTCCCGGATAGGGGGTCCGATGTTGTCCCCCGTGCCCTCCTGGGCCGGGGGGGCCCCGCTGGGAGCCGCGTTTGACGCCCCCGGGGCCTGGCGCCCCGCTACCGGGGGGCGGGCTGGCAATTTACGGGGCCATATTCTAGCACACGCGGCCCGAAAATCAAGAACGCTTCCCCACTTACCGAATCGACGGAGTCCAAGGGCGCCGGTGACAGCCAGGAAATCCAGCGATATCATATGTAAGAGGCTCCGGGAAAGGCAGGGGGGGGGGCGTCCGTTACCGTCAGGGGGGGGCATCCGCAAACGGGAGCCCGGTGGAGGAGGGGCTGGCTTGCGCGAGGGCACAGAGTGGGGCAGTGGCCGATCGGGGGTGCCGAAGGCGGGGCCTTTTTGGCTGGTCGTGGCGGGCAGGCTTGGCGGCGGGAAGGGGCTCGATTCGGGCGTGCCGGCGCAGGAGCGGGGAGAGGCGACTGTCCCCGGTGCCGATGATGGATGCCTGATTGCGCGAAACAGTCTTCGAGAGCCCTTCGGGCGGCGATCGGGCGGCGAGCGGGGTGAAAGTCCAGCCGGTTCCGGAGCATAGTCTCAGATAAGGGCGGGGTCTGGGCGGCGACGGAATTCGTTCAAGGAGCCGGAATAGGATTCGACTCAGACTGGAGAGGCGCACGGGGCCTGTTGAGGTCGTGAAGCCGGCGCGGGTGCCGGGAAAGTCGTGAGTGCTTGCGTTGAAGCGCGGCAAGGGGTCGTGTGAACTCATTGTCCGGCCGTCGGCTGGCCTTGGCCGGAGGAATTGCTTGCTGAGGACGGGGAGGATGGGGAGGGCCGCGAAAGTTCCCCAAAGACGTCGGCATGAGCCGTGACTGTCCTGGCAAGGCGAATGCCTGGCAGAATGTCTCGCGAGATGGATTTCAGGGCGGAAGAAAACGTCGAAACGGGGCTTGGTATTTTCCGTGGATACGGCGCGTAACGCGGTCGTGGGCTCGAGGCCGGTAGAAGATCGTCGCCAAGTCTGCGGCATACCTGCGGACGGAAACGCGTGTGGCTTCCTTAAGTCCGGGACATGCCGCGGGTCCAGGCGAAGTCGGCGTTCGGCGGTTGCGGGCGGAGGCGGAGTAAGTCTGCGGGAGGCGGAGGACGGCCTCATGCGGATTGATGCACGAACTGCATGAATTCCGAATCTTGACAGAAACTCATGGCGTGTTATATTATTAGTCGAATTCGGCTCAGGCGCTTGACCTAGCCTAACAGGGAACCCCTGAAAGTGGGGGCGGGAAAACCGCTGTCGACGGGGATTCCCCGGTGCCCCGATGCCACTGGTAGCTGACTGGGAAGGCGCTCCGGGGGAGCTGGACCCGAAAGCCAGAAGACCTGCCTGGACGGATCAGACACTCCAGCGTGGGGGCGGCGTGGTTACGCCGCCCCCATCGCAACGCCGGGCATGCACCACGGCTGAACCTTTCCCGGGCGGCTTCGCGGCGTCCGGTTTTTTTTGTCTCGATCGCCGCCTCGCGGAGGTTCCGGAAGTCTGGCCTCCGGAGGTTCCGGAAGTCTGGCAAGGTGCCGGATGTCTTGTTGCGGGATTCCGCCTCGGTGACATGCAACAACAGATATATGCCGCAGTGCCTTGATTTCGCTGGAGGTCAAGGCAACGGCACTTTCGGGGGAAATTCCCGACGAGCGCGTTGTCGTCGCGACAAGACTTTTGCCCAGCAAGGCGAGATTGTCGCGATAGGCGAGAAACCGGTTGAGAACCGATAAGAATGACAGATTGTTTCAGTTATCAGCAACCATTCCAATGAGGTTAAAGGCCACTTAAGTGTGGTTAAGGGCACTCAAGGCCGGA
Source organism: Deltaproteobacteria bacterium (assembly GCA_031263485.1). GTDB lineage: Bacteria > Desulfobacterota > Desulfarculia > Adiutricales > Adiutricaceae > JAIRZX01. The sequence goes on along the minus strand of JAISFS010000166.1, from coordinate 3,155 downwards.
TACCTTCGTGAAACAAGACTTTGTGCGTATTCGTTGAACGAATTCGTCGGCGACCGGCCGCTGGCCGGACGATGGGATAGGAAAGAAAGGCAGGCACGGTGAGTAAAAGAGATTTGCCGTCTTTAACCCGGGACGAAAGTCAGGTCTCAACTGTCTTGTCAGGCCATTTCGCGACCGGATACTGAGGGGGGTGCCGGAAGTCCTAGATAATTCTTGCTCAAAAAAATTATGATTATCTCGGTTAGACGTTATGGCAATTATGTTTAATCACCAAGTAATCAGTGTCACAACATAAAAATTTGCGAGAAGAATTCCAAAGATTTTTTTTGATTTATGGCATCTCGAATAAATTGAAATGATATCAGGGAAATAATATTGTTAAGATGATGCACCAAATAATGTTTGATTGCCATTCGTCTTTGCAGGTCCGCGACAGCAAAGAGGTTATGCGGATCTGGAGCATGTGGATATACGCGAAGTCAATCGTCATTATAGGTCGGAGCGTCAAATTCTCATGCCATTCAACGGGTATGGGAAGATCATTCCGAAGTCCGGGTTGACTTGAAAAGGTTCGGTTTGGGGTATACGGCCCGCATCCCAATTGCCCCGTAAGGCAGTGTCGTCTATCCGGGATCTATGGGTTGTCTGGAGACAACGGCCAGTTCGCCCGGTCTTCTTTGCCACTGGCTGTGCCATATCGGTCGGTGTTTCTTCGGCCGGTCGAGGAACGCGGTCCCCCGTCTGTAGCCTTTGACTGGGATGCTCGCGTTGCTCCCCCGCAGATGACCCTCGTGTGCGGCTGATTCTCGTCCGCTGTTGTCGGCCTGGCAGCTGAAGGCGTAGCGGTGAAGGGAAACCTGCGAGCACTGTTGCCTTGCGGCAAAAGGCGGGGATGTCGCCGCTAGATCATGGCTTTTTTTTAGATGTTTCCAACTTTTCAAAACATCTTGTGAGAAATTCGTTCTCTATCGACAGTTTGTTTAACCGCATTTGAAGCCGCTTGAATTCGGCATCGCCCTGTTCCTTGAGCGATTTTCCGTTTTTTGAGAACCAGGAGAGCAGTTCTTCCTGGGCCTGCCCCTTCCATTTGGATATCAAGGAGGGGTGAACGCCGTATTTTGAAGAAAGCTGTGCGAGGGTAGCTTGGCCGCATATCGCTTCTGCGGCGACTTTGATTTTGAAGGAGGGCGTGTACTTCTTGCGGATATCGCCCATGAAAGACTCCTTGTCGGGGTGAATCTCCGTGTCCTGAGGAACCGCATGTGTCAAGTTCGAAAGAAAATCGGAAAATCGTTTCAGAGAGGGGGTCGGCTCAATGTCCCGGCGCCTTCCACCGGACCTCTCCTGAGCAACATTCCCCATGCCGGGGTCGCCCCAGGAAGGTCAGGCGTTGCGGGGAAACGGAGCGATGTCATGGCGGAGTATGGCGGTCCCGCCGGGCGGCAGGCGGTGGAACCCGCGCCGGAGGTGAAAAGAATATTGATTTACCAATTGGGATTGTATATCATTGCGAATATGGAAGCAACCGTCTTTTCGGAACTCCGGAACATTCCGGAGAGTCTTCCGTGACCGGATAGGCTTTCTGCCCATGCCGCATTACGGCGCCCAGAAAGGCGGCACCTTAGCCCGGAGGCAAACCGGATTGGCGCGTCAGCCAGGTTGTGACGAGAGTTCGACCATGAAAACCGTCAGGGATGTAATCAGTTTCCGTCTCCATTCCGGGAAGGTACGGAATTGTAAAGGATTCCCCCTTCCCTTATGTATTCAGCTTGGCACGAATTATGCAAAGCCCGCTTTCGCCCGGCCAGGGTTCCTCTGCGATGGGTTTTTTGCATTTCGGGCCTTCACCCTTCAGTCCTAATCGCTCCTCTCCACGGAATCACTCCTTCAAGAAACCTCGCGAAAATGCCCGGCACCATAGCTGTCAGGGGTTATTCCCCGCGTCCCGCTTATTTATCTGTTGGGATCTGTCCTGTTGCCAATCCGTCCTGGCTCGCCGTTGGTGGGCTTTAGAGATATAGGGATCGTCCCAGCTCCAGCCACCTCGTCATCAGCACCAGGTCCTATCCGATCGCCTGCTTAAATCACCCGATCCAACGTAGCCCCGCGTAGGGATCTCGCCCCGTCACGGGCTATTGAGCGGGCTAAGCGCCACGGTCGGCCGTTTCGCTCCTCCCTCGCTTTATCACTCCGGCCTCCCCCACTCCGATGCCATGACCGAATCCAGTTTCACTCCAAGACCGTCCTCCACTCCACATACAGAAACAAGTACAAGATTCAAGGGCTGGTTGCCGACAGTCGTCCCTGCGCATCCGTAGCATGTCCGCTGGATGTTGCGCTTCGGCGTTGCTCCCGGACCCTGCGTGACAACGTTGGCAGGGCCATGCTCACGCCCCAGGCGGTGCGTCTGCGTGACTGCTTCGCAATGCGGGGCCGTAGCCTTGCCCTTGGCGCGGCTGGTTCGGGAAAGATCCGCCCGCAAAGAAACACGGAGAAGAGTATGTTAAAGAGGATTGCCGTATTGACGGCATGCCTGGCGCTGACCCAGGCGTTCGGGTCCACGCGGGCCGCCGTGGCGCAGGAGAGCATCGGCGGGGACTCCCTTCTGGGGCTACTGGTCGTGACGGCGAGTCGGACTGCTGAGGAGTTCCGCGAGGTCACGAGTAGCATGACAGTGATCACGGAAGAAGAGATCGAAAGCGCTCCGGCGAGCGAGCTCTACCAGGTCCTGATGCAGAAGGGAGTCAAGATCCAGAGGAGCAACGGCGGCCTTGCCACGGTGCAGCTTCGTGGATTCACTGCTGACGAACACGGAAACGATCTGGGGAGCCACGTCCTCATGCTCCTGAACGGGAGAAGGATGGGGACTGGGAACGCAGGGATCCTGGGACTCGCAAACGTGGAACGCATCGAGATAATCCGAGGACCGGCCGCCGCCCAATACGGCGCGGCGGCCATGGGCGGTGTGGTAAACATTATCACCAAAAAGGGGACTGGCCAACCGTTTTCTGCAAAAATTACAGGGTTCATGGGCTCGTTTGACACTGTGGACACCTCGGCCAGATTCGGAGGTTCCTATGGAAACTGGGACTTTTCCACGGGGTTTCGCTACGACAGCATGGGCGAGTACAAGACTGGGGCCGGGGAGACGTATC
>JAISFS010000002.1 GCA_031263485.1 Deltaproteobacteria bacterium | reverse complement strand
TGATTGAAGGTTTTCTCGGAGATGATGTTGCCCCGCACGACGACGGACCAAAACATCATGCGGAGTATATCAAGGTCATTGGCCATCTCCGACAGGTCAAGACCCAACGCGAGATAATCCTCGACCGTCTTCCAGGGTTTGAGCGGGACACGCCCGAGAGGGGCGAGGTACAGCCGGATGAGCTCTTCTGGCGTCAGGCGAAAGATGCCCGCGTCCGACTTCCTGTCCGCGATCCTGGCCCTGATCTTGCGGACGTTCGCGGCCATGCCGGGAAGATTCCCCAGAAATATCTGCCTGAGCTTGAAGTGCAGGCAACCCTCGCCCCGGCGACTCTTGTCGGGGTAGTATTGCTGCGGGCGTTTCCCGATGCCGCCCAGGTAGACGACGATGACATGGATCGGCGAGTACTTTTTCTCATTCTTGTACTCCGCCGCCAGCATCGCCGAGCAAACGAGGAACCTGAAGATGTCCAGGTCGTCGGCGGTGGATTGGAACTCGAGAATGAAGCGAGCCGTCGCCCAACCGGTACAGGCGGTCGGGACGCCTTATCCCCATGCCGAGTCCGGTCAGTTCCGTCTTGAGCTGTACGGCGCCTTCGACGAGTTGCGGGGGTATGCCGAGAAACAGCAGGAAGGATCGGAAGTCCCTGTCTGCCAGGTACTTCAGGAATCCGTCCTTGCCCTGATGGGGCGATCTGACGCCGTGCCCGCCGACTCCTTCGCCATCCGCCCCGAAACTCGGGAGTGCCGGCGCCAGGACCGTGAACAGAATTGTGAAAAGGGCGAAAGTCAGGAACATGCTTCTCTCCGGTGCCGCGCCTCGCGGGAAGGGCCGCAGGCAGTGCCGGGATTCGGAGCCGTATCGGGGAGCCGGTCGCCCGGAATGCAGGACGACCTTACATTAGATTTTAAATTACTTCGGCTCGGAACGCAATATGTCCGCTATGTTCAATGGCCGCATGGCGCCGGTATGGCCTTTCCCTCTCTCCGTCAGGCGTAGCCGCATGCCCGGCCGCGTCACCCCCTTCGCCTTGAGACCCTCATCCTCAAACGCCGCGTCAACCCGCCCGGACGTCCCGTGAAACCCCCGACTCGGGGACCCCGTTCGTCGGTCGGGGTGGACTCGGGCTCGCCGTTGCCAGGACCTTGCCGTACCCGAGGGTGGCGGAGGCCCCTCCCGCAGGATTCCGCGATGGCGGAGGGGGTTGTCCGCGTCAGGGACGCGTCTTCATGTCCAGCCGCCCCTCCGCCTTCCGCCCGTTCGTTGCTTGACGATGAAATGAGGCGGCGTGAAAGCGAACTCACGGACGATTGGATATCGGCACCCCCCTCCCATCGCGAGGCAATGTCAACGACTTAGGGGGGCTGGCGTAAGCTAATTCACTGATATCATTAATTTAAATTCCGGCTGAACTATTCGGTCTTGCACGTTCATGTCAATGCCAACTGGGAAAACCCCTCTCCCCACTCGGAAGCGAGGGCGAACGCTAGGCATCCTCGGCATTGATACGCCCTGCATTATACCAATCTGGCTATAAACATGACGTGGGTTGGTAACATCTCTTGACCCCCCCCTATAAACATGACGTGGGCTGTGGAAAATCATTGGGGCCACTGTCATGCAGGACGCGAGTGGGTGATTTTCCGAGATTATGTCACTTAATATTGGAATAGAAATTGAGTAATAATGCAAAATTAGGACCATATCTACTATCAATTAATTATATAGCCATGGCACCGTATATGCACTAATTAGCAAATTTAATGCCATGTTTTTAGTCTCCTTTATATCTATCTCCATTAACTTTCTCATTTAGGAACTTTGAATTAGAGCTCAAAATCCAGCCCACGTCATGTTTATAGGGGGGAGGACGAGAGCCCGCCGACCCACGTCATGTATATAGCCAGGTATACCAAATCCACGCCAATTCGCGCTCCCCTTTCCCAAGCCCTCTGGACTCTGAAAGGTCAAGGGGGGCAGCGGAATCTTGATTGTCAACACCTCAGCGCATGAAACCCTAGGGGTATCACAATATGACGTATGCCCAAAGCTGCAATGCCTATAAAACGTTTCGTGATAGGTCGTTGACATGGGTTCAGGAATGGCTGAGGGGTGGAGGGCGCGGCAGGATGTGCCGATGCTCATGAAGGCGGGAGTATCCCGGAAAGGCGGGGCGGGCGGTTTTCGTGAAGGGCAGGTGGGAAGCGGGCCCTGTTCCCCGAAGAAAACGCCTACGGCGCCGCCCAGGTCGGGAGGCGCCGTAGGCGGTTGTCCTGTCCGGTCGCCGGAGGTCCCGAGGAAGCTGGAAGGTGCCGCAAACCTGTGAGGCGCCGGTCGATGGAGGTCCTGCGGAAGCTGGAAGGTGCCGCAAGCCCGTGAGGTGCCGGTCGATGGAGGTCCCGCGGAAGCTGGAAGGTGCCGCAAGCCCGTGAGGCGCCGGTCGACGGGCGGCGGACGGCCGTCGAGGGCTTCGCCCCGGGCGGGCCGATGCATCCGGGCCGTCCGGGGCGAAGCCCGCAGGAGGGGAGGACGGAGGCCTGGAAGTTTCGGTGTCGCCGGGACTGGCCATGAGAGGCCGGTGCTGTCCTCAGCCGTGGACCATCCTGTTCAAGGCCATCACGGTTTTCTCGAAGTGTTCCACCTGATCCGTAAGGGAGCGCGAGGACTCGGCCGTGTGATGGGCCACCGCGGCGTTGGTCTGGGTGACCTTGTCCATCTGGACCATCGCAGTGCCGATCTGGTCTATGCCCTGGGCCTGTTCGCGGGAGGCCTCGGTCACCTCATCCATGAGATGGGAGAGCTTCGCGAACTCGTCGCCGAGCGTGCGGAAGTCCTCGGAGGTGTGGCGCACCAGTTCCCCCCCCTGGCTGATGTTCTCGATGGTGGAGGCTATGAGGGACGAGGTGTTCTGGGCCGCGTCCGCGCTCCGGATGGCGAGGTTCCTCACCTCGTCCGCCACGACCGCGAAGCCCGCCCCGGCCTCGCCGGCCCTGGCCGCCTCGACGGCGGCGTTCAGGGCCAGCAGGTTGGTCTGGAATGCTATCTCGTCTATGGTCTTGATGATCTTGCCGATCTCCGCTCCGGACCGGGCGATGTTGTCCATGGCCCCCATGACCTTCTCCAGGGAGGCGGCGGAGGCGCTGACCGAGCCGGAGGAGTGCGACATGAGCTTCTGGGCCTCCCTGGAGTTGTCGCTGTTGCGCTTGGTCATGGAACTGAGCTCCTCCAGGGCCGCGGAGGTCTCCTCCAGCGCCGCGGCGTTCTCCGCGGCGCCTTCGGCCGCCTTGCCGGAGGACTCGGAGAGATCGTGCGAGGCCGTCTCGACCTCGAGCGAGCCCTGGTTCAGGAGATCCGCGATGCGGCCCACCCCGAGCACGATGCTCCGCACGATGAGCCAGGACAGGACGACCGTGAGGAGCACCCCCGCGATCGACCCGAAGACGACCGTCGTCCACGCCCTGTCGACGGTCTCGGCCACCGAGTCGGCGAAGCCGTAGGTCTTCTCGCTCATGGCGTCCGAGAGCCGCGTCACGGCCAGGATCATGCCGTCGCGTTCCGCCCCGCGGGACAGCGCGTTGTCGCGGACCAGGTTCACCTGGTCGCGCATGGCGCCCGCGCTGGACCGGCACGTCGCGATGGCGGCGGCGATGGCCCCGAGGGCGTCGGCGCTCTGGCGGAGGCTCGGATCCCGCTGGAGGGAGGAGAGCGCGACCAGGAGCTGGTCCGCCTGGTCGACGGCCCTGTCCAGCAACTGGGCGTCGGAGGTGTACAGGCCCTGGAGGAGGCTCGCGTAGAAAGCCCCGCCCAGGATGGCGAGGTTTTCCGTCTGCACCACCTCGTCGTAGGTATGCTTGAGCTCAGCGGCAGGGGCGTGGGCATCGAAGAGTTGGGAGAGCCTCTCCACCATGGGCCCCTTGAACTTCTCCAGCGCCGCCTGGAAGCTCGCGTAGGCGTCCCGCACGGCAATCCAGTCGTTGAGCGAGTCGTTCACCAGCCGGGGCATCTGCCCGTAGGTCTCCTTGTAGGCCGCGTAATGCGTCTCGGCCTGGCTCAGGAAGCCCATGAGCGCCGGGTCGGGGGTCCCGGCCCCGGCGAGCCCTTCCTTCAGCTGGGAGAGCAGGCGCTCGTTTTCGGCGGTGAGCTCCACCGCCCTGTCCCAGGCCGCCTGGTCGCGCGAGCTCGTGTACACCAGGACGCTCTGGCCGGTCATCGCCACCGAGTACAGGAGATGGGAGGCGTGGTCGTTGTTGGGGACGATGTCGTCTCGGAGCGTGTCGGAGCCGCCCGCGATGAAGTTCAGCTCGGCGAGGACTATCGCGGAAAGGATGACGAAGATGACGCAGACGGCGGCGAATCCCAGGCTGATTTTGAGTTTGAGGGTCATTGCGGGCGCTCTGGTCCGGACCTGCGGACGGCTGGATCGCGGCCGCGAGGCCACGGTGGATAGGGGATGGCGGAGCCGCGGCCGCGGGGCCGCAGGGGACATGGGATTGCGGAGCTGCGGCCGCGGGGCCGCAGGGGACATGGGATGGCGGAGCCGAGGCCTCCGGAGGGGCGGAGGCGTTGGCAACTGGACGAACGGCTTTTGGGAACCGAGGGCTTTCAGGCGCGGCACGGCCGAGAGGCAGTCGTTCGTTCGGTCGAACGATGCCCCTGAAGTCAGCTTGCAGCGAATGTCTCGGAGGCTTCAGGGCATTTGGCGCGGGTGGGTTTCGGGAGCGAGGAGGAAAGCGAAGGCGGCGCCCCGTAAAGGCGCGGCAAGGAAGCGGCGGCTCCCGGAACGGCGGCCTGCTGCGGAAAGGGTCGTCAGGCGCCGCGGAGATGCTGGAGCGTTTCGGCAGGCAAGGAAAGGCGCCTGTGGAGGCCAGTCAGGCGTGGCGATCGGCGAAGGATGAAGGATAAAGGAGAGCCCCCGGAGGGCGACAGGCGGGGGGCTTGGGAGCGGGTTCGCGGGTGCGGGGAGGGGCGCACGGGCGCCTGGGACGGGAAAGGCCGGGGATCGCGCGAAGGAGAGTGAAAGGCCGAGTGCTGCACGTCTGCCAGGGCGGAGAAGATTTGCCGCAGCGGCGGGAACGGCACAAGGCGGTGAATGCCCCCGGCCAGCGGCATTCGGGGCGGCTATGCTTGAAAATCAGGAGATCGTACCGGGCATGATTCCCGACAATTTGATTATAGCCCAAATCGGTGGTTTTTCAACAAAAAGTGACGTTTGAAACCTAGCCGCGGCGGAAGGCGTTTGTTGCGGATTTGCTTGGACTCTCTTGGAATGTTTAGAAATTCCAGTAACCTGGCTATATACATGACGTGGGTCGGCGAGCTCTCGTCCTCCCCCCTATAAACATGACGTGGGCTGGATTTTGAGCTCAAATCCAAAGTGCTTAAATGAGAAAGTTAACGGAGATAGATATAAAGGAGACTGAAAACATGGCATCAAATGTGCTAATTAATGCATATACGGTACCAGAGCTATATAATTAATTGATTGTTGACTTGGTCTGAATTTTGCATTATTATTCAATTTTTATTCCAATGTTAAGTTACATAATCTCGGAAAATCACCCCCTCGCGTCCCGCATGACAGTGGCCCCAATGATTTTCCACAGCCCACGTCATGTTTATATGGGGGGTCAAGAGATGTTGCCAACCCACGTCATGTTTGATTCCACTGCAAAAACCCTCCCCCTCGACAGAAAGGCGGAACGCTTTGTGTCCATCGTATTGGCACCCTTGCGTTTAAGCCTTTGACCACCGCCATTCTTGCGCACCATTTACCCAGCATTCTGCCTTCAAAGTGCTTCCTGGAGGTGAGGGTGGGGGTTTTTGCAGTGGAACCAAGCTTGGAAGTTCGCTCCGCTTACCTCTTTCCGCGCCTTCCCCTTTCCGGGCCTTCCGTCCTCCGCCCTCCATCCTCCGCCCTCCGTGTCCTCCGCATCCTCCGTCCTCCGGGCTTTTCTTCTTTCCGGCTAACCACCGCTCTCCAAAGCGTCTGTCTCCTGGTGGCCCGGTTAGCCGACCGGTTTGTCCCGTAAGTTGCTGGCAGGCTCCAGCGGGGCCAAGATGCTTCCATCGAGCGCCAAAAAAAGCCCCGCCGCCTTCCTGAAGAAGACGGCGGGGCGGAAAAGCGGACCTCGCGGCCGCCGGAGCGGGCGGCGAGGGGAAGGGACATCGGACGGACAGGGGCCTCAGCCGGGGAACTGCCTCATGATCCTGACGTCGCCCGAGTAGAAGCGGCCGATGTTGTCCAGGCGGTACTTGAGCATGGCCATGCGGTCCACGCCGATGCCGAAGGCGAAGCCGCTCACCTCGTCGGGGTCGTAGCCCACGAAGCGGTAGAGGGCCGGGTCCACCATGCCGCAACCCAGCACCTCCAGCCAGCCTGAGCCCTTGCAGACGCGGCAGCCGTCCCCCCCGCAGAAGATGCAGGCGATGTCCACCTCGGCGGAAGGCTCGGTGAAGGGGAAGAAGCTGGGCCTGAGCCTGATTCTCGTGGACTCGGAGAAGAACTTCCGGGCGAATTCCGTCAGGACCCCCTTGAGGTCCGCCATGGTGATGTCCCTGTCCACCGCCAGCCCCTCGATCTGGTTGAACATCGGCGAGTGGGTGAGGTCGTCGTCGCGGCGGTAGGTCTTGCCGGGGACCACGATCCAGACGGGGGGTCCCGTCTTCTCCATGGTCCTTATCTGGACGCCGGAGGTGTGGGTGCGCAGGAGGAGCCCCTCCTCCAAAAACAGGCTCTGCTGCATGTCACGGCTGGGGTGATCCTTGGGGAAGTTCAGGGCCTCGAAGTTGTAGTAGTCGGTCTCGACCTCGGGGCCTTCGGTGATCGTGAAGCCCATCTTCTCGAAGATGGCGCAGATCTCCCGCGAGGTCCTGGAGATGAGGTGCGTGTGGCCCACCGGCTCGCGCCTGCCGGGCAGGGTCACGTCGGTCAGCTCGCCCGCGGCCTCGGGCCCGGAATCGAGTCTGCCCTTGGCGGCGGAAAACGCGGCGGCCACGGCCTCCCGCGCCTCGTTCAAGGCCCTGCCGGCTTCGGGGCGGGCGGCCTTGTCGAGCCCGCCCATGAGCCTGGAGACCTCGCCCAGGAGCCCCTTGGAACCCAGGTACTTCACCCTGGCCTCCTCCAGGCCGTCCGGGCCTGCGGCGGAGGCGAAGGCCTCCCCGGCCCCGTCCGCCACCGACTTGACTTTCTCCAGGAACTCTTTGGGGTCCATGGGCGCTCGCTTTTCCGGGCCGGGACGCCCGGCGCCGGGTTAGCCGACCGAAGAAAGGCCGCCGGAAAGGGAACCTTTCGGGCGGCCTGGACTGGCTCGCGGCCTCTGCGGGGCGGGCGGCGGCCCCCCCCGCATGGCCGCTCCGGGCGGTTACGCCGCGCCGGCCTTCGCCTGCTCCACCAGGCTCGAGAAGGCCTCGGGGTCCTGGGCGGCGATGTTGGAGAGCATCTTGCGGTTCAGGGTGACGCCCGCCTTCTTGAAGAGGTCCATCAGGACCGAGTACGAGGTGCCGAGGCCCTTGGCCGCCGCGCTGATGCGGGCGATCCACAGGGCCCTCATCTCGCGCTTCCTGGCCTTGCGGTCGCGGTACGCGTAGCACAGGCCCTTCTCGACGCCCTCCCGGGCGCTCCGGTACAGGACCCGCCTGCCGCCGGTGAAGCCCTTGGCGAGCTTCATGTACTTCTTGTGACGTTTCTTGGTCTGGATGCCGCCTTTGACGCGCATGAGAAATCCCCTCCCGTCTGTTCTTCAGCCCCGGTCAGGCCCCCAGGTAGGGGAGGAGCTTCTTCACGGCCTTGACGTTGGTTGCGTCAACGAGCGCCTTGGACCTCAGGCCCCTTTTCTGCTTGGTGGTCTTGGTAGTAAGGATATGGCGGGCGTAGGCCTTGTTGCGGCGGATCTTGCCGGTGGCGGTCGCCCCGAAGCGCTTGCGCGCCGCGCGGTTGGTCTTCATCTTGGGCATGGTTTGGTATCTCCGAAGGACGCCCGGGGGCGCGGGTGCCGAGGGACGGAATCCGTCCCCGGTACGGTCTTGGGAATCTAGCACAGGGCCTTAGGCCTGTCAAGGGCAACCCTGCCTTGCCGAGGCCTTTCCCCGCTTTCCCCGCGGCTTTGCGGCCTCCCCGGGACGGCATCGGCTTGCGGCCTCGGGGCGAAGGCGTCGGTCCGGCGGGGGGCCGAAGTCGGATGAAAGGCGACGGACGGTTCGTCCTCGATGGGCCTACGGACGGTTCGGCCTCGATAGGCCTACGGACGGTTCGTCCTCGATAGGCCTACGGACGGTTCGTCCTCGATAGGCCTACGGACGGTTCGTCCTCGATAGGCCTACGGACGGTTCGTCCTCGATAGGCCTTCGGACGGTTCGTCCTCGATAGGCCTTCGGACGGTTCGGCCTCGATGGCCTTCGGACGGTTCTGCCTCGATAGGACGATGGACGGTTCGTCCTCGATGGCTGACGGACGCTTCGTCCTTGATGGGTGACGGACGGTTCCTCCTCGGTGCCGGTCGGACGGTTCGTCCTCGGTGCCGGACGGGGCGTCAGGTCGCCCTCAGGTCCCGGCGGACAGTCAGACGGTTCGGGCATGCCGCAAGATCCGGATGATATCGCCGACGGTTCCGAACCTCGGGAAGGCGGATCGGGCCGCCGGGCCCCTTCAGGGCGTCCCCGAAGCGGTCGCGAGCCTCCGGCGGAACGCGGCGCGACCGCCCGGACACGGGCACGGGACAGCTGGCACCGGCGGGAGCGCCGCCGCGCTCAGCTACCCGCGGAAGCCAACACGCGCTCCTGGCGGGCGTCCAGGATTGCGATGAGCCAGTCGGGGATCTTCACCACCTTGCCCTCCAGGTTCACCGTGGCGTGCAGCGTGCGGCCGGAGACGTGGAGTTTCGGGCTTCCCTCCAGGTAGAGCTGGTAGTCGAAGCGGAAGCTCGCGTTCTTGACCTGGGAGAGCCAGCACTCGACGCGGATGAGGTCGTCGTAGCGGAAGGGCAGGTAGTAGTGCGCCCAGGCCTCGGTGAGCGGGGTCCGGATGCCCTTCTCCTCTATCTTGGCGTAGGGGAAGTCCAGGAGCCTCAGGTACTCGCCCCTGCCCTGCTCGAAAAAGCGGAAGTAGTGGGCGTTGTTAACGATGCCCATCAGGTCGGTGTCGGCGTAGAGGACCCGGTAACGGGTCACCGCCTTGAAGTGGCCGTCCTCGATGATGAAGTCCGTCGTCATGTTGCTTTCCTCGGCCCGCCCCGGGCGGGCTAGGCCTTTTCCGGGCCGAAAAGGAGCCGGCCCAGGCCGGGGCCGTCGGGCACGAGCGTCCCGGCCTTCAGGGCCTCCGCCTCCGAGTAGCCCGCCGCCCCGGAGCGGGCGGGGGCGGCGCTGTCGAAGAGGACGAAGGGCACGGGGTCGGAGGTGTGCGTCTTGGTTTCCACCGGGGTGTAGTGGTCGCAGGAGCACAGCGCCCGGTAGTCCCCGAAGGACGGCAGGGCGTCAACGATCGGCCCGACTATCCTCGCGTCGAAATTTTCGATGGCCTTGAGCTTGGCGTCGAGATTCCCCTGGTGGCTGCACTCGTCAGGGGCCTCGAGATGCACCACCGCCAGATCCCTGGTCTTCAGGGCATCCAGGGCCGCGGCGACCTTTCCCTCGTAGTCGGTGTCCAGCCAGCCCGTGGCCCCGGGGACGGTCAGGGGCTCCAGGCCCGTCGCCACCGCGAGTCCGCGGATGAGATCCACGGCCGAGACGGTGGCCCCGGTGATCCCCCAGCGCTCGGCGAAGGTCCTGACCTTGGGGGTCCGGCCCTGGCCCCAGAGCCAGATCGAGTTCGCGGGCCTCAGGCCCTTGGCCCTGCGGGCCGCGTTCACGGGGTGATCCTCCAGGATCGGCCAGGAGGCCCGGACCAGATCGGCTATGGGCCGATAGGCCGGGTCGTCCAGGATGGCGTCCATGGCCTGGTCCAGGTGGTCGTGGGGGGGCACGGAGGCCAGGCCCTCGGGGGCGTCGGGCCAGACCAGGATGTGGCGGTAGCTTACCCCCTGGTGGACGGACTTGCCGCCGGCGAGCGGGAGCCTGCGCGAGAGCTCGGCCAGGAGCGGCCCCGCGTCGGAGGCGGGCACGTCCCCCGCCGAGTGGTCCAGCATGACGGTCTTCCCGCCCCCGCGTCCCAGGGTCACGAGGTTCATGCGGAAGGCCATGGCCCCGTCCGGGAGCGGCACGTTAAGTGCCAGGGCCTCCAGGGGCCCGCGCCCGGTGAGCACCCCCTTGGCGCTGTAGCCCAGAAGCGACATGATGGCCACGTCGGAGCCCGGGCTCATTCCATCGGGCACGGTGGAGCAGCGGGCGATCATGCCCTCCTTGGCCAGCCGATCTAGATTGGGCGTCGGGGCCTTCTGGAGGGGGGTGAGTCCCCCCAGGGCCTTCAGGGGTCGGTCCCCCATGCCGTCGCCTATGAGGATCACGTATTTCACGATCAAGAACCCTTTCGTCCGCCGGGTCCGAAAGCCGGGACCCCGGACGTGGCGGGCGGAGGGGCGCGGCGACCGCTCACTGGGCCCCGACCCCTCGGAAAAAAGACGAAGTTAGCACTTTTCGGGGCCGCATTCAAGGACGGCGGCAGCCCCCGGCGACGCCAAAGGAATGGGCGACATCGCCGAATGGGCGCTCGGCGGTCCGGGCGGCCTCCCGCCGGACGATGCCGCTCCGGACGGCAGGGCCCGTTCCCCGCGTTGTCCGCCGGCTCCGGGCGCGTGCAGGACTTCCGTGCCCCGCAAGGCTCGGGTGCGCGAAGCCCTCCCATGTCCCGGACCCGCCCGCTCCATGCGGGCTTCCAGTGCCTCGCAAGGCACGGGTGCGCGCAGGCTTCCCGTGTCCCGCACTTCTCTCGCTCCGTACAGGCTTCCCGTGCCCCGCAAGGCTCGGGGACGCGCAGGCCTCCCGTGTCCCTCACTCCACCCGCTCCGTGCATGCCTTCCATGCCCCGTAAGGCTCGGTGTGCGAGACCCTTTCATGTCCCGGACTCCACCCGCCCCGTGCGGGCTTCCCTGCCCCGCAAAGGCTCGGGTGCGCACAGGCCTCCCGTGTCACGCACTCCATCCGCTCCGTGCAGGCTTCCCGTGCCCCGCAGGGCTTCGGGTACGCACAGGCCTCCCGAGTCCCGCAGGCCTCCCTCTCCGAGGCTCAGGAGCCTTGCGCGCCATGACGCGACAGGGCCCTCCCGCGAAGCCGTAAGCGCCGCCGGAGGGCCGTCGAAACGCGGGGCCGCGCCCCGTCCGGGCGCCTCCCCGGCCAGTTCCCCGGCGACGGCGTTTCGCCCGACGCGGGCGGACGTTCCCGGCGCGGCGGGTCGGGTCCCCGGGCGGCGGGGCTATTTCCGCTCCTTTCCTGCCTCCAGGGCGGCCATGAGAAGCGGAGTGTAGATGCCGCCTATCCTCCCGGTCTTGAAGTCGCGCCAGACCGCCTTCTTCTTGATGGTCTTCTTGTACTCGCCGAGGGAGAGGAGCCTGGTGTTTCCGAAGTCGCCGGGCTCGGCAATCCAGAGCTCGTCGGGCCGGAAGACCTTCTTGTCCAGCAGGAGCGCGTTGGCCGAGGTGATGATGAGCTGGGTGCGCGAGTCCCTGGAGCAGCTGTCCAGGTAGTCGCTTATGATGGTGCGGGCCGGGATCGGGTCGAAGGCCGAGTCGAAGAAGTTGATGAAGTAGATCTTGGGCTCCGGGGAGGCCATGATGTCGCGGGAGCTCATGAGCGCCACCAGGGAGTGTTTCTCGCGCTCGGTGCCGAACGGCCGGGGGATCGGGGAATAGTCCCAGCCGCCGGAGCGCTCGTAGGGGAAGAGCTTCAGGAGCTTCGCGTCGTGGAAGGTCTTGTGGCGGTAGTAGACCTCGAATCCCCTGCCGTCCGCCGGAGGGCGGATCATGAAGTCCCCGGAGCGCATGACGCCCTCGCCCTCCAGCTCCCGGTGGACCGGCGAGTCCGGCGGCACGGTCCGGGCGTCCAGGCGGGTGGAGTAGGAGTTCTTGTCCACAAGCTCGATGAAGTCGTGGAAGGTCCTGGAATCCGTGGAGCCCTCGTCCGAGATCTGGGGCTGATGCACGTAGCTTTCCTGGCCGGTCACGTGCAGGGTGTCGCTGAACCAGCGGTAGACGTCCTGGAACTTCTCGTAGCCGTCCCGGGCGGCCTGGGGCAGGAACAGGAGGCTCTTCTTCATGGACCTGAAGAGGGCCTTCAGGTCGTCGGGGTTCTCCATGGAGCGGTGGAGCTTCAGCTTCTTCTTGCGCCTCTCGAAGAGGAGCGTCTTCTTGGAGCCGTTCATCTTCAGCAGGCGCTCGTTTATGATCACGTCCTTGAGGGCCATGAAGCCGTAACGCCAGGCGGAGTCCCCCGCCGCGAAGTCCGCCCAGATTTTCACGGGGAGCTCCCGGGAATCCGAGTAGTTCTGGAAGGTGTAGAGGTTCAGGGAGTTGACGAACGAAGGCGACTCCGTCACCAGCTGCTTGAAGAACCTCAGCGTCCTCGCGAAGTTCTCGTAGCCCGACCCGTCGCCGCCGAAGACAGCCGCGGCCGGCAGGATCATCTTGTTGACGGCGGGGTGCTGTGGCACCCTGCTGCCGAACTTCCTCCCGGAGTTCGCGACCATCGCGTAGGTGGTCTTGTCCTTGAAGGAGAAAAAGTTTTCGACGGTCAGTTTCAGAAGCATGGCTCGGAATCTGGGTCAGGGCGCGCCGAAGCGCCGTCCCGTCCAAGGGAGGCGTTCGGGCGTTTCGGCGCGGGGGGATCGCCATCGCGACGGGCGTGTGTCGCGCAAGGGATTCGGAGGCGCACCGCGTCGAGCCCGAAGCGTCGCGGATGGCCGTTGGAAGGCCGCGTCCGCGGAGGCGTCAGGGAAGGGGCGGCGGCTCCGGGAAGGCCATCGGTCGACGGGGGCATTCAGATATTGTCCCCCCGCAGGCGCCTGCAGGCATGGCGCGACCGGGCCGCAGGCGGGCCGATGACGGAAAAGGCCGAGGTCCGGCTTGTCCTCGCCCGCAGGGCGCGGGAGGAGCATCGGCAGGGGAGCGGCAGGAAGGCGGCCCGGGCAAGTCCGGGCGTCCGCGGATCAAGGTCCGGGACGTCGCGGGCCGCAGGCGGAAGGGTGCCGGTCGACCGGAAGATACGAAGGAGGGTTTGACGACAGGGAGTAATATATGCCTCTATCCGGCGAAAAGCAAATGTATTCGGGGTTTTTCGTCCGCGCCCGGGCGACTCGGGCCCTGGTGCAAGGATTCCGGCGCCTAGGATGTCATCGTGAAAACCGTTGCCAGATAAGGGTTTCCGCGAAACGGCGACCGGGGGGTTCGCAAGCGGGATCATGCGAACGGACCTTAGTTGGCTGGACGCGAAAAACAGCGTTGTGCTTTGGTGAATTAAATTTCCACATCAAAAAAAGAAAAAATCAGATATTTCCCAAAAATATACAAAGCTGAAATTTTCGTTTTATCTTAAAAATGGTTGAATCAGTCAAAATATGCCAGGACCATGGCGGATACTGCATGGAAAGCGGGACGAATCGGGAAAATAATCACGTGTTGCCGGGACAGAGGTGAGTTTCCGCACAGCAAAAAATAAATATTCCCATGAATTTTTGAAAAAACGATTGCTTCTTACTTTTCCCCCATGCTAGAATTCTAAAAAGATCACAAATATTGAAAAAAATTGACAAAACTGAAAATTTGTTACCGCAAATATATGTCGATGCGATGCTGAAGGGCTGACGATTCCTTGCTCTGCAAATTTTCATTCATTTTTGATATTTTTTGTCAGTTAACTTGGAAAGGCATCTGGATCCGATCGCCCCCAACGGTTCAGGACCAAGCCGCGCTTCAGTTGTGCGGGAAGGGGGCCGACATGGTAGCGTAACGCCCGAAGCTGGGCTCTGGGGCCGGATTCGGCTGAAGGGCCATCGCATTTCCTGCCCCTTCGGAAGACGGGAGGCGGGAATCGGAACGGCGGCTCCTCGTTCGGCAGGCAATTTCGCTCGTCACGTTATGATTCATTATTGAAATTTTTTGTCGGCTTTGAGAACAGCGAACGATCATTAGGCTTACAAAGTCGGCGACTGGCATCGGTAGGGGGGAAGGAAGGGGGTTTCAGGGGGCCACGCGGCTTTACCTTTCGCCAAGCCTTGGGCGGACGGCTTGCCTGCGGCCGATCAAGGCGGACGGCTTGCCTGCGGCCGGTAAAGGCGGATGGCCTGCCTGCGGCCGGTCAAGGCGGACGGCTTGCCCGGGGTCGGCAACGCCGGAGCCGATGAAAAGAACAAAAGATCGTCCTCCACTGCGGTGTCGACATGGCTCCGTGCCTGAAGTCGTCCGGCTACCGTTTCCGAGGCGCCTCGGATCTCATGGCCCGTCAGGCGGAGCTCCGTCCTGCCGTCAGACGGGTGGCGGCGCCTCGCGGTTAATGGCCGGGTCTACGGACGGCGAGCGGTCGCCTTGGTGGAGGAGGCGCCTCGGACATCATGGTCTTTCCGGCGGAACTCCGTCCTACCGTCCGACGGGGTGGCGGCGCCTCGCGGTTAATGGCCGGGTCGAAGGACGGCGAGCGGTCGCCTTAGGGGAGACGCCTCGGACCTCATGGCCAGTCAGTGGGAACTCCGCGCGGCCGTCAGACAGGGAGTCGCCTCGCGGCTGATGGACGGGGCGCCGGACGCCGCGGGGGTTCGCGCGGGAGGGCGGCGGCCGCTTCAGCGGGTGAGGATCACGTTCCTGGGGCAGCTCTTGCGGCACTCGTAATCGCAAGCCCCCGACTCGCTGTCCAGGCAGATGTCCTGGACCACGGCAGGTTTGGCGCCGCCCCGGGGGCCCCGGGCGAGTCCCGCCTCAAAGGACGCGGACGGGGCGGCGCGGCCCGCGTGGGGCCGGGCGGCAAACGCCGGCGGGGTCCAGGCCAAAGCCCCCTTGGGGCAGGCCTTGCGGCAGAGACCGCAGCCAAGGCAGCCGCCGGGGCAGAGCGCGTCCATGGCCTTCATGGTCAGGCGGCCCCGGCAGGGGACCAGGGCCTTCCAGGCGCGGGGCACGAGTCTCACCAGGCCCTTGGGGCAGGCTATGACGCAGAGCCCGCAGCCGTTGCACCTTTCCGGGTCGGGTTCCGGCACGCAGCCCCAGTCCTGGGCCGACAGCGCCCCTGACGGGCAGGCCGCGATGCAGTCCCCGGCGCCTAGGCATCCCTCGGCGCAGGCCCATGGCCCCCCGGAGATGCTGTCCAGGACGGCGCAGGTGAGGCCGGGCGGGCTCGCGGTCCTGGGCATGTCTGGGGATCTCCGGCACAATACCGCCGCCGTAAGGGGGGGCGGCTGCGCGGCCGGCGCGCGGGGCGACCCTGAAGGCGCCCGGACAGCCCCTCCTGGCATGGTCCTGAGCGCGAGGGGGTGGGACAGGAGCAGGGCCCGCACGGCCGCGGCCTGGAGGCGGCGGAGTTCCCGGATCTTCAAGAGCCAGGAGATGATCCCAAGGAGCGTGAACCAGCCCAGCACGGTCAGCCGGCCCAGGTCCCCCCCGTGAGCCGACCAGCCGCCGGAGGCGGCGATCTCATAGGCCCCGGGGGCCCAGAGCATGAGGCCCATGAGCGCCTTGCGCGGGCCAAGCAGGAGTTCGGGCAGCACGAGGAATGCGGTCGCGGTCCAGAAGACCGAGGCGCCCCACTCCATCGATCCCTTGAGGAGCGCCAGCGCCGCGAGACCCGCGCAGAAGACCAGCGCCGGGAGCCGGGGGGCCTCGCCGACTGCTATCAGGAACAGGAAAAGCGGGGCCAGGGCGAGGACCGCCGCGAGTTCCGTGCCTGCGGGATCGCTTGCCGCGGCCGCGTTTTGGGCAGGGACCGGGCGACCGCGCCCGGCCGCGGCGGGGCGTCCGGGGGCTTCGCCGTAGCCCGGATACTGGCCGTATCCCTGCGGCAGGTTGTAGTCCGGAGCCCGGACGTAGCCCTGCGGCGGGTTGTTGTCCGGAGCCTGGGCGTTGCCTGCGGATTCGCCGTAATCCGGCGGTCGGGCCGGGGTCGGCGGACCGGCGGCGGGTTGCGGGGCCCCGGCCCTTTCTCCGAAGATCAGGATGTCCGCAGGAGGTGGCGGCTCAATGGCCGACGGCCCGGAAAGCCAGGCGAAGGCGAGAGGCATGAGGGCCGCCAGGAACGCCGCAGGCGCCAAGGGGACCCTGAAGGGCCCTGGCTTTATGGCCGCCAGCGTCCCGCCCAGTGCCGCCCCGGTGCCGGCGAGCAGGAAGGCCGGGGAGAAGTGCCAGAAATAGTCGTGGGGATATGGGTGCCACACCGCGGGAAGCACGGCGAGCCCGGCGAGCGCCCCTTTGAGCCAGACGAGCGAGCCCAGGGCGGGCGGGTTGGTCGATCTGAGGAGGAAAGTCAGGAGGGGGGCCGCGAGAAGCGGGGCGAGGCACCAGACCGACATCGCCCCGGCGCCTACCCACATGGCGATGGCGGGCGCCAAAAGGGCGGCCGCCGCGAGGTTCTTGAAGGCTGGCCTCCCACGGAAGGGCCAGAGGTGCGGTGCGGGGCTGAGCGACGGCCTGCATGGGGCCGGACGGCCGCCTGGGGCCGTCGGCATCGGGCGGTCGCCATCCCCGCCGGAAGCGCCGCGGCTTTCTTGAGGGGAACGCCCGGACTCCGAGTCCTGGTCCCCCGAGGGATCGTCCCAGTCCAGCGCCCTGTCAGGGGCCGGGTTTTCGGCGGGGTCGGGCGGGCTTTCGGGCGCGGAGTCGGTCGACCGTGGGCCAGGCGGCTGGCTGTCCCTTTGCCCTGTCCCGTCCCTTTGTCCTGTCCCGCCCGCTAGACCTGTCCCGTCCCTTTGTCCTGTCCCGTCCGCTAGACCTGCCCCGTCCGCAAGACCTGCCCCGTCCGCAAGACCTGCCCCGTCCCTTTGTCCTGTCCCGTCCGCAAGACCTGCCCCGTCCGCAAGACCTGTCCCGTCCGCAAGACCTGCCCCGTCCGCAAGACCTGCCCCGTCCGCAAGACCTGCCCCGTCCCAATGCCCTGTCCCGCCCCGGTGGGGGAATCCGCCTGGATCAGGCGGAGCGGTACCGCGACGGAAGCGGGCCATGCCCGCGACGGCGCGCCCGCGCAGGGTTTTGAGGGAAAACGCTTCCGGCGGGGGCTCCTGGTGGCCCTCCCATAAGAACTCGCGCCTTTTAGAGGCGTAGCCGTTACCTGTCCCGCCGGGGGGACGGCTTTCGGCGGCGCCGGAGTCGATGGGGGCGGTCTTCGGGGTTCCGGAGTCCGGGTCTCCCGATCCTTGTCCGGGAACGGCCTGAGGCCCGCTTTTCGTGCCTCTGCCAGCCGCGGCACCTTCCGGTTCGGAAAACGTCCCGTCCCGGTCGACCTCAGTGCCGCGTCCGGCATCGGCGGCGATGCCTTTAGAGCCGTCCACGTCTTCCTCGGTTTCTTCCGTTTCAAGGCCCGTCGCTTGCCGGGCCTCCGCCGCGTCGGGGCCTTCGTCGTCGGCGGCGTCCGCGGCATCGTCCCTCTCGGGGAGCCATGTGTCCTGGCCATCCGATTCGGGGAGCCTTGCGTTGCGCACGTCCGCCGCGTCGGGCCCCTCGATGGCGGCGGCGTCTGCGGCATCGTCCGTCTCGGGGAGCCTTGTGTCCTGGCCGTCCGACTCGGGGAGCCTTGCGTCGCGCCCGTCCGCCGCGTCGGGTCCCTCGATGTCGGCGGCGTCCGCGTCATCGTCCGCGTTGACTTCCGGGGCATGGTCAGCCTCGGGGCGCTTCTCGTCCTGGACGTCCGCCGGGCATGGCCTTCCGTCGCCGGCGGCTTCCGCACTCCCGTCCTCGGTCGCGAGTTTCCCTTCCGGGGCGGCTTCGGTCGGGGACCCTCCGGACGGTTCCCTGTCCGCCGCACCGTCCCGCGACGATACGCCGTCCAGGCCGGCGTCTTCGGGGCCCGCGCCCTCCGGTCCCCTGGCGGGGCGGGGGTTCTCGTCGGCAGGGGAGGTCATTGAGGGTAGCCTCCTGCGGAGGCCCCCAGGAGCGCGGCGAGCGGCACGTTCTGGGGGCAGGCCTGGGCGCAGAGTCCGCAGCCCGGACAGTTGGCGAGCTGGGGGAGCCTTTCCAGGAGCAGGGGCCAGAGCCGCTTGGGGCTCCCGCCGATGAGATCCGCCGGCAGCTTCAGGGGACAGGCCGCGCGGCACCTGCCGCACATGGAGCAGCGTCCCTCCCGCCGGGACGCCCAGGGCGAGCCGCCCTTCAGGAGGAGCACGGCCTCGATCCCGTGGCCCAGTCCCTGGTCCAGGCGGGCGCAGGCGCGGCCGCGGGCCAGGCCGCCCAGCACCACGCAGTCGCCTTCGCGGGGGCGGAGGTTCACGAGGGCGAGGAGCTCCATGGCGGACATGCCCGGAGGGACCAGGGCGGGGACGCCTTGCAGGGTAACCGGGCGCGCGGAGGGCGCGCGCCCGGTACGGAACGCCGTGCCCATCAGGTACAGGGTCCGCGCGCCGCACACCCCCCGGGCCCCGGGGTCGTAGAGCGGCTCCCGGCCGGCCCGAGCGGCGGCGCGCGCGATCCTCTTCAGGAGGCGCCTTTTCAACAGCGGCGGCAGGGTCCAGGGATAGGCGAGCTGCATGGCGACCGCCGCGGAGTCCATGGACTCCAGCGGCCGCGCTCCGCCGGGCAGGCACTGCACGACCGGCTTTCCCGGGTACAGCCTGCCCACGAGCCTCAGCCCGTCCTCCAAGGCCGCGCGCTGGTCCTCCCAGAGCGCCCGGGCCGTCATGAGACCCGGCTCCGGGTCGAAGCCCGAGATGACCACGGGGTCGCCGGGCGGGGGGGCAGGGGGGGGCTCGATGCCCATCCTCCTCAAGGCCTTTGCCGTCTCCACTGGCCCCAGCTCGCGGAGCCTCGCGGGCTCCGGGGGCTCCGCCCCGCTCCGGAAGTCCACGTCCAGCGAGACGCCGGCGCCGTCCAGCCCGGCTACCCGGCCCGGAAGCGGCGCGGTCAGATCCGGCGTGAACGGGAGCAGGGCCTCGGCCAGCACCTCGCCCTGGGCCACGGCCTTGCCCCTGAGCAGGCCCTTTTTGGGCACGGCGCCGTCGAGGGGAAGCCAGAGCCGTTCCGGGTGGGGGAAGACCTTCAGGACGCGCTTCGCGCCGCTCACGGCGTCCGGCCCCGCAGGAGATCGGAGTCCGGGTACTCCGGTTGGCAATCGCCCGTTCTGACCTCGGCGCGGAGGAGCGTGAGCGTTCGCTTTGGCACGGGCGACTCCCGCTCCGTCGGGCCTTGGCCCGCAAGGGCAAGGCGAAGGGAGCCGGTTGAAAGGGTGAGGATGGTTGCGGTCGGAAGGCGGATTGGCGGATGGGCGGGGCGCTTGGCCGCTCGCGGGCCGCGGAAGATCGGGGGGCAGGCGCCCCTGCGGAGGCGGCCCGAGGCCATTATGCCACAACGGCCACCGGTGCGCGCGGAAAAAGGCCCCCCCGGCGGTGCGGGGGGTTCAGGAGGAAGGCGGTCGGGGCCCCGGCCTGGCGGGGTGATCGGGACTGGCCTTGCGAATCGTCGCGACGGCGGGGACGGCGCCGGGCGGGCCGAGGGGGCGGGGCAGTAGTCGCCTCGCACGGGCGGGTCCCGCGCCGGGCGGGGAGGCGGGCATGCGTCGCGTCGGAAGGCCTGTTCCGCACGGCCTCGGGCGGCGGCCGTCCTTCAGGCAGGGGAAGCGGTCGCCAGAGCCCTCAGCCGGTCGGAGCCTGCCCGTGCGCCTCGATGGTCGCCATGGCGGCGGGGGACGCGATGACTGCCGGGGACGCCGTGAACCCCGGGGAGGCGATGACCCCGGGGGACGCCGTGATCCCCGGGGACGCGATGACTCCGGGGGATGCCGTGATAAGTGAGGACGCGAAGGCGGACGCGACTGGCGTCAGGGAGACGGCGCCCTTGCCTGGAGCGACGCCGCCGTCTCCGCCGACGGGGCCGGAGCGAGGGCCCGGGGCTTCCTTGTCCCCGGGGCCATCGGCATCGCGGCCCTTGGAGAAGATGAGGAAGTAGCTCGCCGCGAAGAAGGCCATGCAGACGATGGCGGCCACGTAGACCACGCGGTAGCTGGAGAACAGTCCGGCCAGGCCGCCCATGACCACCGAGCCCGCGCCCATGCCGATGTCGAAGGACACGAAGAAGTACGCGGAGGCCGTGGTCCTGCGGTCGGGGGGTACCGAGGTGAGCGCCAGGGTCTGGAGAGACGGGAACAGCGCCCCGGCGCCCATGCCGTAGCAGACGGCAGCGGTGTCCATGAGGGCCCGGCCAGGCACGACGAGGATTGAGACGATGGAGAACGCGATGAGCGCCACCGCGGGGGGGATCACGTAGAAGTGGCCCTTGCGGTCGAAGAGCCTGCCGGCCCAGAGCCGGGAGACGACCGTGCCCGCGGTGGACACCACGAAGAACTCGGCCGCGGAGGGCATGCCGCGTTCCTTCGCGTAGACCGCGAGGTAGGTGACTATGGCAGAGGCGGCGACCCCGTAGACGAGCATCAGGAAGGAGGGCGGCACGGCGGCCCATTCCACCCTGAGCCGCTTGCGGGGCGCGGGGGTCGTCGGCGACGCGGCCTTGGCCTCTAAGGCCAGCAGGGCGTTGGCTCGGGCCGCTGTCCTGACGGCGTCCGCGCCGGAACCGTCGCGCCGGGCGGCATCGGTCCCGTCGGGCGGGGCGGCGGGCATGGGCGGGGCATCGGGCTTTCCGGCCCCGGCATCGGGCTTTCCGGCCGCGGCAGCCCTCGGGCGGGGGAAGGAGATCCTGGGGAGCAGCAGGCTCACCAGGCCCGCGGCGACGCAGCAGGCGGACGCCCCCACGAACATCGCCACGAAGCCGTAAGTCTCCGCCGCGTAGAGCCCGGAGTACGGGCCTATCGCGAGAGCGACCGTCGCCCCCAGGCCCAGGTAGCCCAGGCCCTCGCCCATGCGCGAGGGGGGGATGGTCTGGGAGGCGAGCGACACCAGGAGGGTCGAGGTGAGTCCGAAGCCCAGGCCCTGGAGGAGCCTGGCCGCCACGTAAGAGGGGATCGAGTCGTGAAGGAAGTAGACCAGGGTGCCTCCCGCGCACACGAAGAGCCCCGCCCGCGCGGTCCTGACGGCGCCCAGGAGGCCGGAGAGCCTGCCGGCCGTGATGCGGGCGGTGATGGCGGAGATCGTAAACGATCCGAATACGATGCCTATCTCCTGCTCCGTCAGCCCCGCGGCCTCCAGGTACAGCGGCAGGGTCGGGAGGAGCATGTTGAAGCCCATGAAGACGCAGAGGTTCACGAACAGGAACGTGAAGAACGTACGCGTCCACAGCGGGGGCTTGACGGCGGCGTCCAGTTCCGGCGCGGGCGCCTGGGGCGGCGGCGGAGACGTCGGCGGGTGTTCTTTGGGCATTGGGGCCTTCGAACGCGAGGCGCCCGGGCGCCCCTGTGCGGCCAGGGGGGCATCTCGGGGCCCTGAGGATGGTGCTTGACGGGCGCCCCGCCGCGGCGGGCGGGGCACGGGGCGTTGCCGGGAGCGCCGTCCGCGCCCGCCCCGGAAGGGCGGGCGCGCGCGGCGCGGCCCGGCACTGAAGAGGCGCGGCTCCGCTGTGCGGCGCCGCGCCGCCGCCTATTATGCCACAACGCGGGCGGGCGCGCCCGGAAAATCGGCCACCGTCCGGAAGGCCGGAGCCGGGAGACGGCGGCCCGGGGCCGCGATCGCGCGCCCGCGTCCCCGCCCGCCGACCCGCATGGGGCCATACGGGGGGAGGGCTAAGCTTTCGAGGGACCTCGGGATGAAGGGGCGGCCGGAGTC
The DNA here is from genome assembly GCA_031263485.1 of Deltaproteobacteria bacterium. Lineage (GTDB taxonomy): Bacteria > Desulfobacterota > Desulfarculia > Adiutricales > Adiutricaceae > JAIRZX01. Next base: position 8,417 of record JAISFS010000002.1, on the reverse strand, counting down.
CCTGCGGCCGGTCCTGAATCCGTCTCGGCGACGGCCGTATCGATCGGTCCGGCGTTCGGCCCTGCGGGCAGTCGGGAAGCCGGCCCGGCGATCGGTCCCGCGTCCGGTCCGGCAGGTTGCCTCGCGTCCGGTCCTGCAGGCATCACTGCGGAGGGCCTGACCGCCGCGGCGGGCGTTGCTGCGACTGAAGCAGCGGCTCCCGCTTCAGAAGGCGGCTTGGCGAACGGCATGGCTGTCTGCGAGCCAACCTGTTCCGCGCGCGCCTCCGCAACCGACTCGGCGGGTGACTCGGCATCCGGTCCGGAGTCTCCGGGGGATTGCTCGGAGATCGATCCGGGGGAAGGCCTTTCCGCGGTTCGCGCGGATGGCTCGTCCTCAACGGAGGCCGCCCCGATGCCCGTCGCCGTGCCCGGAACGTGAATTTCGTTGGCGGCCCGTGCGGGAAGTTCGTCGGCGGTCGGCACGTGAAATTCGTCGGTGGCATGTACGGGAATAGCGTCGTGGCTTGCTATGTCGGCGGCGGTGCGGCTCTCCTCGAGATCCTGCCCGATGTCCCCGGAGGGTTCGGAATCACTGCCGTCCCTGGAGGCTTCGTAGTCACTGCCGTCCCCGGAGGCTTCGTAGTCACTGCCGTCTTCGGCCGCCCGGCCCTCGTCGGCCCCTTCATCACCGGCTTCGGAGGCCCGCCGCCCGATGAGCCGGGAGCGACCGTACACGATGAGAAAGCCTAGGAACAGGAGGCCGGTGAAGCACAGGGATCCCTCAAAGGAAGCCGAATAGTTCCCGAAGTGACCGGCCAGATAGCCGAGGAGCACAACTCCGATCCCGTTGCCCAGATCGTAAAAGATGAAGAAGGTCGCCGCGGCGACGGTTCGCCTGGACCTTTCCACCGTCGAGATGGTGAAGCTCTGCAGGGCCGGGAAGATGGCGCCGGCGGAGGCCCCGTAGCACAGCGCCGCCAGGAACAGGACCGGGGCGCTCCGGGCGTACAGGATCCCGGCAAGAGCCGCCGCCAGGAGCAGGGTGAAGGGCGGCACGACGTAAACGGGTCCCTTGCGGTCGCAGATGCGGCCGGTCGTGAACCGCGCGATCGCCGTGCCGATGGTGGCAACGACGAAGAAAGCCGCGGCCGAGGGCAGGCTCTTCTCACGGCAGTAAAGCGTAAGGTAGATGGTGACAGCGGAGACGGCGGCCCCATAGAAGAGTGAAAGGCTTCCCGGCCACATCGGTCGGGTGTCCAGGCGCCTCAGGCCGCGCGGGGCGCCCTGCGGGGCGGGGGGAGGGGGAGGGTCCTTGGCCTCCAGGAACTTGGGGAGCTGGAGGGTCACCAGGAGCGAGAGGGCTAGCATCAGGTCCATCGAGAGGAACATCTCCCGGTAGCCGAACGCCGCTGACACGGCCAGGCCCGCGAGCGGCCCCATGGCCATCGCGACCGTGGAGCCCAGGCCCATGAACCCCAGGCCCTCCCCCATCCTGTGGTGGGGTATGATCCTCGTAACGAGCGAGACCAGGAGGGTCGAGACCAGCCCGAAGCCCGCGCCCTGGAGAAGCCTGGCCAGCGCGAAGCAGCCGGTCCCGGGGCTTATGAAATAGAACACGATACCGAAGGCTATCACCGCAAGGCCGATCCTCGCGGTGAACAGGGGGCCGAAGCGCACGGCCAGCGGCGCCGACAGGAGCCTTGAGGCTATGGAGGTCAGGGTGAACGACCCTATGACGAGCCCCGCCATCTTCTTAGAGAGGCCTTCGGAGGCGAAGTACGGGGACAGCGTCGAAAACTGCATGTAGAACGACATGAACGTGCAGAAGTATACGAGCAGGAAAGTGACGAACGCTCGGGTCCACAATGTGTTGGACGAGTCGTACACGTCGCCGTCGGGGATAAGCCCGTAGTCCTTGTCTTCCATCCTTCCGCTCCGGCCCCCGACCGTTACGGCGGGGCGATCGTGAAGTCACCGGCCAGGGTCTCCGGCCTTGGGTCGGGGCTCCATCGAAATAGTAAGCCCCCGGTCGCCCCTCTGTCAAAGGCGGGCCGGGGCCGAAGGGCCATACGGTGAGGCGGGCATCGGGGGGGCTGGCTTTGGGGTGGGGCAGAGCGGCAGGCGTAGCGGCGCCATCGGCGCGTCCCGAAATCGCGAAGTCGGACGGTCTCGAGAAGATTGTCAAGGGGGAACCGTCCGTCCGGATCCGGACGTGAGCTGGCGGGGCGATTAGGGGGTGAGCGGGACGCGGATGCCCGGATTTCCGGTCGGCGGCGGGGTTGTCCTTTGGCGATGGGAGCCCTCTTCATGGGAATCCTGATCAGCCCGGACCGTAAGAGCAATGCGGACCAAAGGGGTCCCGGAATCGGCAAGGGCGCATGGCGCGGAGCGAAATGCCGCAGACGAGATGGACGTGCTGGACGTCCAGGCAGTCGCGGCGGGGAAGGACTTTGCCGAAAGGTTCCACCTACGTGGCGGTTCTGACTCCCCCTTGCAGCAGGCCCGAATCCCTATGCTACTCACTTGACGGCCAGAACGGATAAATAATTGTCAGCTAAAACATTTTAGATGTTATCAATTCCATCATAAAAATTTCACTTTAACAGTTGATATATATCATTTATCGTCATCTTGCCAACTCAACCCCCGTCAAATCCCAAAACGTGACAAGATGAGGTGGCCAACCCGCGCCATACCTATTGCCCGGATGTCCGTTTCTGTCTGCCGTCGGCCTTGACGATTTCAGGCGGGCCCAGAATGGCTTTCCTCAGATTTCACCCGTAAACGAACAGGTTGACATGCGTTATGGCTTGGTGTAAAGTTTCCAACTGCATTTTAACGGTTTGTCAGATGTGTTACCAAGAGACCTGGCTAAGAGGTTGGCAAGAGCCCCATATTGATTCAGATTATCATCATCTCTTAAGCATCCTAAGCCAATTAATGATGTCTACAGGAATCTCTGTACACTCGTCCGTCTAAACGTTCCAGCTTCTCACTCCATCACCTCTCCAGTTTGTCATTCCATCCTCTCACTCCATCACCACTCCAGCTACTCACTCCATCGTCGGTGTTCTTTATCATTGCCGGAACCTTGATCCTGCCTCGGAGTTGAATACTTCCAACCATCGGAAGTCCAAGGCTACTTGTCAATCTGGCGATGATGAGCATTGTTACGCGCCCAGGGAATGCATCTTGAATAAGGTGCAGACTGGCAAAACATAATGTTTTCGTTGCTCATGGGTCACATAGAGGGTTTTGACTGGGGAAACTTGAACTTGAATTTGTATTTGCATTTGAGTTTCCGATGGATAAATTCTGAGAAGAGGGGTTATTGTGAAAACATCTATCTTTATGCCTTTGGCATTGCTCGCATGTTTCGTTGCCGCCGTATGTGCCTCGGTGTCCGCAGTTGCGGCGGAAGGGGACGCCTCGAGTACCCCCAACTTGAATTTATCCTCCATTGTCGTTCAGTCGGAAGCCGAACGAGAAGAGTTGCCAGGCGGATTTATCTATAGAAGATCGCGTGACGGCATCCTGGGCAGCACGGACATAATGGATATACCGTTTACCCAGTTCAATCTGACCGAAAAATCGGTCAATGACTACGGGGACCCTAGCCTGCCCCTGAATTTGGTTCTCGTGAACGACCCGTCCATCCGCGCAAGCGTGTCCTCCCCGATGTATTCGGACTTCTCCATACGGGGCATAAACGCAAACGGGAACAACGTCTATTTGAACCGGGTGCCTAACCTTTTTGCCCAATTTCTGACCCCGCCCAATCATATCATCGGAAGCATCGATATAATGTCCGGGCCGAATACCGTGCTTTACGGTTCGACCACATCGGTCAACGGGACCAACGGCTATTCGGCTCCCAACGGCATCATCAGCATCATGAGCAAAAGGGCCACGGTTGAGCCCATCACCAGATACACCCAGACTTTTTCCGGAAGAGGATCTTTGGGCGAATACATTGACCTTGGGCGCCGGTTCGGAACGGGCAAGGAATGGGGAGTCAGGATAAACGCCCAGCACCTGGAAGGCGATCTGGCTGTTCCCGGAATGGCAAAGAAAGAGCGCAACGTGTTCGTCAACCTTGACCATAAAGGCGAAAAGAGCGAGACGAACGTGTTGGCGGGATATTTCGATATTGATGTCACCGGCGGACAAAGGTGGTTCAACCTCAGCAACGCCAGCACCCGGCTTGTAAACGCCCCGGATTCCGGCAGAAGCTTTGACTACGACGGGCAGGAAAAAATTCAGCACGGTTACATCATTACCCTGAATCATGACCAGAAATTATCCGACGACTGGGGATTGTTTCTGAACGCCGGCATGACCGACAGAAGCGGCTATAAGTACGACAACCAGGGCGGCTCTTTGGATTTCAACGGCAATACCGGAATCATCTCCGCCAGCCTTCTCCACATGGTCGAAGCCAATAAGAACAAGTACGCACAATTCGGCATTCAAGGCAAGATCAGGACAGGCGAACTGACCAACAACCTGTCGTTGGCCTATGACTGGTCATGGGTCAAGAACTACCGGACCCAGACCTGGGGACCGGCCGGCAGCCTGTCAGGCAGCGTTTTTAGCGGAGTTGCTCGAAACGGGCCTTTGCCGATAGCCGGCAAAGCCAACCCTATAGATTTTGAAATCACCAAATCCCTGACGATTGCCGATCATCTGGAATACAAAAAATTCGGTCTCATCGTCTCGTTTCAGAGACGCGATAACCAGTATCAAAGTTTCAACGCGACCACGGGACAGCTGATCGAAAGAAGCAATCACGTAGCGATCTCCCCGACTTTCGCTATAACTTTCAAGCCGTTGGAGAATCTGCTCCTTTACGCGAGCCACTCCGAAGGGTACACCAGAGCCAGATCGGTCACCGGAACCCAATACGCGAACTTCGGGGAACTGATCGATCCCGTCAAGAACGAGCAAAACGAAATCGGGGCAAAATACCAGTTTGGAGATATGATAACGACCTTGAGCTTGTTTTCCGTGGATCAGGCAAGTTTCAGGGATGAGGCCAGCGACGGGCGGCTGTACATGCGCAGCGATGGGAAAAGCGAGTACAAAGGCGTCGAGTGGAATATTAACGGGAAAGTCCTTCCCAAACTGAACCTTTCTGGTGGAGTTCTCTTCCTGGACGCCAAAAGAAACAAGACCGCCAACGGGACTTTCGACGGCATGTACGTCCAGGGCGTGGCGAAGTGGAGCGGCATCCTGGCCTCCGAATTCGAGATTGGCGACAAGAACTCAGTACTCGGCAGAATCGTCTATACCGGTCCTTCATATGTTACCGATGCCAATAAAGTCAAGATCCCTGCCTGGTATTCGGTCGACTTGGGCTACAAGCATGAGGTTGAAATCAACCACGTGCCCGTCAAGTTAAGCGTGATGTGCTTTAATCTGTTTGACAAGGATTACTGGGTAGGTCGCGCCGGCTCCAACGTCATCGGTCTTTCCATGCCAAGGACAATCACTTTTTCGGCCCAGGTTGATTTCTGAACCGAAGAAATCCGGTCAAGCCAGTCATGGATTCCTTGGAGTTTGAAGCACGGTACAGATCCATCAACCGCGGCCAGCTTGCCCTGATCGTGGCGGCAGCCGTTGTGACACTGGCCATGGGTTTCTTCTTCATTACCATAGGCATGGAACAAGGCTCATGGCAGCCGATCAGGGCCTTTAAGGCTTACTTGGACGGTACCCTGGAGCGGGGACCGACGTCCGTGGCCGACAAGATAATACTCCTTTTGAGGATCCCCAGGATAGCCATGGCCATAATCGCCGGTTTCGGCCTGGCCATTTCCGGTGCCGTCATGCAGTCGGTGACCAGAAACCCTTTGGTCAGCCCGTTTACCCTGGGCTTGTCCTCCGCCGCGGCTTTCGGCGCCTCGCTGTGTATCGTGTTCGGATCTGGACCGTTTTTCGAGAGCGAATCCGGTATCATCACTTCGGCCTTCATCTGTTCTCTGTTATGTGTCATCATCGTTTATACGATATCAAAGGCTATCGGCATAAGTCCCACCGTCATCATACTCGTGGGTATTTCCCTGAATTATTTTTTCAGCGCCCTGACTGCCGGGGTGGAGTTTTTCTCCAAGAACCATGAACTGGAGTCGGTCGTCCAGTGGACTTTCGGCACCCTTAACAGGAGCAACTGGAACAGCGTCGTAATTTGCGGCCCGATGGTTCTTCTGGGTTTCATAGTCATCTATTCCATGGGCCTCAAATTGGACGCCATCGCTTTAAACGACGACGAAACGGTCAAAAGCCTGGGCATAAACCCGGAAAGGATCAGGGCGGTAAGCGGTCTCATGGCCGCCCTTCTGACGTCAACCATAATCAGTTTCACCGGGATTATCGGCTTCGTCGGCCTCATCGGACCGCATATGGCCAGAATAATCATCGGCAACCGCCATAAGTTCTTCATACCCATGGCCGGATTTTTGGGGGCCATCCTGCTCTTCGGCGCCGACACCGTGGGGCGGCTGATCATATATCCCGTCTATGTGCCGGTCGGCATAATAATTTCCGTATTGGGCGTGCCGATTTTCATCCATTTGATCCTCTCGGCAGGTCGGGAGAAAATCGGCTGATGCTGGAAATCGATGATATCAGTTTTTCCTATAAAAACGGTCAGCTTATCCTCTCGAACCTCTCGTTCGAGGTCGGGCCAGGAGAAATTCTTGGCATTGTCGGCCCTAACGGGACGGGCAAAACGACGCTTTTAAAAACCGTAAACCGCCTGTTGATTCCTCAAAGCGGCCTCATCACCTATGACGGTCAGGATATGGCCAGACTGCCTTTGAAGGCGCTGGCCAGGCTGATGGCGTATGTGCCTCAGGCTACCGACGGATTTTTTTCCCTGAAAGTCATCGATTGCGTCATGATGGGCCGGTTGCCCTATTTGCGGCGCGGTTATGCTAAAAAGGATCTGGATCAGGTTTTTGCCATCCTGGAAAAGCTAGAGATTCAGGAGTTGGCCTTCCGGGACATCAATAAAATCAGCGGAGGTCAGAGGCAGCTCGTTTATATTGCCAGGGCCATGGCTCAGCAGCCCAAGATAATAATACTGGATGAGCCGACCGCCAGCCTGGACATTAAAAACCAGCTCTTTATTTTGAAAGTCATAACCGAGCTTTCCAGAAACGAGCATTATTCAGTCATTATGTCTCTTCACGACCTGAATTTGGCATCCATGTTCTGCGATCGGGTTCTGATTCTTTTCGGAAGCCGTATCTTGGCCCAAGGCGATCCAAGAGATGTCCTGACCGAAGAGATCATAAGCAGAATCTACGGCATCAAGACCAGGATTTCCTTAGAGGACGGCTATAAGCACGTTCGGCTCCTGAAGTGAAATGTCGGGACGGGAATTATGAATACCATCATTCTCAGCATCTTGTCGGTTTCCGTGGCAGCTCTGGCCGGCTGCGGTTCAAACAATGCCCCTAACATGCCCTCCGATGGACCTGTCCAGACAATTACGGACAGCATCGGCCGCCGTGTCGTAATACCGGATCCGGTGACAAGGGCGGTGATCGCAAACGGATATAACCTGGAACTTATCAACGCCTTGGGCGCGATAGATAAAGTTGTAGGCGTGGACCAGATCACCTTTTCGGATCGTGATGCTTACGGGAAATTTTTTTCTCAGGATCAAGTCATAGGCCAGAACACCAACGAATTGAATTATGAGAAGATCATCGAGCTGGATCCCGAGGTACTCATAATCACCGCTAACGGGGCCTGGGAGGACGCTCAAAAACATCTGGCCCCGTTCGGGATCAAGGTCGTCGTCTTGAACGCCTATTATTCCGGCGAATACAAGGAAAACTGGGCTCTGGCGGGACAGATATTCGGTCGGGAGACTCAGGCACGGGAACTGACCGACTATTTTGCGGACAAGCTCGGCCTGGTCCAAAACCATCTTCAAGGCGTGCCGAGGAAGACGGTATACTACGAGTACAAGAGGGCCGGAAATACGACCGTTCCCGGAGATTATTTCTATAACATGGTCGTGTTCGCCGGCGGCAGGAACATATTCGACGATGCCAAAAGCGTTGAGGTCGACCCCGAGACGGTCATTTGGAGAAATCCCGAATATATCGTCAGGGTCGGCACGGTCAACGTCAACGGGCGCTATGTACCCCCCACACCGGCGGAATTCGAGAGGAGAAGGGAGGAGATTTTCTCCCGGCCCGGTTGGGATGAGATTTCCGCGGTCAAAAACGACCGCCTCCTGCTCCTTTCCCATTATTCGCAGGGAGCGGCAGGAAAACTCGTCGGGACGATGTACATAGCAAAGTACATGTATCCCGAACATCTTCCTGACTTGTGGCCCGAGGATATATTCAAGACCTGGCTGGAAAAATACCAGCACCTTCCGTACATCAAAGGGCACACCGTACCCGCCTACCCTTTAAG
>JAISFS010000229.1 GCA_031263485.1 Deltaproteobacteria bacterium | reverse complement strand
TGTCCCTGGCCAGGGCGTTGACCAGCCAAGGCTGACCCTCGGTCCAGTGCCAGGCCCGGTCGACGGCTTCGGGCTCGAAGATCTGTCCCGTCTCCGCCGTGTGCTGGCCGTAAAGGACCTCTATCTCCTCCCGGGTGAAGTCGGCCAGGGACAGCGATTCGTCCCTCACGTTGAATGGGCTGCCCCCCGGTCCCTGGGACTCCCCGTCCGCCCTGACTATGGTCAGGTAGTCCCTGATGTCGCGCATGCCTACCAAGGCCATCGATCTCGGGAACCTGGAGCGCGGCAAATTCGAACGGCGGAGATAGCCGTCCCTGATCTGGGCAAGGAAAAGTATAAGCGGAGCCTCCATCAAACAGTCGGCTTCATCGAAGAATACGACGAGTTCCCTGTTCAGAGCATGACTCAGATCCCTGAGCATCAACTGGACTTTGCCGTCAGCATCGGCCATGTAACGGCTGGAGTTGAAAACGTAGGCCAGCTTGTGGAGCTCGTCCACATCGGATGACTCAAGGGCAACGTTTATCCGGCTAACGACCCTACTCATGGCTTTTTCATCGTTATGGATGTCCCTTAGGGAAGCCAGCGAGCAGGTGATGGCGTAATAATTACCTTCTGAGTTGATCCTGTCGGTCAGGGCGGTCAGGCAAGTGGTCTTGCCGGACTGGCGCGGCGCGTGGATGACGAAATAGTATTCGTTCTCTATCATGTCGCTTATGCCCGTGATACGGGGGACGGCGGGTATCATATAGTGTTTCGAAGGTTTGCAGACGCCCGAGGTATTGAAGCGCCTTGTCGGCATCGCGGCCATGAAATCTCCCCGAATCCGCCCTAACGGCTTACTTGCTCTCCTGAGACGCGCTGGCCTAACCCGATAAGCCAATCGCGCAACATCGGCATATCCTGCCATAACGGAGCCGGTAAGGTCAAGAGAGGCTGCCCTCGGGCCCCAGGCGGCACTGGGCCGCGCCGTGCGTGACCGTCTCTCGGCATACGTTTTCGGGAATGCCGTAAGGCGACCGTTTGCTGAAAGGAATGGAAAGGCGGGGGAAGCGCCTGACAGACGGTGAACCCGCATAAGAAACGGCGTAAGGATGAGAGCCATGGCTTGGCGCTTTGAAATTTAGAGCGCGGGGGGTCAATCTCCGGAAGCCCGACCAGAAAGCCAATCTGGTTTGCCGTGAGGTACTTGAGGCCCGGGCGGCTGACCGGGATCCCCGAAAGGCTCACCTGGAGACTCGGGCGGCTGACCGGGATTCCCGGAAGGCTCACCTGGAGACCGAGGAGGCCCCGGGATGCCGAAGCGGAACCCGTGGACGCTTGATAATCTCTCCCGGAAGCTCAAGGCGCCTGTTCCGGCAGTTAAGGGGGTGTGACACGGAGGCTCAAAGGATTTGCAGCGATAATTCCTGTTGCATGACGCCAGGCTTGACGAAAATGAGCGGGCATGGGGTCCAAGCCGGTAAACCGGCGATTCCGCCGCCCAAAGCTGCCCTCCGGTTTACCCCCGGACTTTCCGGGCCACCGGGAATGGAGCCCTAACCCGGCGGAAGCCGGGCAACCAGAGAGAGCCCGGCCGCAGGCGATGCAGATTTCGGAGACAGGCTACCTAATAGCTTCCCCGAGACTTATCCAGGCATTCGTCATCACGGATCCGGACCCGGCGGTCGTAGTTTGGCGCGGTACCGTCCTGGAAACCATATGTTGCCCGCCGAAGCCGCCCTCGCCGCACCTCAACGGCCGCAGCATCGTCCGGAGCTGCATCCAAGGCGGAAAGAGCCTCAGGCTGAACCGCATCCCGAGAGGATCCGCGTCTCGAGAGGATCCGCCTCCCGGCCGGCCCTGGTTGTCCCATCCCCAACGCGGATGAAGGACGGGGAGCAGGCACTCTGCGGGATCCCACACGCGCGGGATTTCGAACCGTTTTCCTCCGGGCGTACCTCCTCGTCGGGCCAGAGTCTCTCATGAAGAGGGGCGAGGGGGCCCGTCCGGGCGACCGCAGCCTCAATCTCGCCGCAGAGCACTCTGCCAGGGTCGCGCTTCTCCAAGGCGGTGCCGACCAGCGGCCGGATGTCCGAGAGGCTCATGAATAAACGCGCCCTGGCCCGGGTCATCGCCGCGGGTTTCCGGAAGCGGAGGTCGGCGCACGCTTTCCACTCGCCCCCGGGACGCGGGTCGAGCCATCGGCTTTGGGGCGCCCGGATCACCGTGACGGCTTTCCGTGGCTTCCCGCGACTGTCTCGCGGATTCCGATTTCACGCGAAAGCTTCCCGGGGTTCGGCAGACCCCGGAAGGAGGAGCCAACAGCTCCCTACGGGAGGTTCGCCCGTGCCGGGACGGTTCACGTAAAGCCCTGTGGGCAAGGCCATTCTGGAACGGCTTGAACAGCGCGAGTTCGGCAGAAGGACAGGTTTCGCCGCAAGGCGCGATTCGCGACGTATCTGATATCGGTGTCCGCATCGCTGAACGCTGAACACAGAACACAGAACACGGACGGGATTTCTCCAAAGGCATCGGTATCCGGCGGGGATTATCCCGCAACCTTGCCG
>JAISFS010000203.1 GCA_031263485.1 Deltaproteobacteria bacterium | reverse complement strand
TCCAAAGCCGCGCGCGCCTTCGCCTCGGCCGCCGCCCCGCGGCCGACGGCCCGAGCGGCCGCGCGGGCGTCCGCCTCAGGGGCCGCCGCCAGCACCGCCTGAAGCGCGTCCCCGGCCTCCCGGGACAACGCGACCGCCGCCTGGCCGTCCAGGGCGCCGGAGGAGGACATGTTGTCGATCAGCTCGCCCACGCCCTCCAGGAAGATCTCGGCCTCGTCTATCTTGCGCCCCGAGTGCTCGAAGAGGATCTCCGCAAAACCCCTGCCTCCCTCGTCCCGGCGCTTGCCCGCGCCCTCCACGGCCTCAAGGAACAGGGCCGGGATGACCACCTCGTCCTCCATGACGCGCTCCAGGAACGCCCGGTCCTCCGCAGTCCTGTCCCAGGGCCCGGATGCCAGCGCGCCCACGACGCCCGCGAGCGGCGCGCCCGGGATCCCGTTCGCGGAGGCGGCGTTGGGGCACAGGAGCAGCCAGCTCGCCAGATCCGCCTCGGGGTCCTGCGCGTGGAAACCTTTCGGACCCCATGCCGAGTCCCTCGGCGTGTCCCAGTCGTCCAGAAACGCGCGCCCGGCCACCCTGGCGAGCTCCTCGCGCAGGAGCCTGGCCCCGTCCGCGGGAAGGTCCTCGCCGTCCCAGTCGGCGAAACGCGCGGGCCCGTCGCCGGCGAACCCGGCATCGCCGGCGGCGCCGGCGTCGACCGTTCCGTGGGCGTTCCCGCCAACGTTCGCGTGCGCGCCGTTGCCGTTGCCGTTCGCCCGGCCGTTCTCGTCCGCGTCCCCCGCCCAGGCGTTCGCGTCGAAGTCCGGCACGGCCCGCGCGGCCTTGGCGGCCTCGGAGAAGACGGCCTCCATGAGCGCCGCGATCCAGTCGCCGCCGGCGCCGGCGGAGGCGGCGCGGAACTCCAGCCACTCGTCGGCCAGATCCGCCGTGAGCGAACAGTATGAGGAGATGGCGGCGAACGCGGCCGCGTTTATCTCTTCCTTGCGGCCGCTCCTGCGGTCGTACTGGTTCACGAGCTCGCGCACGTGCGCCAGGTCGCGGAGGGAGTCGGCCTCCTCCTTCAGCGCGTCCAAAGCGCGCTGGTCCGCTCCGTCGTTCCCGCACCTTTCCAGCAATCCGTGTAGTTCCCCCCCGGGCAGGATGAGGTTCTTCCAGACGGTGTTGGCGGGCACGTAGCTGGTGGAGCGTTTGGGCATGTCCTCCAGGAACTTGCGGGTCTTGGCCTTGAGCCCGCCGAGCCTCCGGTCCTTGTCCCGCAAATCCGCCATACGCCTCAAGGCCTTGAGGACCCCGTCCGCGTCCGCGCGGAGGGTAAGATCGGCCAGGGCCTCCACGAGCCCGCCCTTGAGACGCGCGGGCAGGGACCACTCGAGGGCGTCCAGCGCCGGCGCCAGCGCCTGATCGGGACAGCTCGCCGCGGCCCGGACCAGTCCCGCGAACAGGAATAGCGCGGGCTCGGGGTCGACGGCCAAGGCCTCGCCGTCCTCCAGGGGCGGCACGGGCAGTGCCTCCAGGGCCCTGAAGAAGGACTCCCGCGCCGCGGCGGGGCTGGGCTGGAAGCGCAGTCCGGCATGCATCAGGCGCGCAAGCGACTCGGGGAATACCCCGCGGGGCGACGCGGCGGCGAGCCAGTACAGCGGCCGGGTGTCTCCCGAGCCCGCCAGCTTGCGGCACAGCGCGGAAAGATGCCGCCTGAAATCTTTGGCCCGGGCCGCGACCTTCTCTGCCTCGGCGGCCTCGGCTATCGAGCGCTCCGCCGCCTCGGCTGCCTCGCGTTCCGCTTCGCCGGCGCGGTACGCCGCCTCCGCCTGCGCGGCGATGGCCGCCGCAAGGGACGCGCCTTCCAAGGGCGAGTGCTCTGGCGAGGCGGGGCGGGAGGAAGGAGAAGTGTCGGACGGGATAGCGGAGGCGGGGGACTGGCCGGAAGCCGGAGCCGGGGGAACCAGGTAAGGGCGGGTTGACGGGAAAGCCCGGGAAGACGGCGAATCGGCAGACGGGGACGGTGCCGACGACGGGGCTCCGCCCGGGGACGCGGTTGGAATGTCAGCGATGCCCGATGCGGAAAGGGGCTTCTTGAGCCGCCTCGCAGCGGAGGCGCCCTCGCGGAAATCCTCGAACGCGTCCGGATCGTAAGCGGCCTCCTCCGCGGGAAGCACCCCGCGCTCGAGCAGATCCCCGAACTTCTCTCGGATGACTTGCGCCAGCTCCGCAGAGGTGAGGCCCCAGAACTCCCTGAAGGGATCCGACTCGTGCGAGTAGGGCGTGAGGCCCGCCACGACGGCGGCCGCCTCGTTCGCCGCGGCCTCGTCGGAAATCGCTGCCGCCTCGGGCTCTGCCTCGGCATCGGCCGCGGCATCCGCTTTCACCTCTGCCTCCGCCTTAGCCTCGACTTCGTGCCCTGCCTTGGCCACCGCTCGGGTCTCGACTTCATGCCCTGCCTTGACCTCCGCCTCGGGCGAGGATTCGGGCATGGCGTGAGCGGGCTTTTCGGAAATCTCCGCCGCCGCGCCTCCGGATATGCCCGCCTTCTCGGCGGGAGCGCTCACCTCGGAGCCGGAGGCGACCGCCAGTTTCCCGATCTCCGCCATCACGTCCCGGAATCCGGCGCCGGGGCCGCCTGCGGCCCCGTTCTGGCTCATACCCTCCTCGGCTATGGAACCAGACAGCTCGTCCGGGTACCTCGCGGAGTCACGCCTGCCTTCGGCAACGATCGACGTCGGTTTCGGGATGTCGCCTGCGACCTCGGAGGCGGCAGCAGCCGAAGCGGCAACCGCGCCGGTCGCCGCCGGGGGGGCACCGCCCGCGATTGAGGTGCCGACCTCGTCGATCGTTTGAGCAGAAGCCGCGCCAGTCACCCCGGCCGGAGCCGCGCCGATCGTCGTTGCGGAAGCCGCGCCGTCCGTCGACGCGCCCGTCAGGACGGAGTCGAAGGCGCCGCGGGCGAGCTTGCGGTGGAAGGAGACGCTGAAGTCGTTCTCCAGCGGGACCAGATCGTCCTGCGAAAGCGGCTTGGGGGCCTTAAGCAGCCGGAACATCTCCCCGGCCAGCGGTACCTTGCTCTCCCAGTCGGCGTCCCCCTTGGTCAGCGCCTCCAGCTTCACGCAGAGCTCCCGCAACTCGGAGGCGTCCCTCGCGGAGCCCGACTCCTCCAGCCGGGCGAGGATCTCTCCCAGGGCCCGGACGGCCTCGCTCAGGGTGTCCAGGACATCGAAGGCGTCCAAGGACGTGTTGTAGAATACGTCCGCCGCCTCCGCCCAAGTCTTCACCCGTGCCCGGCAGAAGGCCATGAATTCCTCTGAGCCTTCGGGCATCCCGGAACGGATCTCGGGGATCGAGCCTCCTGCGACGCTCGCGGCCACTTGACACAAGGAGAAGCGGAAACTCCGGAGAGCCGTCTCGAACACCCCCCAGAGCTCCCTCATCGCAGCGGCGGTACTGAAGAACGCCAGAAGCGGGCTCTCCGGGCCGCCCTTGTCCTCCTCCTTCTTGGAGAGGAACATGACTGCCATGGTGCGGCTCATGGCAGACGTGAGCTCCGAACATTCCGACAGGTTCAGCTGCGCGAAGGCCTCCTTAGCCCGGCGGGCGGCGGCCAGATCGCCTGCGGCCCGAATCACCGCCGCGGAAACGGACTCGGCGGGCGAGCTGGGCGCCTCCCCCTCCGCGTCGACCCTGCCGAACGCGGAGCATACGGCTCCCGCGAGGATCGCCCGCGTCAACGGACCGTCGTCGCGCCCCGCGCGACGAAGCTCCAGGAGCGCGAACATGAGCTCGCGCCAGCTTCCCCGCTCCTGAATCTCAGGGAAGGGGGGCGAGCATGCCCTCCAGTGCCACGACAAGGCCAGCAGCCCGATTAGGGAGGCGTTCCCGTGCACGGTCTCCGTCAGGAGGTCGAGATCCGAGAGCTCCTCGATCAGCTCTGCCGAATCGGCGACGGCATCGGGGGCGAAGAGATCCGCGTTCTCCCCGAACAGTTCGCGCACATCTGGGCCGATGTCCGTATTCGCCTTGCCTGACTTGCCATCCTTGATAGACTTGCCTGCCTTGGCCGATTTGGCTGACTTGCCTGCCTTGGCGGGATTGCCGGCGGCACCGTTTCGAAACCTGGCGAAGACGTCGGGAGCCGCTTTCGCCCCCTCCAGAATGAAGCGGGCCACGGCATGGCTCGTCCGGGGCCCCGTGCCGGCCGAGGCGACTCCAGCAGAGCCGACCGGGTTCGGCGGGTCGAAATTCAGATCGTCAAGGAGACCCCGGATCACCTCGCGGCGATCGAGGACTTCGTCCAGCCAATCGGGCGCGTGCGCGGGTCCGATCCCGCCCGCCTCGCCATCGGTGGAGCGGGATGCGGGGCCCCCGCGTTTGACGGCCGTGCGGACCGAATGTAATTTGGGTTTCTGCTGCACCTGCAGCTTTTTGGTTCGCTGTGTCATAAGCTCCCCCGGAACCGGCACTCGGGCCCGCTCGGCCCGGTATGTCTGCGGCTTGCGCCCCGGTAGTTTAAAACTAAACCCTTCCACTCATTTTGTCAAGCTTGTGCAAATCGACCGTGGGGTACCCCCGAAGTATTGCGGGCGTCGCCCTTTCGCTCGTTCACGGCATAGGCCTTCCCAGACTCCGAAATCCTGTTTCGCGTCGGATTACCGCAGGAAACCCCGGGACGTCTTGCCTTGAAAAGCCTATTCCTGAAACTGCTTCAGGGATCACTAGCCACGCACCCGCTCCAAAGCCATTGGCACGCCTGCGTCCTCGACAAGCGATGCCAGTCAATTCCCTAACGATTGCCCACATCAACCGCATTTCCACTTTTCCCGCTCAAAGTCCGTCTGTTCGTCGGACGCCCCGCCTTTCACTGCTTTTCGCTTCGTTTCGCATCGTTTCGCGTGGCGGTCTGCCGTTTTCGGATCCCGTCCGCGCTTCTTTTTTCGTACTGACGCATTTTGAGATGGTAAAATTTCACTGATTTTTCAAGTTTCAGACCAATTTTTTCCTGGAATCCCTCAAAATTAATTTTTTGCTTCCACGATTTTTTTCCTCTTTTCCGAGCCTCCGGATCATTCCCACCGGACAGCCAGGGGCCCGATCCCGGACCACATGACGTGACAATTGAGCTTACGACGCAAACTTTTCACGCGGCCGACCCGTCCGGAAAACCGGACCGGCTTTCGCCGCGACAAGGATCGCTCGGTGCGGCAGGCTCCGCTATCTGCCGGAACCCCGAACGGCAACGGCAGGAACCTTCGGCGTGCGGAACGAACGGAGGGCGGAACGAGCTGAGACCGGAGCTAGAGTACTGCGGAGCTGGCGGAGGGCGGAACGAACGGAGGGCGAAGCTAGCGGAAGCCGGAACGAACGGAGGCAGGAACGGGCGGAGGCAGGAACGGGCGGAGACCGGAACGAGCGGAGGCAGGAACGAGCGGAGACCGGAGCTAGAGTACCGCGGAGCTGGCGGAGGGCGGAACGAGCGGAGGAGATATCGGCGGCAGTGACGGCAACGGACTGTACCTCGTTCAGCCGCTACCTCATTCGAACGGCTCGAAGACCGTTTCATCGAAGTCCCGGACCGGTTCCGTGACTGGCGGGACAGGGGGGGACGGAGGGTCGGGCCGGGGGACGCCCGCCCGGAAGGGATTCAGGTCAATCCTCTCGAAGGGCCAATACAGCGGCCACATGGGGTGCGGCGTCACGTTCGAGAGCCTCCGGTCTGCCAAGACCGTCTCGTCCAGCTGATAGAGGAGCACGTAGGGCCGCGCCTGATAAGCGTAGGAGGCGAGCGACTTCACGCGGCCCTCGCGCTCGGGACGGGCGAGCGAGGCGTCGAAGCCGTCTATGCGGGAGTCTGCCGCCGGATCGGCGTAGCGGGCGGGATTGGAGGCCACCCCCGCCCGTGAGTCCAGAAACCTCCCCAGCCACATCTCCGGGGAGGGGATCTCGGGATGACGGGTGCCCAGGTACATGTCGTATGCCTCCCGCTCCATGATCCCCTTGCCGGCCGATCCCGCCAGAGTCAGGACGTTCACCGGGACGTCCAGTTCATGGAAGCGGTCGGCCAGCAGGCGGGCGTCCGCGCACGCCCCCGCCTCGTCGTCCTGGCAGGCCAAGGTCAGCGGCGTGGCCGGCGGCCCGGCCTTGGCCAGGATCTCCCTGGCCCTCTCGTCGGCGGTCACCGCCTCCAGCGACTGCCGAGGCACGGGAGCGGGCGACCCGGCGAACCCCCGCGGCATGAGCCCCTGGGGTCTGGTGGGCATGTGCGCGAACGCGTGCTCCGCAGCGAGCGCCATGGCCTCCCTGGCCGAAGCGTCCTTGAGGTATGCCGTCTTGAAGTTGAAGGCCAGGTACCTTGCCGTCCACGTGGGGTAACGGCGGATTTCGGACCCGGTCGGCACTTCGTTCAGGGGAAGCGGTCCGGGCAAGGGCGAAAGGTGCGCCTCCAGTTCCCTGTAGAGCGCGAGGCGCCCGGCCGGATCCGGCTCGTAGCGGATCTCGACTCGATCCGGGGACGCCGCGGTCTGCAGATCGGCCCGCCGGACCATGACGGTCATCCCAGGCGCGGAGGGCTCGGCCTGGTAGCGGCCCGAGCCCAACGTATTGTCCTTGAGGAAGTCCCGGGGGCGACCGGCGATATCCGGAGAGACGACCGAAGCCTGGGGGAGCGCGAGGGACGCCAGGAACGGCGGCCAGGGCCTCTCCAGGATGAACATGAACGTGTAGGGTCCGTCAATCCTCATGAACCTCAGATGCGGGAAGAGGGCCCTGCCGGCCTCGGAGGCCATGAGCCTGTCGAAGGAGAAGAGCACCGCCTCGGGGGTGACGGGCGACCCGTCCGCGAAGCTTTCGCCTTCCCGAAGGATTATCGTGTACCTTAACCCGTCCTCCGATACCCTGGCGGTCCTGGCAAGGGATCCCGTGGCGTCCAATACGCTCGAGCCGGGCTGGAGATCGAAGAGCCTCCTGTAGGCGTTCATGATTACGGGGTAGGCCCCGGGATCCGGCGGCCAGGCGTGCGGGTCCAGGGTCCTGGGCTCGTCGGGCAGGATGAGCTTCAGCGTGTCGCCGGAGGCGGTTCCAGCCAGGGGCGCCAGGCCCGCGAAGAGCGAGATGCAGAAAAAAGCCGCCAGGGCAAACGCGACTCCCGGAGCCGATACGGACGGCAACGGTGGAGACGGAGTCCATGCCGCTGCCGACTCTGCCATAGACTTGAGATTCCGGTGGCGCCCATGGCCGCGTCCGGACGCGAGGGTGACGGAGGTCCCCCCGATGCCGCTGACTTCCGCCGCGAAGGCCGCGGCAGTCCGGGCGGGGGAAAGGGGGGTGGCCGGAGTCTGAATATGGCGGGATTTCATGGTCTGCCGCGGGCCTGACGGGATCATGAGGCCCCCGCCCGCAGGCCGGACCTACATGTAGACGAGCGAGGGCAGGAAGGCGCCCAGGCCCCAGATGAGGATCGAGTAGATGAAAAAGCCGAAGGCGAACAGGAAGGCGCCCAGGGCACAGAAGATGGCCTGTCCCTCCAGCCGCTGGTACATGCCGATCAGGGCCCGGCGCCATGCCGCCCTCCACGGCGAGACGGCGACGAACAGCAGCGTGACGGCGGGCGCGTCCACCAGGAAGATGAACTTCTCCTCGAGGAAGACGTTGACCCTGAAGTTGCCGGAGAAGTAGACGGCGCAGAAGAAGGCGGCGACCAGCGCGATGTAGCCGATATGCCACCGCGCGAAGCGCGTCACCTGCCTGAACTCCGCCGGCGTCAGCTCGAAGATGTGCAAAGTCCTTACCAGCTTTTCTGGGCGCCCTCGGCCAGTCGGCCGGGGAGCCCGGATTCGAATGCGGCGGTGCCGAGTATATCCTGCGGAACGCGGCATAGCGGCCCCGGGCGGACCGTCCGGCATGCCCCATATGCCCGGCGGTTCGGGCGGCGGACAGGCCGGGCGTGGCCTGGGCGGCAGCCATTGTAACAAAAATCGGGCGACTTTTGTCCGGCACTCGATACCTGGTCCGTCATTTCGATACCTGGCCCGGTACTCAAGAACTCTCCAAACCTCAAACGCCGACCCGATTCCGGGCAACGGATCCCCTCTGCGCGCAAAGGCGCCCACGGGGCCGAAACCCGTGTGCCCCTCAATGCTTTCCTGCCCTGGAACAGTGCAGCCGACGGTGTAACTGCATTATATTTGCCATAACTTTCCAAAAAGCCGACTTCCTATACCTTTGTTATGTGCCCAGTAACTTTTTTTTCGCAGGCCAACTATCTTAAATCTTTAGGTTTATCGTTCGAAACGGCGTTTGTTTTCATGCGATTTAGGCCAAACACGAGAAAAGCCGAGATCATATATTTTTTTACGGAAATTGGCTTCACAGCTCACTTTGCGATACCATCTCCGAACGGCTCCGCCCGAACGTCCGCTCCGACCGGTAATGCCCGCGAAAGGCCGTCAAGGCAAGCCCCTCCTTCCAGACGGCGTTTCCCAGGGTCGGAATCCCTTATCGTCGGCCCGGATATCCGTCTCGTGGGACCGGAAATTCTCCAGAATGGGATTGATGGGATTGATGGGATCGATGGGATCGATGGGATTGGACGAGACGTGACCCGGAATCGAAAGCCGACTCCCGAAAATGATCCCGGGGATCGCTCATGTCAAGCCGCGACAGTCTTCACGCGAGCGGATCTCGGGACGAACGTCCGGTCAACGTGGCCCAACGACGGGCAGTGCCTCTGGAGGCCCGCCCGGCAAGGCTCCCTTCTAACGGATCACCGGAACGCCCGGCGCTCGGGACGTCCGGGAGCGGCCTTGCGACCTGATCCGGCTCGACTTCCGGCCCTTTGGCTTGCCTCGGCTCCGGCCCCTTCGAACCGGCTCCTTCGAACAAGCCTATTCGCGGTTGGGGATATCGATCCGGCATCCCGGAAGACCGCCCGGCAAGAGACCTGGTAAAACCGAGGTTCCCTACGCGGAGTGCCCGGCAACCCTCACCGGACGCGTCGCCCCCGATGCCGTAGGCCCTTCACGGAGGCCAGGCGCGTTCGCGCGGGCCTTCAAGGCGCCGGCCGGCACCCCATCGGAGAACGGCTTTCCGTTTTTCCCTCGCAATCGCCTGTCCCTCACAGGCGAATCTCTCGGGCGGGCCGGACGCCTCCAATTATTGCCCGCGCCGGATTATGCCGATACAATGACAGGGGCCCGATGCCCCCTGGGCCTGCCTTGCCCTTCCCGCCGACCGTCCGGGTACCCCGCGAGCTAACTCCCCGGTACCGTCCCGCGAGCTAACTCCCCGGTACCGTCCCGCGCGCGGGCCCTCGGACACGCCGTCTTTCCCGGCACGCCTATCCCCCTCACGCGAAGGATGTCCATGAAAAGCTTCCGCAAGGAGCTCTGGTTCGAGACCCCGGCCCGCCGCGCCTTCCTGAACATCACCCCCCAGGTGGAACTTGCCCTGTCCGAGTCCGGGATCATCGAGGGCCTGGCGCTCGTGAACGCGATGCACATCACCGCCTCGGTCTTCGTGAACGACGACGAGCGAGGCCTCCACTCCGACTTCGAGAAGTGGCTTGAGGGACTGGCGCCGGAGAAGCCGCACTCCCGCTACGCCCACAACGTGGCCGAGGACAACGGGGACGCCCATCTGAAGCGCCAGATCATGGGCCGCGAGACGGTGGTGGCCGTCACGGGTGGCAGGCTGGATCTGGGGCCCTGGGAACAGATCTTCTACGGGGAGTTCGACGGAAGGAGGCGCAAGCGGGTGCTGGTCAAGATCATCGGCGAGTAGGGATCTTCCCCGACCGCTGCCGACCCTGCGGGGAGGTTCCCGTTGGACCGCCAGGGCCGACGCCGATGACTCCGGACCTCTGCCGAACGGTGCAGGGCGTCCGCCGCCGCCTCGGCCTGGACGCGGAAGGCCGAGGTTTCCCGTCAGACCTCCTGGCAAACCTTCCGGCGTCCTCACCCGATGGCGACCTTCCGGCGGCTCAATCCGCAACCTGCCTCAAGAATCCCTTAAGGTTATCTTGGCACCTATCTTGCTGAAATCCTACCCGGACGGACCTGTACCGTCCCTGCAGGCCCCAAGCGCCCGCACAGGACCTTTTCCCCTGAACCGCCGGATTTCCCGACGGCCGCCGGAGGGCGCACGCGCCCTGCCCCGAACCTTCGAAAGCGCTCCCGATGGCTGAAGAGACACCAAGGCCCGCTCTCCCGGAAAGCGAGGAGACCCTCCAGCCCGCCCCGGCCAGGATCCCGGAAGAGGGTCCCCAGCCGTTGCCGGCGGCCGAGCTCCCCCCGCCCCCGCCGCGACCGGTCCCAGAGGATCGCCCCGCGCCCTCCCCCGCCGCCGCCCCGCTGACCCGGTCGCCCCTTACGGCGGCGGAACTGGACGATCTCGGGGAGCTTACGCCCTCCATGGCAGCGAGCTCCGGGCTCAAGACATTCGCGCAGCGGCTTGAGGAGGACGCCAGGGAGAAGGCCGCCGCGGAGGAAGCCAAGAAGGCCGAGGAGGCCGAGAAGGCCCGCCACGACGAGGCCATAGCCGCGGCGGCCGCCGCCGCAGGCGCGATTGCGGGCGCGGCGGCGGGCACTGCAGGCACCATCGCGGGCGCGGCGGCGGGCGCCGGGGGCTTCGGGACCACGGTCCACAGCGGCGCGGACGGCATCGCGGGCCTGAGCCTCACCCCGCCCGGCGCCGAGCCTGCCCCGTCCACGAAAGCCAACGCGGTCGCCCGCGCCCTGTCCAACTTCTTCCGGGGCCTGGTCAACCTTTTCAAGCGTATCCCGCCCTTCGAGGACATGTTCGATTCCGTCCTGGCCGGCCTGGGCTTCCAGCGCAAGCCCTCGAGCATGCTCCGCCGCGCCCAGTCGCTGGCTGCCAAGGGCCGACACGCCGATGCCATAAAATGGTTCCGGGACATCCTCTACCTGAGGCCGCTCACCATCGCCGCCTACGACGGACTGGGCAGGGTCTACTTCCGGATGGGCCTGACGGAGGAGTCCAACAGGGAGTTCACGATAGCCGACTCCCTGGAGAGGCTGGTCAACAACCGGGACGACCTGGAGGCCGCCTGCTCCCTCTCCCAGGCGCTCGTCGAGCGCAAGCAGGCCAAGATGGCCGCCTCGCTCCTGGAGCCCGTGCTCATCGCCCACTTCTACGCGCCCACCAACCAGAACCTGCTGAAGAAGATGGGCCTGGTCTACGCGGAACTCCGCGCCACCAAAAAGATGTACCAGGTCTACGAGGCCGGCCTCCTGCAGCACCCTGACGACCACGAGTTCTTCATCCTCAAGGGCAACCTGGAAGTCAAGCTCGGGCACATCGCCGCGGGCGAGAAGCTCATACGCTGGGGAAGGCTCCTGGGCCGGCTCAAGGAAAACCCACAGGACGTGAACGCCAACATGGCGATGGGGGAGCTCTGCATCAAGGAGAACCGAGTCGATGAGGGCCTGGCCCACCTGAGGGAGGCGGCACAGCTGTCCCCCGAGAACACCGGCATCCGCTGGCGGCTCTTCAACATCTACCAGAAGCAGGGGAACTACCCCGAGGCCCTCCGCTACTTCCAGGAAGTCATGACGATAGAGCCGGAAAACGAGGAGCTCCGCTACAAGCTGGCAGAGTTCTATCGCCGAAACCGCCACTACGACGAGAGCTTCCAGATCTACAAGACCCTCTGCCTGAAACACCCCCGGGACCCCAAGCCCCAGCACCTCATGGCCACCGTGCTCAAGGACATGGGCGAGACCGAGGAGTCCGACAAGGCCGAGGCCTTGGCCAGGCTCCTGGCCATCGGCCTCAAGGAGGAGCCGGATCACGTGGAGACGGTGGAGTTCATGAAATACCTCTTCAGCATCAACGCCACCAAGGAGGCGCTGGAGTGGCTGGAGCGGGGGCTGGCCCACTGGCCCTACCACGGCGAGCTCATCATCACCAAGGTGAAGATCCTCTACAACGAGTACCGTTACCGCGAGGCCGTGAACCTCCTCAAGCGCCTCATCTCCGTGAAGCACGACCTGGCCGAGCCGCACATGTGGATGGCGCTCTGCTACCAGCGACTCGGCAACAACATGGCCGCCCTGGCGGAATCACAGCTGGCCACCCGGCTGGCTCCCAAGAGCTTCACGGCCCACAAGATCCTGGGAGACATCTTGAAGGAGCAGAAGAAGCTCAGCCAGGCCAACGCAGCCTACGAGGTGGCCGACATGATCCGCCTCTCCCAGAACAAGAAGGAGAAAAGGTAGACGATCGACCGGCCGATGACCCGGAAGCGGCCGCCGCGAAACGCGGGGGATCCCCGGTCCTCGTAAAACCGGCATCGCCGATTTCGAACCTCCTAATCGAATCCCGACCGTAGCGCCTTTCACCCGCAGGAGAATGTGGGTCACCTGGGCGATTATCTTGCCCGCCACCCATAAAGGTTCCGGCCGCTCCCTCCCCGGCGGCCATTTCCTTCCTCCGTGAAAATGCCGTGACGCCAACCAGGGGACGCCATTCCCGCGCGGTCCACAGCCGTCACCTTTCACGGTACCCTGCCCTCCCCATCCCCATCCCCCGGTGCCTTCCTTATCCTGCCGTATCACGCAGTATCTTCCCTTAACGTTTCGCCCCCTTCCGCCCCCTTCCGAACAATTTCATCCCATTCAACCTGCAATGCGATAATTTAAGATATGGTAACCCTTCGGCAGAGGGGGCAAGTGTCCGCCGCGCCGCCTGATGCGCGCGAACCTTCCGATAGAGGCAGAATACGTATCCGGACGTGAGTCTCAAACGTAACGCACTCTCGCTGGCATGCTCAGTACTCCCGGACCGCCCCTGGCTCTATGGTCTTACTTCAAATCTGGCTACACCCGCACCTCCCGTCCGACAGGCTTCCGGCTTGGCCTCATTCACCTCTCCTACAGGAAGGCGCTCCGTAACCGGAAATTATGCCAGGCGGGCCCCGAATCTCCTCAGTTCAAAGAACGGTCATGAATCATACGGAGACTCGCCTGCAAGCCAGCGCTTGGCAAGACAATGGCAATCCATCCGTAACGGTAAAGGTCCTGGCTTCGCCTAGCTGCTCAGGGCCTCAACCGGTCTTACGAAGCCTGGCCGGCAAATGTATCCTGCAGATCCATAAAGGCCCCAACGATCTTCGGTGCCAGCTGGAAGCAGTCGGCCGCCGCAAGAGCCTCATGCACTTCACATTCTTCCGGAAGATTATGGCTATCATGGCATACAGTTATGCCGATCCTTGTCGAATCGAGCGCCTAAGATACATCAGGCCGTGCCCTACCAGTACGTGTTCCCTTCTCACAATCTCAAAACCGAAGGAGAAGAGTTTTAACTACAGAGATTAACCAGCCCACCGTGCATGATTCCTGATATTCTACAACTCAGTTAAGCTGACATTCCTCATTCATCTCACAGATTATCGGCAACGCCTTTGGGCCAAAAAGAAAATTCTGATTGACATTCATCATGGTTTTATTATAAACATCAAATATGTGAGGTTGTCGCCCCGGTCTTTCGATCGGCGCTCCTGCCCAACTTCAAGGTCGATTTCAGATTCCTGCCAAAAAATTATGCCACGAATGGCCCGTTCTTGACAAGGCGAGGTTTTGAACCGTGACTGAACAACCTGCCGACCGCTTAAAATCCGACAAACGCGACACCAAAAATTTCCCTGAACTTGGCAAGGCCTTTTTTCGGCCTTTACCATCTTCGAAAGACAGTTTTCCTGATATAATTGCAAAAGCTGCAGTATATATCGATAAGACAAAACTGATTCACGAACTGCTTACGGATACTTCCGCGAATTCAGTTTTGCTCTCCAGACCCAGAAGGTTCGGCAAGACAATACTCGTCAGCACCATCGAGGCGATTCTACAGGGACGGAAGGATCTTTTCAAGGGATGCGATATAACCAAGCCAGATTGCGGCTTCAAATGGAAAAAATCCCATGTTATAAACTTGGATATGTCAATTTGTGGCGACATCTATGACAATATCGAAGAGAGACTGACTTTCGCCTTATCAGATATATCAAATTTTTATGGAATCGACATTCAATCGATGCCAAGCTATATTGCCATCGAAAAATTGATAACGACGCTCTACGACTCCTACAGGGACTTTCCGCTGATCAGCAACCACAAAGAGATTAAAATCAGAGGGAAAGCCGTTCACGCCGATTGCCCTGAAGTGGCGATCCTTATCGACGAGTTCGATCTCCCGCTTGTCACCAATCTGACTGACCATACAAAACTTAAGTTCGTTCAAGAAACACTGTCTAAATTCTATAATACGCTGAAAAGGCTTAATAAATCACAACTATTGCGTTTCATATTCGTAACAGGCATCACAAGATTCAAAGAGTTGCTATGGAAATCAGGCATGAATGCCATAGAAGACATTTCTTTTTCTTCCCAATATTCGAATATTTGCGGCTTTACAACCGATGAAATCAAACAATCGTTTAATCATCATATTTGCGATGCCCTAAAGATAATCCAGAATGATCCCATGACAAAACCAGGCTACTCCATCGATGACCTCTACTCAGAACTTGAAGAATGGTACGGTGGCTACAGCTGGGACGGCAAATCTAGGGTGATAAACCCTCATTCAACAATCCAATTCATGCGCAAAAAACACTTCGCAAAATATTGGTATGCCACAGGATCATCAAATTTTCTCAGTCAGCTGAATATCCATAATCCTGATTATTTCAAACTCTATGCTAAAAACTTGACATGCGATGAAATTATTGACGGTGAGAATATAGGCTCGATATCTCCGACTACAGCCTTACTGATGACTGGTTACCTTACCGTAAAAAAAATTATTTTCCGCGGCGCTCCCAACAAAGAGAATCAGTTTGTTCTCGGAATACCTAACTTGGAAGTCATGACCGCCTTTGCAAAAGAGCACCTGCTTGACAGCATGTTCAAGCAAGACTCCATACTGCTCACTAACGAGATCATTTATCGTTACAAAGACTTCACTCAATTCTTATCTGATCTTGAATTAGAAAATGCCGGAAATACGCTTTCGTCACTGCTTGCCATTATTCCGGTTCAACACCTCAGATCAGATGAAAGTTTCTATCAGAAAGAGATAGGTACCGCATTCATGTTCTTTAACGGGAAGGTAATTCCGGAACATAGCGTGGGGGGAGGGAATCCGGATTTCGTGCTATATCATAACAACGATAACATATTTGCCGTTGAAATTAAATACAGCAAGACAATGAAATATCTCAACAAAATCAAACCTACGACGGAGTCAGAAGATACGGGCATCGTAACACGTACGGGATCGGCCACCTCAACGATACATGATGATTCATCGTATCCCGACCATCCGCCTGTTACGCACCCTGTCTCCGCTCATCCTAAATTGGCAAAAACAGACAAATCCAGCAAGATAGAGCAGGAACGGATTCATCGACTTCTCGACAAAGGCGTCAAAGACGCTTTCGACCAATTGTTCGGGAAGGGGTACGTCACGGGGTTTCTTTCGCCAAGGTACAAGGTCTATGCCATAGCCATTTCAATAGTGAACAGATCAGAAGTACTGATCGACTGCAGGGAAGCCTCTTACGGAGACTGGAGAAACGATCCGCGCCCCACGCCCCTGTCCCCCTCGAACAGCTGATCGTCAGCGGGTGGCCAAGTGGCAACGGACGTCTGGGACGTTGGCGACCAATGCGGCATACTGCCACCACTACTGATAATTCGCCATATTTAATCCGCGATAATCTACCTTCCTGCGAATGCCATCGGATTTCCGTTGTCTCCCGCTCAAGGTCATTGACGCGTCCACCGCTGACATGGTACTTGATTTGTCTTTCACCATATGCCTCTGTGGATAGGGCCCTTGATGTTTTAATCGCCGCCTGAAACCTTACATAAAGCCTAAATGCCGAGAACGGTTCACCTTAGGCCTTTCTGACACCACCTATCGTTGGATTGGCAGGGGGAAGCCTAAATTAAAGGAAAAGGAAAAATTTTTCTTGACACCAACCCTTTTTCTAAACAAATGATATCAATAGTCAGACTGGCCTAAGATAATCAGGGATAGCTCCTTTCTATTTCTGTCGTTGTTCCAACAATTTAAGGCATAATAAATGAGCATTGTTCACTTAAAGTCCTTTGGTATCAGTTGCTTATCAGACATCTTCAATCATTGATAAGTTTATATCGATTTTTAAATGACTTGTTTGAGAGCCTCACCATGACCGCCGAAAATGAGGCGCCCCTCTTGCCGACCGCTGACGGGACGACAGATGCCAAACGGTCGCCGATGCCCAAGTCGCCCTGCCCGCCAAAAAGTCCGGCAAAGCCGAAACGGAACCCGAACCAGGGCCGATAGATACGGAAGCGATCACTAGCAGCAGTATGCACCTCGTAGGCGTATGCCGCCTCCATGCGCTTGTGGACATAGTCCGATACTCTGATAACGGTTGCGATTCACAGATAAGCTCGGAGGGGGACCCCCGCGCACAGCCGCCGATAATGCTCGAGACGTTGAATGATCACCCGTTGCGAACGCCAGAAGGATACCCTAAGAAACCATCATTCTTTACCAGTTCCTCTGTATCATAGGAGAGGATGTTTATGATCGGGCCGAACAGATTCTCCTCGCGGGACGCTAGCTCGCTCTGGATCCAGCTCACGTGCTCCGCTGTCGCAGTGAGAAGCTACATCAGACCCGTCAAATTATGCCATTCACATTATTGGCGGAGACCTCGTCAGGGGGCGCAAAAATCCTATCGATAGACTTCGCCATGGAGTTCTCTCAGTAACCTCGGCATTTTTCGATCGTTCCGTTCGCATT
This sequence comes from Deltaproteobacteria bacterium, assembly GCA_031263485.1. GTDB lineage: Bacteria > Desulfobacterota > Desulfarculia > Adiutricales > Adiutricaceae > JAIRZX01. Next base: position 9,756 of record JAISFS010000203.1, on the reverse strand, counting down.
TCATTAATCTGTTGATCGATAACCGAGCAGCTATTGATTTTAGATCTTGCTGTGCTTATTCATGACGGAACCATAATAAGTCGGAACGGCAATATGGGGCAGGCAACACCCCCTGGTCACTGGCCTCTGGGAGGCTGAAGGGTTAGTGAGAAACCTACCAGTTATAGAGACATGACAGCCCATCCGCCCTGATAGGACCTACGCCGCCACTACCGGCTTTTCATCATGAATCTCTCGCCGACTTGTTACGGTGGCGTCATTCATGTTTCCAGTGATTAACAACGGATTGATCTTGACATCGAGTCATGATTCAGCTAAGATTGCTTGTATAAAATTTATTCTATCTAATAGGTTTGTGTATTCCTGTTCATATTTTAGGTTTAAAGTCTTTTTCGTGCTCTAACCTACACGAACTAGATATATGAGGTATTGAATTTTGACAAGAACGCCGCCGTACACAGGGAAACCTAGCGAAATCAACTCCATGGGTGTGACTGACGAATCGACCGTCTTGCAGACCGTCCCCTCATTAAAAGGCAGTTTTTCCGATTTGATTGCCTCTGGCTCTGTCTATATCGACAAGACGGAGTTCATTCGTCTTCTGCTTACGGACACCGCGAATTCAATCTTCCTGGCCAGGCCGAGAAGATTTGGCAAAACCCTTCTCGTCAGTACGATCGAGGCGGTAATCCAAGGAAGAACAGATCTTTTGAACGGCTATGAGATATGCAACCCCGGTTCCCGCTTCGAGTTTAAAAGATCCCATGTAATTCATCTGGATATGACAAAATGCGGCAACATGCATGTGGATTTCGAAAAGAAGCTGTTTAACTATTTGTGTGAAATAGCCAACGATTATGACATAAGTCTTCAGTCAGATTCAAGCGATGATGCAATCAGCGAATTGATAAAGATGCTCTACAATTCATACAACGAAATCCCTTTGGTCAGCAATAACCAGAAGCTGAAAATCAACGGCGAAACGATTTTTGCCGATTTCCCTCAAGTTTCGGTTCTCATTGACGAGTACGATTGTCCCCTGATGAATCATTTCGGTGATCCGACAAAGCTCAAGTACGTTCAGGAAATCCTAGGCAGTTTCTATGCCGCATTGAAACGGGAGAATCAAAACAATAAGTTGCGGTTTGTTTTCGTTACCGGAATCACAAGATTCAAGGAATTATTATGGCAATCAGGCATGAACGCGATTGAAGATATCACGTTTTCCCCGCAGTATTCCGAGATTTGCGGTTTTACCGTCGATGAAATCAAATCAAAATTAAATCATCATATCGATCATGTCTTTCAAGCCATCAAAGGAAAGCCTATGATGGAACACATCGAATCGATCGAAGACATGTATAAGTGCATCGAAGAGTGGTACGACGGTTACAGCTGGGACGGCGAATCAAGAGTGCTTAACCCGTTTTCAGTATTTCAGCTGCTTCGCAAGAAATCTTTTGGCAAACACTGGTATGTCATCGACACCCCAGCTATCCTCAATAAACTCAATATCAACGATCCTGATTATTTCGAATTGTATGCCAAGAATCTGACATGCGAGGAAATTCTAAACGATCAGATCGCCGGTACAATGTCGGCATCAACCGCATTGTTGATGACAGGTTATCTGACAATAAAGAGATTCGTTTTGAATAACGGTCCAAATGGGGAGAACCAATATTTTCTTGGAATTCCTAACAAGGAAATCATGACTGAATTCGCGAGAGAGCATCTGATCGACAGCAAGTTCCAACATGACTCCATGTCGCTCACCAACGAGATCATCTATCGTTACAGAGACTTCACCCGATTCCTGTCTGATCTCGAAACTGACAAGGCCGGCAATACCCTGTCGTCCCTGCTTGCCATAATTCCCTCTCAATACCTCAAATCTGAAGAGAGTTTTTTCCAAAAGGAAATTAACACCGCATTCATGTTTTTCAAGGGAAAAACCGTTCCGGAACGCAGCGTTGCCGGCGGAGAGCCAGATTTCGTCCTCTATCACGTCAACGGCGACGTATATGTGGTTGAAATCAAATACAACAAGACCGCAACGCATGTCGGACATCCGAAACGTGAAACTGAGTCCTATGAAGCGTACGACGCCGAACGTGCGGACGGAACGAACGGGAAAGCCACTGCGGATGCGGGAGGGGGATCCCCGCCAGGAACACCGGCGATTTCCGGACGGTCAAAATTGGCCAGGGGCGACAAAACCAGCAGGGTCGAACGGGAAAAGATCCGGAACCTTCTCGACAAAGGCATAAAAGACGCTTTCGACCAACTCTTCGGCCAAAGCTATGCGGCAGGGTTCCTTTCGCCGAGATACAAGGTTTATGCCATAGCGATTTCAATAGTCAACAGATCCGAGGTGCTTGTCGACTGCCGGGAAGTCACCGACGCCGACTGGCGAAACGACCCTCGGCCCAGCCCCCTGGCCGACCGGTGACGGGGCGGTCGATTCCGGATGATCGCCTATCCCGAATGACCTCCGATGCCGAACGACGACCGGTGGCCGCGTCCCCCACGCCCGCCCTGCCCGCCTAAAAGTCCGGCGGGGCCGAAACGGGGCTCCGCACGGGCACGGAGAGATCCGGGAGCGATCCCTCGCCGAGGTAGACGGCCTCGTAGGCGTACGCCGCCTCCATGCACTTGCGGACGTAGGCCGAGGTCTCGGAGAACGGGAGCGACTCCACGAAGACGTCCAGGGGGAGCCCCTCGCGGGCTGCGATGAGGCTCGCCACGTTGAAGGGTCCGCCGTTGTAGGCGGCGAGCGCCAGAGGGACGCTCCCGAAGGAGTCGAGGAGCATCCCCAGGTACGCGGTCCCGTAGCGGATGTTCATGGCCGGCCCGAAAAGATCCGCCTCGCGTGGCACGGGCTCGCCCAGGATCCCGCTCACGCGCTCCGCCGTGGAAGGGAGAAGCTGCATCAGGCCCCGCGCGTTCGAGGCGGAGACCTCGTCCGGCTGGAATGCCGACTCAACCAGGATCACCCCAAGCGTGAGCTGGGGCGGCACGCCCTGCCTGCGCCAGGCGGCCTGGGCCTCCCGCGCGAAGCCGGGGGGATGGTTGAAGCGGAAGGGACCGGTCGAGCCCTTGGGATCGAAGGGGAGCCTGGACAGGAGCCTGATGGCCAGGCGGTACTCCCCCGTCTCGGCAGTGAGCATGGCCAGCCTCGCCGTCTCCTCCAGGGAGACCTCGTTCGGGCGCGGCAAGGCGTCCGGCGTATGCCTCAGTTCCATCGCCGCCCGGGCAGGGTCGCCCAGAGAGAGGTAGTGGAAGGCCGAGACCCTGGCACGGGCCGCGTCCCCCGGCCCCCCCCGGGGCCTGAAGGCCGAGCCTCTGGGCGGGTGGATGGCGGGGTCCAGGCGTTCGGCGAGCCACATGAAGAACGCCATGGAGTCCCGATCCTCGCCCGAAGGGCTCTCCAGAAGGAACGCCAGCCTCGCCGCCGGGGCGGAAGGCCCCGGCCGCTCCCCTCTGATGCCCCTGAGCCTCCCCAGGGCCAGGATCCGGTAATAGCTGAAGGCGCCTCCGCCCGCCCCGGAATAGGCGTCCGCGGCCTCGGGGTGCCGCAACAGGGCCTCCAGCGCCCTTCCCTTGAAGTACAGGGCCCGCTGGCCGCGCTCGCCCTTCTGGGAGCTCTCCGCGTCCAGAAGCGCCAGCGCCTCCTCCGGCTCGCCCGCGGCCAGGCGGGCCACGCCCAGGAAGTACCGCCAGGCAGGCACGGAACCCTTAAGTTCCGGGATCTCGTCGAGGAGCGCCTGCGCCTCGTCGCCGAGCCCGCCCTTGACGAGGCACTCGAAGGCCCGCTGGTACTCGCGGAGCCTGGGCGCCCCCTTCAAGGTCAAGGCGGCGGCGCGTCTAGCTTCGGCCGCGCCCCTGAAGTCGCCCAGGCGGATTTTCAGGGCAGCGTTCCAGCGCAGGCTCGCGCGATCGCCCCGGCCCTCGAAATGCCTGGCCGCGGCCTCGTAGTCCCCGTGGCGCATGGCCATGATGGCGTCCATGCGCTCCAGCTCCGCGCGGGTGGCCTCGGGGAGCCCCGGGTCCAGCATGGCCTCGGCTATGAGCTCCCGAGCCTCCCTGTTGCGCCACTCGAAGGAAAGGCACTGCACCAGCCGGAACAGGGCGCCGTAATCGCCCCCCTCCCGCAGATCCCGCAGGAGGAACTTGTAGCCGGAGAGCCCCCTCACCCAATGGAGCCCGCGTTCGTCGGAATCCAGGATCCTGTCGTAGAGGTCCAGCGCCGCCCTGGGGTTCTCGCGGGACAGGAGAGCCGCCTCCAGCGACATGAGCCCCGTCCAGCCGCGCACGTCCCTGGGCGCCCTCCTCACGAAGGCCAGGGCCTCGGCATAGCGTTCCTCACGGATGAAGGCCACGGCCTTCTCGTAGGCATCGTTGCGCCTTCCGAACAGGCTGGGCGCGGCCGGGGGCTCGAGCGGCCCGGGGATCCGGGGGGGATGCGAAGGGGCCATGGCGGCGGGCCCGTCGAAAAAGGTAGCGAAACTCCTTCCGGGCTGGGGCGACCGTGCCGACGCTCCGGGCGAGCCCGGAGGGACGTTGACCAGATACCTTGGCGCCTGCGGGGGGAGGGAATCGCCGTACCCCGCTTCCTCCCGAATGCCATCGAGAGTGGCTGCAAAATCAGGGGTGTCGGGGAAGTCCCGAGCGGACAAGGCCACGTCCGCCGGTGCCGGTATCGAATCCTGAAACCCTGAGCCGTCCGGGACCGCCACGACAGGGGGCGCCGAGAAGGGATCGCCGACGGGTGCAGGTCCGTCAGGACCGGCCAAGTAATCGGCCGCAGGCGTGACGGGGCCTCCCTCAAGAGGACCGGTCCGGACAGGCGCGGAGCTGGCTGAATCGGCAACGCCTTCTTCCGCGGGGACGGCTTCGGCCGAAGCCGACCCGGCACCCAAGGCGGATGGCTGGGCGGCCAGCGTGGCGGGGTTCGTCACAAGGAACAAGGCCACGCTCAAGGCCGCGCCCCAGGTCAACGCCGCGCAAGGGACCGCCCCCTTGGGCACCTCACGGCCACGGACACGAAAAGAGGGCCGGACCGGGCCCGCCGCGCGCGCGGCGGGTCCGGCGGCCCTCATGCGGCTTGCGGGAAGCGCCGGTCGACCCGCCCCGGGCATGGCCCGAGGATCCGGGAAGCCGGCCGTGTCCGCCATGGCCTGCGGCCTCGGACGGCATGCCGCCCCGGGCGGAACCGGCAACCCCGGAGGCGCATGGGGCCTGGGGGGGGCCGATGATCCCGGACGGGGCTGACGCGTTCCGGACATGGAAAATCCAGGGCAGTCGGAAGACGGCGCCCCGGCGGACCCGGCCTTCCGGGCAACCTCGACGCGGGCGGCCGCCTGCGGCTTCACCTGCCTCCCGCTCACTAGCCCTGGGTCTTGAAGAACTCGACCAGGAGCTCCGCGGACCTCCTGGCGACCCCCAGCTGGGCCTCCAGGGTGGAGGCTCCCAGATGCGGGGCGGCGATGAAGTTGGGGAGAGCGAGAAGCGGGCTCTCCCCCGGGGGCTCGACCGCGAACACGTCGAATGCCGCCCCGGCTATCCGCTTCTCGGACAGGGCCGCGTGAAGCGCCGCCTCATCCACGAGCCCGCCGCGGGCGCAGTTGATGAGACAGGCCGTCCTCTTGAACATGGAGAGGGCCCGCGCGTCCACGATGTTCAGGGTGTCCTTGGTCTTGGGGAGGTGCAGGCTTATGAAGTCCGCCCCCTTCCAGATCTCCTCCAGGGTCGCGGGCTCCGCCCCGGCGGCCTTGATCTCGTCCCGGGACACTATCGGATCGTGGGCCATGGCGCTCATGCCCAGGCCCTTCGCCTTGGCGGCCACGAGCCTGCCGACGTGCCCGAAGCCCACGAGGCCGAAGGCCTTCCCCGAAAGCTCGAAACCTGAAAGCGACTTCTTCTCCCAGCGCCCGGCCTTAAGCCCCGAGTCGCCCTGCGCCAGGTTGCGGGCCAGCATGAACGCGAAGCCCACCGCGAGCTCGGCAACCGCGTTGGAATTGAGGCCCGGGGTGTTCACGACCTTCACTCCCAGCGCGGACGCCGCCTCGACGTCGATGTTGTCCACCCCCGCACCGGCGCGGCCCACAATCCTGAGCCTCCCCGCGCGCCCCTTCTCCAGGACCGGAGCCGTCACCTTGGTGGCGCTTCGCACGATGAGGCCGTCGTAGCCGCCGATCGCCTCGAGCAACTCCTCCGGGGAGAGCCCCGGCCTCGCGTCCGCCTCCGCCCCCCCCGCCTTGAGGGTCTCGATGCAGACGTCCTCGATCTTGTCGCTTATCAGTACCTTGCAAGCCATAGTGATCCTCGCTTCACGCCGCGTCTCGGCGGCCCGGACCGCCTTCCGGACGCGGACGAGAACGCCTACGGACATCGCCGATGGCAACGGCCTCTCGGGATTCCCCGCCCCGCCGCTGGCCGCGTCCGAGCCTCGACCTTGAAACGCCGCCATGCCGGGGCTCCGAGGGTTCGGGGCTTTAGACCCACGCGCCGGCGGGCGGCGGGGAAGGCGTCAGCCGTTGGCGGCCCTGAAGCCTTCCATGAAGGATATGAGCGCGTCGACTCCCTCGTCGGGCACGGCGTTGTAGATGGAGGCCCTGATCCCGCCCACGGAGCGGTGGCCGTTCAAGCCGCACAGGCCGTTGGCCTTGCCTTCCTCCAGGAACTTCTTCTCCAGCTCGGGCGTGGGGAGCCGGTACGTGACGTTCATGAGCGAACGGGAGTCCTTGCGGGCGGTGCCCCGGTAGTAGCCCCCGGAGCCGTCTATCGCGTCGTAAAGCCTTCCTGCCTTGGCCGAGTTGCGCAGGGCCATCTTCGCGAGGCCGCCGCACTCCTTCAGGAGCCATTTGAAGACCAGCCCGGCCACGTAGATGGCGAAGACCGGCGGGGTGTTGTACATGCTGTCGGACTCTATGAAGGTGCGGTAGTCCAGAAGGTGAGGGAGGCCCTTCCTGCCGGTCGCGGCGAAGTCCTTTCTCACGAGGACTATCGTCAGCCCGGCCGGGCCCACGTTCTTCTGCGCGCCCGCATGCACCAGCGCGAAGTCGGAGAGGTCCACCGGCCTGGAAAGGAAGTCCGAGGACATGTCGGCGATGAGCGGGGCCGGGGCGCCCTTGGGGAAGGACTTCCACTCGGTGCCGCGGACCGTGTTGTTGGAGGTCAGGTACACGTACCTCGCGTCGGGGGAGAAGTCGAAGGAGTCGGGGATGTAGGTGAACTCGTCCGCCTCCGACGACGCGGCGAACCGTGCGCCCGCGCCAACGATCTTCGCCTCCTTGTAGGCCTTGTCGGACCACAAGCCGGTGTTCACGTAGTCGCAGACGGCGCCGTCGGCGGCGAAGTTCATGGGGATCATCGCGAACTGCATGCTCGCCCCCCCCTGGAGGAAGAGGACTTTCCACGCGGCGTCCAGGCCCAGGAGGGCCAACAGGTCCGCCTCGGCCTCCAGGGCCATGGCGGCGACCTTCTTGTCGCGGTGGCTGTTCTCCATGATGGACATGCCCGTACCCCTCCAGTTGAGGAGCTCTGCCGCCACCTCCTCCAGGACCGGGAGGGGCAGCGCGGCGGGGCCGCCGTTGAAATTGTAGACGCGCCCTGCAGGCTGGCCCAGCCCTTCGGGTTTCCGGTATGCTTCCGGTGATGCCATGGTAAAAAGACCTTTCGCGCGAGGGGGAGACCCGCCGCCTCGCAAAAATAGCCCGCTCCGGGGGCCGCCTTGGGCCCTCCCGAGGGGCGTCCCACGCCTGTAACGGGCCTATACGCCTGTAACGGGCCTATCATGTTAGGCCTTTTCACATGAAAGATCAATTTCCTGGATCCCCCGCCCGACCCGATCCCCCCGCCCGGTCGCGGTTTCGAACGGGCGAATCCGGAGCGGAGAAAGCCAATTGCATCGAAGATTACTTCATACGACTGAAAGCCACTGCGTTCCGTTCCGGATCAAGGTCCCTGGCGTGGGTTTCGCAAACGTTTCGGGCGGCGGAGAGGGACTTTTCGAAATGACGACAGCCGAATCTTTCCTCAGAAAAGAGGGCAATTCGGGGGATGACGGGGAAAAATCAAGGAAGCCGATGGAAAGGCCGGGAAATCCGCGGGGTTGACCTTCGGGAAACTTAACTGAAGGCCGGCGGGAAGTGAAATGCTCCCCTTTTCTTAGACAGAAATTAATGATGCGTTCGCAAAAAGTCGCGAAACGGTGACATGCATCTCCGCCCCTCGGCCTCCGGATTTCCGGCGCCCCACGATGGCCTCCGGGGGTCGGCTCCCCATCACGGTCCCCCGGACCGGCGCCTCCGCGCAATGGCTCTGGACGTCAGCCCCCGAGCCGATGAGTCAGAACAGCGGCTCTCAGCCTGGCGGCTCCGGGCATCGGAACCCGGATGTCTGAGTGAGTGGCGGTTGGAGGCGGGCAGGTCTCACCCTTTAAGGGTACTTTGGACTTTTTGCGAACGCATCATGTATGCCGCACTACCGCGAGCCGTCTACGGGCGCATGTAGGGGACATGCCTGCTTTGCCGGATACCCGCTTCGCTCCTGCCCTGCGCTACTCCCGCAGTGCCAAGGGTCCTGTCCGATACGATCCGTCCTTTTCCGATACCGGTTCCCCTGACCATCAGCCCGGCATCAGTGGATTGACGGATCCCCCCCCTCTACAGTCTCCGAGAGCCTTTAATGTCACGCTTTCATCATGTGTGCATACGATAATCCCCTCCAATGACGCCGAAGCCATATCCGATGTCAAGACGATCCCTAACTGTCATGAATTCCGATATAGTATTTCATTGAATACGTATAAATTCAGCTTTTGTTACCGATGCCGCCATAAACAACCGGTAATTTGGAATATATGATGGCATCCACTTCACAAATCCTTTAACTACCAGCTATATCAATATGGTTAACTCGTCATTCCTGTTTCATCAAGCGATAACTATCTTCTGCCTCCCAGGACTTTATCAACATTTTCGAAGTTGACATGGCCAGTCATTAAACCAGCCTTTTCAGGCATTTCCATGATCGCAGTTCCATAACGGCATATCAATGACGCCACCGGCAAAGGGACATCCCCGAAACCGCGCCGCATCAAGCACTATCCATAATCAGTTCCGCTCAGATCAGATCTTAGACTGCAACGTTCTCGGGCACCGCAAGGCCTAGGAGCCTGTTGCATAAATGCTTTAAAGAAGGTTTCGATAGCAGATATGGTGGACAAACAGACTATATATCTACAACCACCTGTATCATCCCAATGCAATCGCGAATTACGCAACAGGCTCCTAGGCTTCACCAGACCATACAGGATTTGCCGGGTTTCAGGCCCCCGAGAGGCTGGGACCTCCTGAGCTTTCCGGAGAGTGTTTAGCGCGATAAACAGGACCATGGCTCGCCCGCCTCTGGAAAAAACTGTAGTCTCCGCCCCCTCTCCCTCCGGGCATCCAAGGTGCTACCGCTCAATCCAACTGATGAGCCATACGTTCAGTGCGCGTTCATAGCCACACGTCAGTGGCGATTCCGACAACAATCCGTCACAACGCCATCCTGGTACCACCGGGATCGACCGCCAAGGGCACCTCCGGGGGCCGACCGCCAAGGGCAGCTCCGGGGGCCGGCCGACAAGGTCACCTCCGGGGGCCGACAGCCAAGGCCAGCTCCGGGGGCCGGCCGACAAGGGCACCTCCGGGGGCCGGCCGACAAGGGCACCTCCGGGGGCCGGCCGACAAGGGCACCTCCGGGGCC
>JAISFS010000121.1 GCA_031263485.1 Deltaproteobacteria bacterium | reverse complement strand
TTATAATTTCCTGGTGACAAAGATGGTGTGGTAATAAACTTACTTTCTTACCCATCATAAAATATTGTACGGTATATTGCAAGTAAAATATATCTGATAGTACAATTGAGTTAAGCACTACATGTTAAAAAATGCGAATTTTTGACGACTTGTGGTAAGAATTATCCCCGGGAATTTAGGATCATTGTTTCCGAAAGCTGTCGTTTTGAACTCGGAAACTGAACATTCCGTTACGGGATAACAAGCGACGGCCCTGAGGCATGAGGGTAATCTATGGTTCAATGAAGCGTGCCGCCACCTCATCGCGTCCGCGGATCGCTAATGCCAGACAAATCACCTCGCAACGCGCGGCTCTGTAGGGAGCCGCGTAGTCTTTTTCCCTAATCGCCTTCTCGCCTTTATTCAGAGCGGCTGAAAGTTGCCTGTCCGAGAGCGACTTCTCGGCGCGTTCCTTTTCGGCGCGGCTCGTGCCGGTTTTCGCGAGTTTGCCGGTCGACATGTTCCGGTTACAGTACTTCAACTCCATCACGACGCGAATCTTGTCGTTGAGAGACAATGCTATATCTGATCTGCCGCGAGCGCCCGACCCTTGACTCTGCACCTCGAACCCGGCGGCGAGCAAAGAGCCATGGAGTACGGCATGGTAAAGTTGTTCTGATGCCGCATGCTGTTCGGACGAGATAGAAGAAAGGAGGTTGTGGAAAAGCCTGACAACTTCGATGTGGTCCTTATCCAACAGGGCGTTGGGAAGGTTGTCCGTCAGGTCGCTTAAATATTCGTAGTCGGGCTCGAAAGCATCCTTGAAAAACATCGCCACGAAATCTTGATCGACTTCCGCGTTTGGAATTCTGAACGTGTATTTCTTTTCGGGGGTAGCGTTTTCTTTGGAGCCGGCCTTTTCGAAGGCTACGCTGTCTATTGTCAAATATCCGCTGTGAAACAAAACCGGGACCGCCTTGAGCGTTGCGAGTTCTGATTTCCGGATTTCCTTGGCGGTATAGCTGATCAGTCTGGGCTGGATGTACTCAAGCGGATTTGCCTTCACAAGAGCCGAGAGGTGGGACGGCTGTCCGGACAAGGGCCAATATGAGGCGAATTGTTTTTCATCGAAAAAATTGAGTATCGAATATGGATTAAGAACGTGTTTTTTTCCGAGCCAGTTGTACCCGTCGTACCATTGCAGAATTTTTGCCTTCAGACCTTCCGATTTGGCGTTCCAAGCGATTTCCCTGTTAAGTTTCAGGCTGTCGAGAGTCTCTTTGAACCTGTCTTTGAAAAGGAGTTCCAAATCCCCGGTGGTGAAACCGCAGATACCGGCGAATTCGGGCAAAAGCGATATGTCCTTGAAATTGTTCGGACCGGAGTCCATGGAAGTCATGGCGAACCTGGTGATGCCGGTGACGAGGGAGAATCTAATGTAGTCGATATTGGTTTTGAGGGCCGTGTAGAAGTCGTGCAGGACATCTCGGCAAGCCGAGGCGAGGCGCATGTCGGATATATGCCTCGTCACGGGCGCGTCATACTCGTCGATCAGCACGACTGAGCCGACTCCGTGCATTTTGTGCAGGCCATACAGAAGCTCGTATAACATCTCGTCGAATGAATTGGCTGATATCGTCACCCCTTCAAGCTTGGCCGCCTTGCTCAATTCGCGTTTGATCCTGTCGACAAGGTCGTTGCCGGAATATATTTCGGCATATGCCATATTGAATCTCAGGACCGGGTGGATGTCGAACGCGTAGTCGCTTTTTGAGCCGATCCACAGGCCCTTGAAAAGCTCCCTGTTGCCCCTGAACAACTCTTCGACTGTCTTGAGAAGAAGCGTCTTTCCGAATCTTCTGGGTCGGGAAAGGAAACAGCATTTGTATTTTCCGATCATCGTGTGGATATACTTGGTCTTGTCGGCGTAAAGATAGTTCCCTTGTATAATTTCCCTGAAAGACTCATCGGTAAGCGGCAATTTTTTCAACACACTCTCCTGTGTTTTCCGTTTTGACATGTCCCCTCCTTGATTCATCAAGTTCTCAGGACCATATGAGTCAGGTTTCTTTCTGGGGGCCTGTCGCGGAATCGTGATGCCTCATACCTTAGGGCGAAACTTAACTGAATTATAATTCTTTCGACATGATTGCGTTTTCAGGCAAATAATGAGGCTTCCTTGAGGATGCACGGAGTCAAGCCGTAATCCTGTCATGCAAAAGCAAGCGAACGGCGCTGGGGATCTAACAGAAATATCACGAATGAATAAAGAGAATGCAAATATCATGCCACAAAACACCGTGTTGATTGGCAGATGTTGCACTCTTGATTCCCTACGGCCAAATCAATGTTACAGCCGAGGTTAGGACGGGGAGGTGTTGCCTGGAAAAACCGCTTGGCCGGGATGGCGGAGGCCTCTCCGAAAAGGCCGAGCTGGCCAGTGACTCGGTGCAGGAAATGCCGCGAATGCCGTCGCGGGAAGCGTGCCTGGCGGACCGCTTACGATCCGCGACCGTCCAGGAGTCGTATTCCTGGTCAGGGTCCATCTTGGGACAACAGCGGCGTCCAGACTCTGACAATTTACCATAAACGTGTGTGCCGCGCCACTTTAATGACGGCAACAATATGTGACTGAGGTTGTCGGGGCTCTTGTTTCCGGCTATTGCCGCCGGGGAGGCTGACGATGGCTCTCAGTGGAAGCGCGAACGCTAGGCAGGCTGCGTAACCTTGTCTTTGGCAGATTCCGTTGGAAAACTACCCTCCTAACCTCATGGCAGCCGTTTTGGGCAGAGTGTCCGGGTAAGATGTGCGTAAATGTACGGGGGGTTGGAGCTTAAGCGCTAGGGTGCTGATGCGATGGCCGCATGGCTTCCTGCTTCTCTGTCGAGGGGGAGGGTTTATGCGATGGAATATTTGGATTATGGAAGGCTGAAGACGTGACGAAACCTTCACGTCACCTAAACCCGGGCTGTTGCCCGGTCACCCGTTTCGGTATCCGCCGTCCCATCGGAGGCAATTCATCGTGAATCAATAGCGGGCTTATAGCGGCGGCATTATTTCTTTGAAGCCCCCGTCAGACCGGAAACTCCGGAAATGCAAGGCAAATCGTGCGCCCCAAACGATCTCGTCGTCGACATGTCAGGCGATCCCGGCATCGATTCGCTTTGGCCGAGGAAATCTTGACTGAACCTTGACGGTCATATTGACGGAGTTCCCGCGTCAAGAGGCATGCGGGGCATGCGCGGCAAACGCAGGAAAAAAGGGAACCGACTGCGGCTCAAAGGCGTCGCGGTAAGCGTTTCCGGTTGCCGTGTCCGGCATGGGGAAACCCCCGGCTCCCTCCAGGGGCGCTTCCCCGAAAAGCATTTCGCCGTTTGCGGAGTCCACTCCGCCTGAGTGGCGCGACCTTCACGCGTTCCCTCCCTGTCGGCGGGCGCCCGCCTGAGCCACGCGGCGGGAGCCGTCCGCAATATTCGCATCTGACTTTTAATCCTCACGCGTTTCGGCTCGCCTGTCACGTCAGCGTCAGCGTCAACGCCTGGGGCATTCCCGTTCACGGACATCTCCCTTCGGTCGCTGGCGGCCCATTTCCATGCCCACGTTCGGCTTGATCCCCCCTTTCGGAAAATATAGAATTCAGGAGCTAAGTTGACTATCGCGACAACGTTCGGCCATGTCTCCCAACCCCCGTCGCCGAACCCGAATCCCGACGCCGGAGCGGCGGCCAGTGCCGCCGCGTCGGCAACCCCAACAGGTGACACATGCCTTCCAGCACCTCCGGCCGTCCAGGCTTCGTCCCGGCGCCCTCGCGCGCCTGCCCCGCCATTTTCCTCGCCCTGGCCTTCGCCCTCCCGCTCGCGTTCGCGGGATGCGATTCCGGAGGGCCCTCCGGCGGGGGGGCGGCCCCGTCCGCCGGATCGCCCTCGGACGGCGCGCGGGCCGCAGGGGACGGCGATGCGGCCGCCGGAGTCCCCGGATCCGCGTCCTCCGGTCACGACGCCGCGGCTGCCCAGTCGGCCCCCGTCCCGGACGCGGACGAGCCACTGGAAGTCCTCCAGTTCATCCCCGAGGGGCCGGTGAGGAGCTTCACGCAGGCGGCGGTCATGTTCAACCAGCCGATGGTCGCGCTGGGTGACTTCGACAAGGCGGACCAGTCGCTCCTGACCCTGGACCCGCCGCTTCCGGGCAAGGTCGCCTGGATCAACCAGTACACCCTCGCCTACGTGGCGGACAAGCCGGCGCTGGGAACCCTGAAAGTGGACGTCACGCTCTCCCCGGAGGTCGCCTCCCTTTCGGGCGCCAGGCTGGACGGGCCCCGGACGGCCTCGTTCACGCTCCCGGCCCTCGCCGTCGACTGGAGCCACCAGGTTTCGAACGACTCCCCCGGGGAGGCGCTCAGGCCCGTGGTGAACGTCAACTTCAACCAGCCGGTGGACCCGGATTCCGTAAACGGCAAGAGCCACTTCGTCTGGGGGCCCGACGACGCCCGGGAGAGGATCCCGGCCCGCTGGGCCAGCCCGCCCGACAGGGGCGTGACGGACATGCGCTATCTCCAGGCGGCGCCGGAGTCCGATCTTCCCAAGGCGGTCGACTGGAGGCTCGTCATAGGCAAGGACGCTTCCGTGGCCCCGGGGTTCCCGCCGCTGGGGGAGGATTTCGTAGCCGAAGAAGGCATGACGTACCGCGAACTCAGGGTGACGCATTCCGGGTTCGACGGATCCGTCGGCGACGGCGCCGGCGCGATGGGGGTGTTGCTTAAGCCGGAAAGGGCGACCTTCGCCGTCCAATTCAGCAATCCCGTCCGCATGTCCCGGGCCGCGGCTTTCATCGAGATGACGCCGCCGCATCCCGAGGTCGCGGAACTCCTGGATCGCTGGCGCAAGCGCGGGGCTTCCCCCGACCCCGCAGGGCCTTCGGCGGGCGAAGCTCCGGACGGCGGCGCGGATTCCTCGGCGGGCGCGGCGTCCTCCGGCGCCGCTTCCCGTGACTCCGGCGCTTCCCCCGACCCGGCCGCCGCGACCGCCGAAGACGACGAGTCCGTCCGGAGGGGTCTCTACATGTGGTCCGACTTTCTGGCGGAGACGGAATACGCCATCACCTTCCGGAAGGGCATGCCCGACGTCTACGGGCAGACCCTCGCCGAGGACGAGGTGATCCGTTTCAGGACGGGGCCCTTCACCCCGGAATCGGGGCTGGAAAGCCCCGGAGGGATCATGGAGAGCGCGTTCCCGCCGGTCGTGCCCGTCTGGTTCCGCAACCTGCCCGGGACCCGGTTCTTCGCGCGGGTCATGACGGACTCCGAGACGGCCGCCATGCTGACCGCGTGGAACATAGATTTCGGGGCCGGCCCCCACACCTGGGTCCCGGAGGGCGCCCGGGACTGGCTGAACGCCGCCCGACGGCCCGGCCCGGGGTACCATACGGCGGTCGTCACGCCCGCCGGCGACAGCTCGAAGGGGAGGGTCACCCAGCCCCTGAACCTGTCCGAGCTCACGGCCGGCACGGAGAGGGACGGCGTGATCCTGGCTGGCCCGCAGCTGGCCGGTCCGCAGAGCCGGGAAGGCTACTCGCTCTTTCAGGTGACGGATCTCGCGATGACGGCCAAGATCGGCGGGTCGGGATCGATAGCCTGGGTGACACGTCTTTCCGACGGCGAGCCCGTGCCCGGCGCGGCGGTCGCCGTGCTGGACTGCTCGGGCAGGGAAATCTGGACGGGCGAGACCGGCGGGGACGGGCTGGCGAGGCTTCCGGGAGGCCGCGAGCTCGCGGAGGGCGCCTCGGCCGGGTGCCGGTCGGGAGGCTCCCACGAGAGCCCCGCCCTGCACTTCACGGCCTCCAAGGACGGCGAGCGCGTCTTCTGGAGCATGGAATGGCTCCAGGGCTTCCACCCCTATTTCCTGGGCGTGGACGATTTCCTGAACCCGCTCTACCCGGACTGGGTGGACTCATTCCTCGTCACTTCCCAGCCCATCTACAAGCCGGGCGAGACGGCGAGGCTCAAGGCGGTGATCCGCCGCTTCGGCGGGGAGGGGCTATACCTTCCGGACCAGGGCGCGGCGAGGGCTTTAATCCGCGATTCGAGAGGAGACCTGGCATTCGACGGCCCGGTCGAGGTGGGCCCATACGGGACGGTATCCCTGGATTTTCCGATCCCCTCCGACGCGCCCTACGGCGACTGGCAGCTCACGGTGGATCTGGCGCCGGAGAGGAAGCGGGACGCCGACTCGCTGGCCTGGAGCTGGAAGGAGCCCGACGTCACTACGGCGGGCAGCTTCAGCGTGCGCTTCTACAGGGCCCCGGCCTTCGAGCTGGCCCTGGACGGGATGCCCGACCGCTTCGCCGGCGACAGGGCGAGCTTCAGGGTGAAGGGGACATATCACTACGGGGCGGCGCTGGACGGGGGCGAGGCGGAGTTCGAGCTTAGCCGCCGGCCCGACTGGGGATACCTCCCGCCCGGATTCGGGCCGGAGTGGAGCTTCACGGCGCGCACCGCCCTGACCAAGGACGATGAGGGCGGCTGGGCGGAGGATGCCGACCCGCCGGGCACGGTCGCCGACGGCAAGGTCCAGATAGCTCCCGACGGCACGGCGTCCTTCGAGGCGGCGATCCCGACGGACGGCCCCCCGGTGCCCAGGTCCTACACGCTGGCGGTGACCGCCCTGGATCGCGACGGGCGGGCCGTCGCCGCCACGGGCGGCTTCACGGCGCATCCCGCGCGGCTGTACGCGGGGCTCGCGGCCGACGGCTTCCTGGGGGAGGCGGGGAAGCCGTTAGCCCTGAAGGTCGCGGCTGTCGCGCCGGACGGGACCGCCGCGCCGGGCACGGAGGTCAAGGTCTCGCTGTACAGGCGCACCTGGACCTACGCGCGGAGGCTCACGCCAGGAGGCTATTACGCCTACGTGAGCGAGTTCAGCGACAGGCTCGTTTCCGAGCGGACCGTGACCGCGGGCGACGAGCCCGTCGGGATCGAGCTGATCCCCGAGGCGGCGGGCTCGCATTTCGCGACGGCCGAGCTCGCGGATCCAGAAGGCAGGAAGGCGCTCGCCTCGCTGGACGTCTGGGTCATCGGCGAAGGCGGGGCGGGCTGGCGGACGCGGGACGAGGAATCGCTGGAGCTCGTGGCGGACGCGAAACTCTACAGGCCCGGCGACGTGGCTAGGATCCTGGTCCAGAGCCCGTTCGCGGCGGGCACGGGGCTCCTCACCGTCGAGCGCGGGGGGGTGAGCGAGGCCAGGGTCTTCGATCTGGCGGGGGGCGCCCCGGTACTCGAGATCCCGATAGGGGAGGAAGACGCGCCTTCGGTCTACGCCTCCGTGCTTCTCGTTCGCGGCCGCACCGCCCCCCCGCCGGCCCGGGGGGAGGATCTGGGCAAGCCCTCGTTCCGGAGGGGGTACGTGACCCTGAAAGTGCTCACGGAACGCGACCGCCTGAAGGTGGAGGTCACCCCCGACAGGGAGGAGACCTCCCCCGGGGCGCAGGCGTCGGTCAAGATCAGGGTGACGGACCACGCCGGGAACCCCTACCCCGGCTGCGAGGTGGCCCTGGCGGCGGTCGACGCGGGGCTCATCCAGATAGGGGGGGACTCGGCCTTCCGCCCCGAGTCCTTCCTGAGCCAGGATCTGCCGCTGAGGGTGCAGACGGTCTCCTCGCTGGCCCAGGTCCTTCCCGTGACCGACTGGTCCGAGAAGGGGGGCGGGACCACTGCCGGGGGCGGCGGCTACGAGCCGGGCGGGCAGGGCGACGTGCGGCGCGACTTCAGGCCGGTCGCCCACTTCGATCCGGCGGTCGCGCTGGACGCGAACGGCGAGGCTACTGTGAGCTTCAGGCTCCCGGACAACCTCACCTCCTTCAGGATCTTCGCGGTCGCGACCGGCAAGGGCCGCGAGGCCGGCACCGGGGAGGGCAGGATCACGGTGACCCAGACCCTGGTCCTGCGGTCGGCGCTCCCCAACCACCTGACCGTCGGGGACGAGTTCCAGGCCTCGGCGGTGGTGACCAGCCGCGCGGCCGAGGAGGCCCGGCTCACGGTCGAGATCCTTCCCGAGGCCGGCCTGGAAGTGCTGGAGGACCCCAGGAAGTCGCTAGACCTGAAGCCGGGGGAGAGCGTCGAGGTGGCCTTCAGGGCCCGCGCCGCCGAGGCGGGGACCCTTCAGGCGGGCTTCGACGCGGCCCTCGACGGCGCGTCGGACAGATCGCTCTTCAGCGTGCCGGTGACCGTCGCGGGCAGGGAGACCGTGGACGCGAGCGTCTCCATCGAGGGCGCGGGCTCCGCGCTCCCCGAGGCCCGGCTCCCCGAGGGGGCGGACCCGTCCCGAGGGGGGCTGGATCTGGTCTTCTCGCCCGGCGTGGCCGGGACCCTGGACGCGCCCCTGAAGGTCCTGGAGGACTACCCCTTCGACTGCCTGGAACAGAGCACATCCAAGGCCGCGGGGGCGCTCTACGCCCTGAGGCTCGGGAAGTACGCGGGAACGCTTGAGGACGGGCGCCGCGCCGAGCTGGAGGGACAGGTGAAGGCGCAGATCGCGCTCCTGGAGTCCAGATCGCTCGAGGGCGGCTTCTACGCCTGGCCGAGCGGCGGCTGGAACTCCCGGTCGCCCGTGCTGACCGCCTGGGTCCTGGATTTCATGCTCGAGGCGCGGGACGACGGCTTCGGCGTCCCGGACGGGCTCATCGCCCAGTCCGCGGAATATCTGGCCTCGGAGCTGGGGAAGGCGCCCGGCGAGCCGGGGACCTGCATCCTGTGCGGCGACGACTCCCTGAGGCTCTATGTCATGGGCGCCATGTTCCGCGCGGGCCGGCCGCTTGAAGGCACCATGGAGCCCTATTATTTGAGACGCGAGGGCCTCAACCTGGTCCAGCGGATCTACCTTCTGAGGGCCGCGGACGCCATTCCGCAATCGCGCGTCCGCGCCGAGCAGCTGGCGGCGCTCGTCCCCATGGTGGCCTCGGAGCTGGAGATCTCGGGCGCCACGGCGCGGATAAAGGATCCTTCCGGTCGGGAGGAGTACCGCCTGTGGATTTCCGGCAGCGACGACCTCTCCGCCCAGGCGCTTCTGGCCCTCTCCGGGGCGGCGCCGCGCCACGATCTCCTGCCCGCGCTCGTCCTGGGGAACGTGTCCCCCGGAAAGGGCAGCAGCTGGAGCACCAACCGGGCCGTCAGCGTGCTCCGCGGCGTGTGGAACTACCTGGAGGCCGAGCGGGAGGCCGCGGGCGTCCCGGCCGGGCTCTCGTCCGCCGCGGGAGACGGGGCCGTCGGGGAGCGGGGCGCGCCGGACGCCCCGGAGCTGGATCTGGCCGTCAAGGTCCTCCAGGGCGAAAGGACCGTCATGGAGGGGAGGCTCGACGGCCCGCGCTCCCCCGAGCTCAGGGCCGCGCTCACGGCGGCCGAGCTCCTGGCGGGCCCGCCGCCCGCCTGGGACATCGAGGGCCGGGGCAAGCTTTGGTCCTTCAGGCGCCTGAGCTGGGCGCCCAAGGAACCGGATCTCTCGGCGCAGGGGATACGGGGGCTCACGCTCACGCGGAACTTCCAGAGGGTGCGTCCCGAGCCGGGACCCGCCGGCGAGTCCACGTTCCGCAGGGGCGAGGTCGTGAAGGTCACGGTCACGCTCATGACGAACGTCCGCCGCTACAACCTGGCCCTGGAGGATCCGGTTCCGGCCGGCCTTGAGCCCGTGGACTTCCACCTCAGGGACCAGAACCCCAACCTGGCGGCGGCGCTTTCCGCGGACGACCGCGAGACGCGGGATCCCTGGGTTTACTTCTGGAGGTGGTACGACCACGAGGAGATCCGCCCCGACTCGATCCGGCTGTTCGCGGACTCGCTCGACCCGGGCGTGTACACCTACTCGTACCTGGCGCGGCCGGTGACTCCCGGGACCTATACCCTGCCGGGTCCGTATGCCGAGGAGATGTACAATCCCGAAAACTTCGGCCGCGGCGCCGGGCTCAGGATCACCGTGGAGAAGTAGGAGGACCGACCGCGCGGCACGGCGCGGGGGGGGGCCGCGCCTGCTCGCCAGGCGCCTGAAGTCCCCCCCCGCCCGGGGTTCCGCGCCGATCGCCATTTGAGGCATGCGCGGAAAGAGCGTGAATCCGACCTTGCTGCGGCAACGGACGTCCCCGTTCCGAAAAATCTCCCCGGCGCATCCGTATCGGCCGTTGAGCCGATATTTCGCCCTGCCCGACAAAAACCCCCGGCCCGACCGGCCGGCATGTGCCCATGCGCCTCTCGTCAAGCCTGGAAGGGGTTTTTCCGCGGACGTCATCATTGGCCGCCGACCCCGCCGATCATAAGGGTCCCGCCGTCAGTGAGTCGGCGCCTGCCCGTCAAGGCCCGACCGTCCGTTTCCGGACTTAGGAATTCGATGCCAACGACTTAAGGCAGAAACCGACCGTTTCTCAGAAATTTTCATCAATGATATCAGTTGCTTGCCAGACGCCGCTCCTCTTAAGTTGTTGACATTGCTTAGGAATTCGATGCCGAAGACTTAAGGGCTACAGCGCATGGTAAGGTTTGGTAAACTGCTGATATCACTAATATAAACTGTCCGTGCGCTTGGTTTTCTGCCTCAAGTCGCTGACATTGCTTCGGAATCCAATGTCAACGACTTAAGGTAGAAGCCGACGGTCTTCCTGTTGTTTTTGTCAGTGATGTCAATTGCTTGCCTGGCGCCGCAACTCCAAGGTCGTTGAAATCGCTTGGAATCCGTTGCAGGTCCCCCCACCCGTTAAGGTAGAAGCCGACGGTCTCCCTGTTATTTTTGTCAGTGATGTCAATTGTTTGCCTGGCGCCGCAACTCCAAGCTCGTTGATATCGCTTGGAATCCGTTGCAGGTCCCCCCACCCGGTAAGGTAGAAGCCGACGGTCTCCCTGTTATTTTTATCAGTGATGTCAATTGCTTGCCTGACTCCGCACCTCCACGGTCGTTGATATCGCTTGGAATCCGTTGCAGGCCCCCCCACCCGTTAAGGTAGAAGCCGGCAGTCTCCCCCTGTAATTTTTGTCAGTGATATCAATTGTTTGTCTGACGCCGCAACTCCAAGGTCGTTGACATCGCTTTGGAATCCGTTGCAGGTCCCACCACCCGTTAAGGTAGAAGCCGGCAGTCTTCCTGTAATTTTTGTCAGTGATATCAATTGTTTGCCTGACGCCGCAACTCCAAGGTCGTTGACATCGCTTTGGAATCCGTTGCAGGTCCCCCCCACTCGATGCCGATAGGCCTCTTCCCCTTTAAATTCCCGTAGCCGTTCGAATCCCGGCGCCGGAGCGTCGGCCAGTTCCGGCATGCCGGCGTCCCCGACAGGTGACTCATGGCCTACAAAAACCGCGGCCTACGCCTACCAAGCCGCGTTACGGCGCACTCCCTCGCGCTTCCCGCCCTTGGGATTGCCTTTGCCGTCGCCCTCGCCTTCGCGGGTTGCGACACGCGAGGGCCTTCCGGCGAGGGGGCCGCCCCGTCCGCCGGATCGCTCCCGGACGCGGCGCGGGCTCCGGGGGGCGACGGTGGCGGAGGCGCCGGGGGCTCCGGGTCATCCGAAGGCGCAGAGGCCTCCGGGTCAGCCGGAGCCGCCGAGACCGCCGGGGCCTCCGGTCCAGCCCCCTCCGATCCGGAGGCGGCGGCGGCCCAGTCGGCCCCAATCCAGGCGGGCGAGCCCCTGGAAGTCCTGCAGTTCATCCCCAGCGGGCCGGTGAAGAGCTTCACGCAGGCGGCGGTCATGTTCAACCAGCCGATGGTCGCGCTGGGGGACTTGGACAGGGCGGATCAGTCGCTCTTGACCCTGGACCCTCCGCTCCCGGGCAAGGTGGCCTGGATCAACCAGTACACGCTCGCTTTCGTGCCCGATGCCCCGGCGCTGGGGACGCTCACGGTAAAGGCGAGGCTTTCGCCCGAGGTCACGTCCCTTTCCGGCACCAGGCTGGACGGGCCCCGGGAGACCTCCTTCACGCTCCCCGCGCTGGCCGTCGACTGGAGCCTCGTCGTCTCCGGCGACTATCCCGAGACGGCGCTGAAGCCGGTCGTGAGCGTGAACTTCAACCAGCCGGTGGACCCGGACTCCATAAACGGCATGAGCTTCTTCGTCTGGGGGCCGGAGGACGCCCCCGAGAGGATTCCCGCCCGCTGGCTCCGCCTTTCCGGCGGGGCCCCTGCCGTCCGCCATCTCCGGGCGGAGCCGGCGGGGGAGTTCCCCAGGGCGGTCAAATGGGCGCTCGTGATAGTCGAGGGCGCGTCCGCGGCGCCGGGTCTCCCGCCTCTGGGCGCGGACTTCGTGGCCGCCAGCGGCGAAACGTACGGCGATCTCACGGTGTCGCCTTCCGGTTTCGACGAGACCGAAGGCGACGGGCCCGACGGGATCGGAGTGCTCCTGCAGCCGGAACAGGCTGAACTTAGGCTCAGCTTCAGCAATCCGGTCATGATGTCCCGGGCGGCGGCCTTCATCGAGATGGAACCGCGGCATCCCAGGATGGCAGAACTCCTGAATCGCTGGGTCAAGTCGGACGCCTCCCCTGGCGGCGCGGCCGGCGCGGCTTCCATTGATTCCGAAGCGCCTGCGGCCGGCGCGGCTTCCGTCGATTCCGAAGCGCCCGCGGCCGGCGCGGCTTCCGTCGATTCCGAAGCCCCCGCAGACGGCGAGGCTTCCGCCGAGCCCGGAGCGCCCGCAGACGGCGCGGCTTCCGCCGCGGACGAAGCGCCCGCAGACGGCGCGGCTTCCGCCGAGCCTGAAGCCCCCGCAGACGGCGCGGCTTCCGTTGATTCCGAAGCCACTGCGGCCGGCGCGGCTTCCGCCGAGCCAGAAGCCCCCGCAGTCGGCGCGGCTTCCGCCGCGGACGACGGTCCCGCGGAAGATGAGGACGGCGAATTTGCCCTGAACGGGATCTCCCTGTGGAAAGGCTTCCTGGCCGAGACGGATTACGTGATCACGTTCCGGAAAGGCATGCCCGACGTCTACGGGCAGACGCTGGCCGAGGACAGGGTGATCCGCTTCCGCACGGGCCCCTTCGCCCCGGATTCGGGGCTGGACAGCCCCGGGGGGATCCTGGAGAGCGCCCTGCCGCCGCTGGTGCCCGTCTGGATCCGCAACCTGCCTAAGGCCGGCTTCTTCGCGAGGGTCATGACGGACGCCGAGACGGCCGGCATGCTGGACGTATGGAACGCGGAATTCGGGCATGGGCCCTATTCTTCGGAACGGCTCACGGAAGACGCCAAGGCGTGGCTGGGTAAAGCCATCCGGCGCGGCCCCGGGCTCTTCACGGCGGACGTGGCGCCCTCCGGCGACAGCGCGAAGGCCATGATCATCCAGCCCCTGGACCTTTCGGATCTCGCGGGCGCGAAGGCGAAGGACGGCGTGCTGCTCGCGGGATCGCGGGACGGGGATTCCTTCTCCCTTTACCAGGTGACGGATCTCGCGCTCACGGTCAAGGTCGGCTCCTCGGGATCCCTCGCCTGGGTGACCCGGCTCTTGGACGCCTCGCCCGTGCCGGGCGCGGCGGTCCGGGCGCTGGACTGCAGGGGCAGGGAGCTCTGGGCGGGCGAGACCGGCGAGGACGGGCTGGCGAGGCTTCCGGGCGGGCTCGAGCTCGCGGGCAAGGTCGGGGACGGCTGCGGGAAGGGCGCCTACTGGGCCACCCCGCTTCACTTCACGGCATCACGGGACGGAGAGCGCGTGTTCTGGAGCCTGGGGTGGGCCGGGGATTTCGACGCCTACGGTCTGGGCATAAGGGATTCCATGATCCCGTCCTGCCCCGACTGGGTGGAGTCGTTCCTCCTGACGTCCCAGCCCGTCTACAAGCCGGGCGAGACGGCGAGGCTCAAGGCGGTGATCCGCCGCTTCGGCGGGGAAGGCCTTTTTTCGCCGGAACCGGGCCCCGCGAGGGCGATAATCCATGATCCGAGGGGGACCGCGGCCTTCGACGGCCCGGTCGAGGTAAGCCCTTACGGGACCGTCTCGCTGGATTACCCCATACCGGAGGACGCGGCATACGGAGAATGGCGTCTCACGGTGGATCTGGCCCCCGAAAAGGGGCGGGATCCCGACGGCCTGGCCAGGAGCTGGAGGGGGACCGACCACGCCGCGGCCGGCGGCTTCAGCGTGCGCTTCTACAGGCCACCTGCCTTCGAGCTGGACCTGGGCGGGACGCCCGACCGCCTGGCCGGCGAGACGGCGCGCTTTACCGCTAAGGGGACCTTCCACTACGGGGCCGCGCTGGACGGGGGCGAGGCCGAGTTCGACCTGAGCCGCCGGCCCGAGTGGGACTACCGCCCGCAGGGCTACGGGCCGGAATGGAGCTTCACGGCCCGCGCCGCCCTGGAGAGGGACGGGGAGGGCGGCTGGGAAGCCGACGCCGACCCGCCGGGCACGGCCGCCGCCGGCAGGGCGCCGATAGCGCCCGACGGCACGGCGTCCTTCGAGACGGTCATCCCCGCGGACGGGCCCCCGGTCCCCAGGGCCTATACGCTGGCCGTGACCGCCCTGGATCGCGACGGGCGCGCCGTCGGCGCCTCGGGGAGTTTCCTCGCGCACCCCGCGCGGCTGTACGCGGGCCTTTCGGCGAAAGGCTTCCTGGCCGAGGCGGGCAAACCGTTCCCCCTGAAGGTGGCGGTCGCCGCGCCCGACGGGGCGGCCGCGCCCGGCACGGCGGTCAAGGTCTCGCTCTACAGGCGCGCCTGGTCCTCCGCCAGGAGGCTCGCGCCCGGCGGGCACTACGCCGTAGTGCGCGAGTCCTTCGACGCGCTCGTCTCGGAACTGGCCTTGACGAGCGGGGAAGGGCCCCTGGAACTCGAGGTGACGCCCCGGGCCGCAGGCGCGCATTTCGCGGTGGCCGAGGTCACGGATCCCGAAGGCCGAAAGGCGCTCGCCTCGCTGGACTTCTGGGCAACGGGCGGAGGGGTCGCGGGCGAAGGGGCCGGGTGGCGCTCGCAGGACGACGAGTCGCTGGAGCTCGCGGCGGACGCGAAGGAGTACGCGCCCGGCGACGTGGCGAGGATCCTGGTCCAGAGCCCGTTTTCCGCGGGCACGGGGCTACTGACCGTGGAGCGCGGCGGGGTGGGCGAGGCGCGTGTCTTCGGGCTGGACGGAGGCGCCCCGGTATTGGAGATCCCGATAGGCGAGGGGGACGCGCCCTCGATCTACGTCTCGGTCGTTCTCGCGCGGGGCCGCACGGCCCCGCCGCCGCTCAGGGGCGGGGGCGATCCGGGCAAGCCGGCGTTCCGGAGAGGGTACCTGACGCTCAAGGTGGCCTCCGGCCGCGAACGCCTGAATGTCGAGGTGGCCCCCGACCGGGAGGCGGCGGAGCCCGGGGCGCCGGTTTCCGTCAAGGTCAGGGTGACCGACTCCGCCGGGAACCCCTTTCCGGACTGCGAGGTGGCCCTGGCGGCGGTGGACGCCGGGCTCGTCCAGATAGGCGGGGACGGGGCCTTCCGCCCCGAGGCGCTCCTGTGGCGGGATTTGCCGCTCAGGGTGCAGACCGCCTCGTCGCTCGCGCACGTCCTGGAGGCCTACGACTGGTCCGGGAAGGGCCTGGGCGAGCCCGGCGGGGGCGGCGGCTACGGGCCGGGCCCGGATAACGGCGTGCGGCGCGACTTCAGGCCGGTCGCGCACTTCGACCCGGCGGTCGCGCTGGACGAAAACGGCGAGGCGACGGTGAGCTTCAGGCTCCCGGACGGCCTCACCTCGTACAGGGTCTTCGCGGTAGCCGTCGGCAAGGGCCGCGAGGCCGGCACGGGGGAGGCCGGGATCATGGCGACCCAGACCCTGGTCCTGCGGTCGGCGCTCCCGAACCACCTGACTGCGGGGGACGAGTTCCAGGCCGGGGCGGTCGTGACCAGCCGGGCGTCAGAGGAGGCCGAGCTCACCGTGGAGATCCTTCCCCGGGCCGGGCTGGAACTGCTGGAGGAATCCAGGAAGTCGCTCGCGCTAAGGCCGGGCGAGAGCGTCGAGGTGGCCTTCAGGGCCCGCGCCTCGGCGGCGGGGACCCTCGAGGCTGGCTTCGACGCGACCCTGGCGGGCGCGTCGGACAGATCGCTCTTCGCCGTGCCCGTATCCCCGGCCGGCCGGCTGACCGCGGACGCGAGCGTGTCCGTGGAGGGTGCGGGTTCCGCGATTCCCGAGACGAGGCTCCCGGAGGGGGCCGACCCGTCCCGGGGCGGCCTGGAGCTCGTCTTCTCTCCGGGCGTGGCCGGGGCCCTCGACGCGCCGCTCGGGGCCCTTGAGGACTACCCCTACGACTGCCTGGAGCAGAGCACTTCCAGGGCCGCTGGCGCCCTCTACGAGCTGAGGCTCGGGGCATATGCGGGAACGACGGCGGACGACCGCCGCTCGGAACTCGAGGGCCGCGTGCGGGAGCAGATAGCGCTCCTTGCGTCCCGCTCGCTCGGCGGCGGCTACTCCTCCTGGCCGGAGGGCGGCTGGCGCGCCCGCTCGCCGGTCCTGACGGCCTGGATCCTGGATTTCGTCCGCGAGGCGGCGGAAACGGGCTTCGAGGTCCCGGAGCGGCTCGTGGGGCCGTCCGTTGACTACCTGGCGGAAGAGATCTCCGGGGGTCGCCGGAATCCCGACGACTGCGGCCTGTGCGGGTCCGACACCGAGAGTCTTTACGTCATGGGCGCCCTGTTCCGCGCGGGACGCCCGCTGGAGGGGACCCTCGAGCCGTACTACTCCAGACGCGAAGAGCTAGGCCTCGTCCAGAGGATCCTCCTGCTGAGGGCCGCGGACGCCCTGCCGCCGTCGCGCGTCCGCACCGGGCAGCTGATGGAGCTTATCCCCATGGTGGCCTCCGAGCTGGAGCTCTCGGGCACGATCGCGCGGGTGAAGGATCCGGGGGGCCGGGAGGAGCGCGGGCTCTGGATCTCCGGCGCCGACGATCTCTCCGCCCAGGCGCTTCTGGCGCTCTCCGAGGCCGCGCCCCACCACGCGCTCCTGCCAGCGCTCGTCTTGGGGAACATGTCCCCCGGCAAGTCGGGTTCCTGGAGCACCAACAGGGCCGTCAGCGTGATCCGCGGCGCGTGGAACTTCCTGGAGGCCGAAAGGGCGGCCGCGAGCGTCCCTTCCCGCCCCCCGTTGCCGTCGCCCTCGGCCGACGTGTCGCCCGCGCCCGGTGCGCCGTCCGCCTCCGGCTCGGGTTCCGGCGACCCGGCCGCCGCCCCTGCCCTCGATCTGGCCGTGAAGGTACTCCAGGGCGACAGGACCGTCATGGAGGGGAGGCTCGACGGCCCGCGTTCCCCCGCGCTCCGTGCCGGCGTCACGGCGGCGGAGCTCCTTGCTGGCCCGCCGCCCGCCTGGGACATCGAGGGCCGGGGAGAGCTGTGGTCCTTCAGGCGCCTAGCCTGGGCGCCCTTGGAGCCGGATCTCTCGGCCCAGGGCGCGCGGGGGATCACGCTCACGCGGAGTTTCCGGAGGGTGCGCCCCGAGCCGGGGCCCGTCGGCGAGTCCAAGTTCCGCAGGGGCGAGGTCGTGAAGGTCACCGTCACGCTCATGACGAACGTCGCCCGCCGCGACCTTGCCCTGGAGGATCCCGTGCCCGCCGGCCTGGAGCCCGTGGACTTCCACCTCGGGGACCAGAACCCCGGCCTGGCGGCGCTTTCCGCAGACGCCTACGGGTCGCGGGATCCCTGGGTCCTCCTGTGGAACTGGTACGACCACGCCGAGATCCGCCCCGACTCGGTGAGGCTCTTCGCGGACGACCTCGCTCCAGGGGTGTACACCTACTCGTATCTGGCGCGGGCAGTGACCCCGGGGATCTACGCCTTGCCCGGGCCTTACGCCGAGGAGATGTACAATCCCGAGAACTTCGGTCGCGGCGCGGGGCTCAGGATCACCGTGGAGAGGTGAGGGCCGGCCGGGCGGCACGGCGGGAGTTTTCGCGCCGATGGGCGGCGTCTCCCGCCGGTCATGTACCGTATCAGCTCCAGCTGATCAGGTACCGTGTCAGCTCCAGCTGATCAGGTGCCGTAGCCGCTCCCGCTGGTCAGGTACCGCAGTCTCTCCCGCTGGTCAGGTACCGCAGTCTCTCCCGCTGGTCAGGTGCCGTAGCCGCTCCCGCTGGTCAGGTACCGCAATCGCTCCCGCTGGTCAGGTGCCGCAGTCGCTCCCGCTGGTCAGGTACCGCAGTCGTTACCGCTGATCAGGTGCAGTAACCGTTACAGCTGATCAGGTGCAGTAACCGTTACCGCTGATCAGGTGCCGTATCCGTTACCGCTGATCAGGTGCTGTAGCCGCTCCCGCTGGTCAGGTACCGTAGCTGCTCCCGCTGGTCAGGTACCGCTGTCGCTCCCGCTGGTCAGGTGCCGTATTAGCTCCAGCTGATCAGGTGCCGTAGCCGTTACCGCCGGCCAGGTACCGCGGCCGCTTCCGCAGGTCATGTACCGTGTCAGCTCCAGCCGAGCAGGTGCCGTAGCCGTTACCGCCGGTCAGATGCCGCGGACGTCAACGTCGGCCAGGCCCCGTTGCGGCGCGTGGGTTCTTGAAACTCGGGACCGAGTTCCTTTCCGTCGGCGATCCTTTCCGTTTCCTCCTGCTCCCATATCCTCCCGGATCTCGGTGCCGGAGCGGCGGCCGGAGCCGCCGTACAGACGGTCTCTACAGGTGACACATGGCTTTCATGAGCCCCCGCCGCCCAGGCGGCCGTCCGGCAGCTTCCCGCGCGTTTTCCGCCCTGGCCCTTGCCTTTCCCCTCACCCTGGCCCTGAACCTCGCCCTCTTCGGTTGCGGCTCCGAAGCGTCTTCCGCCGGGACCGCGCCTACGGATCCGGATGCGGCGGCGGCCCAGTCGGCCCCCGTCCCGGAAGCGGACGAGCCTCTGGAAGTCCTGCAGTTCATACCAGCGGGACAGGTCAGCCGCTTCACCCAGGCGGCGGTCATGTTCAACCAGCCTATGGTCGCGCTGGGCGACTTCGACGAGGCGGACCAGTCGCTCCTGACCCTGGATCCGCCGCTTCCGGGCAAGGTCGTCTGGATCAACCAGTACACCCTGGCCTTCGTGGCGGACACGCCGGCGACGGTCGACCTGCAGGTCGAGGTCACGCTCTCCCCCGAGGTCACGTCCCTTGCCGGCGCCAGGCTGGACGGGCCGAGGACGGTCGCCTTCACCCTCCCCAGGTCCAGGCTGGAGGTCGAGTGGAGCCGCCTGGCGGGGGGATACGACCCCGTGGCGGCGCTCAGGCCCGTCGTGAGCGCCAGCTTCAGCCGGCCCGTGTACCCTGACTCCGTGAACGGCAAGAGTTTCTTCGTCTGGGGGCCCGAGGACGCCCCCGGGCGGATCCCCGCCCGCTGGACCAGGCTTCGAAACAGGCCCGAAGCCACGCACCGTCTCCGGGCCGAGCCCGAGACGGCTCTCCCCAAGGGGATCAGCTGGTCGCTCGTCATAGACGGGGACGCGTCCAGGGCCCCCGGCCGACCGCCGCTGGGCGAGGAGCTCGTGGTCGCCGCCGGCGGGACCTACGGCGATCTGGAGGTGACGCCCTACGGTTTCGACGAGATACGGGGCTCCGGGCCAGACGCGACGGGAGTGCTCCTGAAGCCGGAGGACGCGTACCTGGTCCTCCGCTTCAGCAATCCCGTCATGATGTCACGGGCCGCGGCCTTCATAGAGATGGACCCGCCGCATTACGAGGTGGCGGAGCTCCGGAACCGCTGGGTCAGGCGCGGGGCTTCCCCCGGCGCGTCCTCAGGCGACGGCGCGTCCCCTGGCCCCGGCGCGTCTTCAGCCGACGGCGCGTCCCCTGGCCCCGGCTCATCGGCAGACGGAGAGGCGCATGCGGACCCCGAGGTTTTTCCGGAGGACGAAGGCCGGGACATCGCCCTTGACGACTCGATCCGGGACGCGCTCTACCTGCATACGGAGTTCCTGGGCGAGACGGATTACGTGATCACCGTCAGGAAAGGCTTTCCGGACATCTACGGGCAGACGCTCGCCGAGGACAGGGTGATCCGCTTCCGGACGGGCCCCTTGACCCCGATGTCGGGGCAGGACAGCCCCGGCGGGATCATGGAGAGCGCCTTCCCGCCGATCGTGCCCGTCTGGATCCGCAACCTCGCGAAGGCGGAGTTCTTCGCGAGGGTCATGACGGACGCCGAGGCCGCCCGCATGCTGGACGTCTGGCCCATGAGATTCGGGGGCGGCCCCCACCGGCATGCCCCGGCCGGCGCCAGGGACTGGCTGGTGGCGAACCGCATGCTGCCTGGCCTGTATGCCGAGGAAGTCGTGCCCGTCGGCGACAGCGCGAAAAGGAGGGTCAGGCAGCCCCTGGACCTTTCCGGGCTCACGGGCGGCAGGGAGAAGGAGGGCGTCGTCCTGGCGTTCTCCCGCGGGGGTGACGGCTACTCCCTTTTCCAGGTGACGGATCTCGCGATCACGGCGAAGCTCGGCTCCTCGGGATCGATAGCCTGGGTGACCAGGCTCTCCGACGCCTCTCCCGTGCCGGGCGCGGCCGTCCGGGCGCTGGACTGCGCGGGCAAGGAGCTCTGGGCGGGCGAGACCGGCGCGGACGGGCTGGCGAGGCTTCCGGCCGTGTCCGGGCTCGCGGGCGACGTCACGGCCCGTTGCGGGAAGGGCGCCCGCGGGTTCGGGATCCCCGAGCTGCACCTCGCGGCGTCCAAGGACGGGGAGCGCGTCTTCTGGAGCACGGCGTGGTCCTACGGCTCCTATCCGTCCCGGGACGTCGCGGAGCGCGTGAGCCCGTTCTCCCCCGACCGGGTCGACTCCTTCCTCGTCACGTCCCAGCCGATCTACCGGCCGGGCGAGACGGCGAGGCTCAAGGCGGTGATCCGCCGCCTGGGCCCGGACGGCCTCTTTCCGCCGGACCCGGGCGGGGCGAGGGCCATAATCTTCGACTCCGGGGGGGCCGTGGCCTTCGACGGCCCGGTCGAGGTCAGCCCTTACGGGACCGTCGCGTTGGACTACGGGATTCCCGAGGACGCGGCCTACGGCGAATGGCGGCTCGCGGTGGATCTCGCCCCGGAAAAGTCGCGCCCGGCCGACTCGCTGTACCACGCTTGGAACGTGCCCGACCTCGCGATCGCGGGCGGCTTCGCCGTGCGCTTCTACAGGACCCCCGCCTTCGAGCTGGCCCTGGACGGGATGCCGGACCTTTACGCGGGCGACGCGGCGGCTTTCGGCGTGAAGGGGACCTTCCACTACGGGGCCCCGCTGGACGGCGGGGAGGCGGAGTTCGAACTGAGGCGCCGGCCCGACTGGGATTACCGCCCGCCCGGCTACGGGCCGGAGTGGAGCTTCACGTATGCCTCCCTGGCCAAGGGGGACGAGGGCGGCCGGGACGAGGGCGGAATCCAGTCCCTCAGGGCGGCCGAGGGCAAGGCGACGATAGCGGCGGACGGCACGGCGTCCTTCAAGGCGGCGATCCCGGCGGACGGCGCGCCCGTGCCGAGGTCCTACACTCTGGCCGTGACCGCCTTCGACCTGGACGGGCGGGCCGTCTCCGCCTCGGGAAGCTTCCTCGCGCACCCCGCGCGGCTGTACGCGGGTCTTTCGGCCGAGGGATTCCTGGCCGAGGCGGGAAAGCCCTTCCCCCTGAAGGTCGCGGTCTCCGCGCCGGACGGGACCCCCGCGCCGGGCACGGAGGTCAAGGTCTCGCTGTACAGGCGCGCCTGGAGTTCCGCGCGGAGGCTTGCGGTCGGCGGCAATTACGAGGCCGCTGGCGGGTTCGACGACAGGCTCGTTAGCGAGCTGACCGTGACCGCGGGTGACTCCCCCGTCGGGATCGAGCTGGTTCCGGAGGGCGCGGGCATGCATTTCGCGACGGCCGAGCTCACGGATCCCGAAGGCAGGACGGCGGCCGCCTCGCTGGATTTCTGGGTCGCGGGCGAAGGCGGGGCCGGCTGGCGCGAAAGGGACGGGGAATCCGCGGAGCTCGTGGCGGACGCCCCGGAATACAGGCCCGGCGACGTGGCGAGGATCCTGGTCCAGAGCCCGTTTTCCGCGGGCACGGGGCTCCTGACCGTCGAGCGCGGCGGGGTGCGCGAGGCGCGGGTCTTCGATCTGGCCGGGGGCGCGCCGGTCCTGGAGATCCCGATCGGCCACGACGACGCGCCTTCGGTCTACGCGTCAGTCGTCCTCGTCCGCGGGCGCACGGCCCCGCCGCCGGGTCGCGGCGCGGAGGATCTGGGCAAGCCCGCGTTTCGGAGAGGGTACCTGGCCTTGAGGGTGCTTCCGGAGCGTGACCGCCTGAACGTGGAGCTCGTCCCGGACAGGGAGGAGGCGGCCCCGGGGGCGCGGGTTTCCGTCAGGATCAGGGTCACCGACTCCGCCGGGAACCCCTTCCCCGGCTGCGAGGTGGCCCTGGCGGCGGTGGACGCGGGGCTGATCCAGATAGGCGGCGACGACGCCTTCCGCCCAGAGGGCTTCCTGTGGCGGGATTTGCCGCTAAGGGTGGAGACGGTCTCCTCGCTGGGCGTGATCCTGGACGCGGCGGACTGGTCCGGCAAGGGCGGGGGGACGCCCGGCGGGGGCGGCGGCGACTCCTCCGGAGTCCCGGGCGGCCTGCGGCGCGACTTCAGGCCGGTCGCGCACTTCGACCCGGCCCTCGAGCCGGACGAAAACGGCGAGGTGGAGGCGAGCTTCAGGCTCCCGGACGGCTTCACCTCCTACAGGATCTTCGCGGTCGCGACCGGCAAGGGCCGCGAGACCGGCACCGGGGAGGGCAGGATCACGGCGACCCGGGCCCTGGTCCTGCGGTCGGCGCTCCCGAGCCACCTGACCGTCGGGGACGAGTTCCAGGCGTCGGCGGTGGTGACCAGCCGCGCGGCGGCCAGGGCAGAGCTCGCGGTGGAGTTCCTGCCCGGGGCGGGGCTGGAAGCCCGGGAGGACACGCGGAAGTCGCTCGCGCTGAATCCGGGCGAGAGCGTCGAGGTGGCCTTCAGGGCCCGCGCCGTCGCGGCGGGCGCCCTTGAGGCGGGCTTCCGCGCCACCCTGGACGGCCACTCCGACAGATCGCTCTTCGCCGTGCCCGTGACCCCGGCGGGCAGGCTGACCGCGGACGCGAGCGTGTCCGTGGAGGGCGCGGGATCCTCGCTCCCGGAGGCCGGGCTCCCCGCGGGGGCGGATCCGTCCCGCGGGGGCCTGGAGCTGGTCTTCTCGCCGGGAGTGGCCGGGACCCTGGACGCGCCGCTCGGGGCCCTCGCGGACTACCCCTACTTTTGCCTGGAGCAGAGCACTTCCAAGGCCGCGGGGGCGCTCTACGGGCTGAGGCTCGGGAAGCTCTCGGGAACGCTTGAGGACGCGCGCCGGGAGGAGCTTGAGGCAAGGGTGAAGGCGCAGATAGCGCTCCTGGGGTCCCGAGAGCTGGGAGGCGGCTTCCACGCCTGGCCGGACGGCGGCCGGGAATCCCGCTCGCCCGTGCTGACGGCCTGGGTCCTCGATTTCATGCGCGAGGCGCGGGACGACGGCTTCGACGTCCCTGACGGGCTCGTCGGCCGGGCCGCGGACTATCTGGCCGAAGAGCTCGCGGGGGGACCCGGCAGGCCGGAGTCCGGCGTCCCTCGCCGTTCGGATTCCGGCGTCCCGCGCCGTTCGGACTCCGTGAGCCTCTACGTTATGGGGGCCCTGTTCCGCGCGGGGCGGCCGCAGGAGGGGACTTTCGAGACCTGCTACGAAAGGCGCGGGGAGTTCGATGCCGTCCAGAGGATCCTTCTCCTGAGGGCGGCGAGCGCCCTGCCCCCGTCGAGCGTCCGCGACGGGCAGCTGGCGGAGCTCGTCCCCATGGTGGCTTCCGGGCTGGAGCTCTCGGGCGCGACCGCGCGGACGGCGGTTCCGGACGGCCTCAAGGCGCATGAGCTGTGGCTCTCCGGCGCCGGCGACGTTTCCGCCCAGGCGCTTCTGGCGCTCTCCGAGGCCGCGCCCGGCCACGCGCTCCTGCCCGCGCTCCTGTTGGGGAGCGTGTCCTCCGGCAGGGGGAACGTCTGGAGCACCAACAGGGCCGTGAGCGTGCT
This sequence comes from Deltaproteobacteria bacterium, assembly GCA_031263485.1. Classification (GTDB taxonomy): domain Bacteria; phylum Desulfobacterota; class Desulfarculia; order Adiutricales; family Adiutricaceae; genus JAIRZX01. The sequence continues at coordinate 8,894 of JAISFS010000121.1, read as the reverse complement.
CCGCGGCGCGTGGAACTTCCTGGAGGCCGGGGGGGCGGCGGGGGGCGTCGCGGCGCCCGATCTGGCCGTGAAGGTCCTCCAGGGCGACAGGACGGTCATGGAGGGGAGGCTCGATGGCGCGCGCGCCCCCGAGCTCAGGGCCTCGCTCACGGCGGCCGAGCTCCTGTCCGGCCCGCCGCCCTCCTGGGACATCGGGGGCCGGGGCGAGCTCTGGTCCTTCAGGCGCCTGAGCTGGGTGCCCGGGACGCCGGATCTCTCGGTCCAGGGCGCGCGGGGGCTCGCGCTCACGCGGAGCTTCCGGAGGGTGCGCCCCGAGCCGGGGCCCGCGGGCGAGTCCGCGTTCCGCAGGGGCGAGGCCGTGAAGGTCACTGTCACGCTCATGACGGACGTCGCCCGCTACAACCTTGCCCTGGAGGATCCCGTGCCGGCCGGCTTTGAGCCGGTGGACTTCCATCTCAGGGACCAGAATCCCAACCTGGCGGCGGAGCTGGAGGCGGCGGAGCCGGAGCCGGAGGGGGCGGAGCCGGAGGACGATGCCCCGAGGACGGACGATCCCTGGGCTCTCCTGTGGAACTGGTACGACCACGAGGAGATCCGCCCCGACTCGGTGAGGCTGTTCGCGGACGAGCTCGAGCCGGGGGTGTACACCTACTCGTACCTGGCGCGGGCCGTGACCCCCGGGACCTACGCCTTGCCCGGCCCATACGCCGAGGAGATGTACAACCCCGAGAATCACGGCCGCGGCGCGGGGCTCAGGATCACCGTGGAAAAGTAGGCGGCGGAAGGTCCGCCGGGGCGGGCCTTGAAATCGCGTCGTTATCCAGGTCGTGCGCCATGGCGGAAAGCCATGACCGCATCGGATCGCTCGACACGTGTCATGCCCGTAAGCCGCTCATGCCCGTAAGCCGCCCGTGCCCGTAAGCCGCCCGTGCCCGTTAGCCGCCCGTGCCCGTTAGCCGCCTCGGCGATTACGTTCGGCCCACGTCCTGTCCGCAGGGGGGCAGGAACCGCCGCCAACCCGCGCCATGTCATGGCCCACTCCTCAGATTCGGGTCGGAGCCGTCGAAGCGGCGGCGTTCTGCCCCATCGTATCCTCCCACGCCCGTTGCGGCCCGGATCCCGGATCCCGGCGCCGGAGCGCCGATCCGGGCCGCGTCGACGGCGGCCCTCCAGGTGAAGAATGACCTCCTTCAGCATCCCCCTTCCGGGCCGCGTCCAGGCGTTGTCCCGCGCGTTTCCCGCCCTCGCCCTTGCCTTGGCCCTGGCGTTCGCTTTCGCCGGCTGCGACCCCGAAGCGGGGGGGACGGCCCCGTCGGCGGGATCGTCTCCGGACGCGTCGCAGGCCGCCGGAGGCGATGCGGAGGCAGGCGGCGCCGGTGCGGCGGCAGGGGCGGGCGGCGGCGCTTCCGGAGGTTCGGGGGCCGACCCGGCGGCGGGGGATGACGGCGGCGCTTCCGGCGGTTCGGGGGACGAGCCGACAGCCGGGGCGGGCGGCGGCGCTTCCGGCGGTTCCGGGGGCGAGCCGGCAGGTGAGGCCGGCGGCGGCGCTCCGTCCGATCCGGTTGCGGCGGCGGCCCAGTCCGCCCCCCTCCCGGGCGCGGGCGAGCCTCTGGAAGTCCTGCAGTTCATCCCCAGCGGGCCGGTGAGGAGCTTCTCGCAGGCGGCTGTCATGTTCAACCAGCCGATGGTGGCGCTGGGCGACTTCGAGGGGGCGGACCAGTCGCTCTTGACCCTGGACCCGCCGCTTCCGGGCAGGGTCGTCTGGCTCAACCAGTACACCCTGGCCTTCGTGGCGGAGACGCCGGCGCTGAGGGATCTGGAAGTGAAGGTCACGCTCTCCCCCGAGGTCACGTCCCTCTCCGGGGCCAGGCCGGACGGGCCCCGGACGGTCTCCTTCAGCCTCCCCGAGCTCAAGCTGGCGGTCGACTGGAGCCGCGTGATCACGGAGAACGTGCCGGAGGAGGCGTTAAGGCCCGTCGTGAGCGTGGCCTTCAACCTGCCGGTGGACCCGGACTCCATGAACGGCAAGAGTTTCTTCGTCTGGGGGCCTGCGGGCGCCACCGAGAGGGTCCCCGCCGACTGGACCAGGCCCCGGAACGGCGGCGGGACGCCGAACCGTATCCAGGCCGCGCCCGCAAGCGAGCTCCCCAAGGCGGCGAAATGGGCGCTCGTCATAGGCGGGGACGCCTCCCCGGTCCCGGGCCGCCCTCCGCTGGGCGAGGACTTCGTGGCGGCGAGGGGGGAGACGTACGGCGAGCTCAAGGTGACGCCCTACGGTTTCAGCAGGACCGTCGCGGACGGGAACGGCTCCAAGGGAGTGCTCGGCAGCCCCGAGTACGCGAATTTGACCGTCCAATTCAGCAATCCCGTGAGGATGGCCCAGGCGGCGGCCTTCATCGAGATGGACCCGCCGCATCCGGCGGTGACGGAGATCCGGAAACGATGGGCACGCCGCGCGGCTTCCACGGACGCGTCCCGGGACTCCGGAGTCTCGCCCGATGCCGCGTCTTCCTCGACCGAAGTCGATCGGGACGGCATCCGGCCGGGGGACTACGATCCGGACGGAGCCCGGCAGGGGGATTACGATCCGGACGGAGCCTGGCCGGGTGACTACGATCCTGACGGAGCCTGGCCGGGGGACTACGATCCGGACGGAGCCTGGCCGGGGGATTACGATCCGGACGGAGCCTGGCCGGGGGATTACGATCCGGACGGCGCCCGGAGCGACTCCGTCATGTACGGGCTCAACCTGTACGGTGACTTCCTGGCCGAGACTGAATACGCGATCACCTTCCGGAAGGGCTTCGGGGACATCTACGGGCAGACGCTCGCCGAAGACAGGGTGATCCGTTTCCTGACGGGCCCGTTCGCCCCGGCATCGGGGCTGGCCAGCCCCGGCGGGATCATGGAGAGCGCGTTCCCCCCGGCGGTGCCAGTCTGGATCCGCAACCTGCCGAAGGCCGAGTTCTTCGCGCTGGTCATGTCGGACGCCGAGACGGCGGGCCTGCTGGACATGTGGGGGGCGGGTTTCGGGCAAGGGCCCCACCGGGATGTCCCGGACAGGGTCGAGGCCTGGCTCGAGGCCGCCCGCCGGCGCGGCCCGGGACCCTACGCCGCCGAGGTCGTGCCCATCGGCGACAGCTCGCGGAGGACCGTAAGGCAGTCCGCGAACCTCTCCGATCTCTCCGGCGGCAGGGAGAGGGAAGGGGTCGTCCTGGCGGGCTCGCCGCACGGGTACGGCTATTCGTTTTACCAGGTGACGGATCTCGCGATCACGGCGAAGATCGGCCGGACGGGCTCGGTCGCCTGGGTGACCCGGCTCTCGGACGGCGGGGCCGTGGGCGGCGCGTCGGTCGCGGCGCTGGACTGCGCCGGGAAGGAACTCTGGACCGGCACGACCGGCGGGGACGGGCTGGCGAGGCTTCCGGGCGGGCCCGAGCTCGCGGCCGACGTCACCGGGCGGTGCAGGGACGGCGGATACGGGACCCCATCGCTGTACCTCACGGCGTCCAAGGAAGGCGAGCGCGTCTTCTGGAGCATGGGTTGGACACGGGGCTTCCACCGGTACGACATGGGCATCGGGGAGATCATGAACCCGCTCTCCCCCGGGTGGGCGGGCTCCTTCCTCGTGACGTCCCAGCCCGTCTACAGGCCGGGCGAGACGGCGAGGCTCAAGGCGGTGATCCGCCGCTTCGGCGACGACAGCCTCCTCTTGCCCGAGCGGGGCGCGGCGAGGGCGATAATCCGCGATCCCATGGGTAACGTGGCCTTGGACGCCCCGGTCGAGGTCAGCCCTTACGGCACCGTCTCGCTGGACTGCCCGATACCCGAGGATGGGGCATACGGCACCTGGCGGCTCACGGTGGATCTGGCCCCCGAAAGGAAGCGGGAGGCCGATTCGCTGTCCGGGATCCGGAGGGGGTCCGACGTCGTCGAGGCGGGCGGCTTCAGCGTGCGCTTCTACAGGGCCCCGGCCTTCGGGCTGGCCCTGGACGGGATGCCCGACCGCTTCGCCGGCGACGCGGCGGGCTTCGGCGTGAAGGGGAGCTACCATTTCGGGGCCCCGCTGGACGGGGGCGAGGCGGAATTCCGCCTGAGCCACTGGGCCTACTGGGGATTCCGTCCTCCCGGCTACGGGCCCGAGTGGAGCTTCACCGCGTACACCGCCCTCACGAAGGCGGACGAGGGCGGCTGGTCCTCGGACCCCGACCCGCCCGGCACGGCCGCGGACGGGAAGGTCCCGATAGCGGCTGACGGCACGGCCTCCTTCGAGGCGGCGATCCCGGACGGCGGTCCCCCCGTGCCCAGATCCTACACGCTCGCGGTGACCGCCATGGACCGAGACGGGCGGGCCGTCTCGGCCTCGGGGGGCTTCACCGCGCATCCGGCGCGGCTCTACGCGGGCATTTCGGCGGCGGGCCTGCTGGCCGAGCCGGGAAAGCCGTTCGCCTTGAAGGTCGCGGCGGTAGCGCCCGACGGGACCGCGGCGCCGGGCGCGCGGGTCAAGGTCTCGCTCTACAGGCGCACCTGGACCACGGCGCGCAGGCTCGCGCCCGGCGGCCGTTACGCCCTGGTGAGCGGGTTCGCGGACAGCCTGGTTTCCGAGCGGACCGTGACCGCGGGGGACGAGCCCGTAGGGATCGAGGTGACGCCCGAGGCAGCGGGCCCGCATTTCGCGACCGCCGAGCTCGCCGATTCCGGGGGCAGGAAGGCGCTCGCCTCGCTGGACTTGTGGGTCACGGGCGAAGGGGCGGGCTGGCCCGCGCGGGACGGGGAATCGCTGGAACTCGCGGCGGACGCGGCGCTCTACAGGCCCGGCGACGTGGCGAGGATCCTGGTCCAGAGCCCGTTCGAGTCGGGCACTGGCCTGCTCACGGTCGAGCGCGGCGGGGTGAGGGAGGCGCGGGTCTTCGATCTGGCCGGGGGCGCCCCGGTTCTCGAGATCCCGATAGGCGAGGAGGACGCGCCTTCGGTATACGCCTCCGTCATCCTGGTCCGGGGCCGCACGGCCCCGCCGCCCGCCCGGGGCGAGGAGGATCTGGGCAAGCCTTCGTTCAGGAGAGGGTACCTCACCTTGCGGGTGATGTCGGATCGTGACCGGCTGAAGGTGGAGGTGACCCCCGACGGGGAGGAGGCGGCCCCGGGGTCCGAGGCCGCCGTCAGGATCAGGGTCACCGACTCGGCTGGGAACCCATTCCCCGACTGCGAGGTGGCGCTGGCGGCGGTGGACGCCGGGCTCATCCAGATAGGCGGGGACTGGGCGTTCCGCCCCGAGCATTTCCTGTGGCAGTTCCTGCCGCTCAGGGTGCAGACGGCATCGTCCCTGGCCGAGGTCCTGGACGCGTCGGACTGGTCCGGCAAGGGCGGCGGCTCGCCCGGCGGGGGCGGCGGCTTCTCGGAAGGCGGCCAGGGGGAGCTGCGGCGCGACTTCAGGTCGGTGGCGCACTTCGACCCGGCGGTCGCGCTGGACGGGAACGGCGAGGCGGAGGTGAGCTTCAGGCTCCCCGACAACCTCACGACCTTCCGGATCTTCGCGGTCGCGACCGGCAAGGGCCGCGAGGCGGGCACGGGGGAGGGCAGGATCACGGTGACCCAGGCCCTGGTCCTCCGGTCCGCGCTCCCGAACCACCTGACCGCGGGGGACGAGTTCCAGGCCTCGGCGGTGGTGACCAGCCGCGCGGCCGGGGAGGCCGAGCTCACGGTGGAGATCGTTCCCGAGGCGGGGCTGGAACTGCTGGAGGAACCGAGGAAATCGCTCGCGCTCGCGCCGGGCGGGAGCGTCGAGGTGGCCTTCAGGGCCCGCGCCTCGGCGGCGGGCACCCTCTCGGCGGGTTTCGTCGCGGCCCTGGGCGGCCAGACCGACAGATCGCTCTTCGCCGTGCCCGTCTCCCTGGCGGGCAGGGAGACCGTCGACGCGAGCGTCTCCAGGGAGCGGGCGGGATCCCCGCTCCCAGAGGCCAGGCTCCCGGAGGCGGCCGACCCGTCCCGCGGGGGGCTGGAGCTCGTCTTCTCTCCGGGCGTGGCAGGGACCCTGGACGCGCCGCTCAGGGCCCTGGAGGACTGCCCCTACGACGGCCTGGAGCAGAGCACCTCACGGGCCGCGGGCGCCCTCCACGCGCTGAGGCTGGGGGAGCGGGCCGGGACGCTCGCGGCGGAGCGCCGCGCCGTGCTGGAGGGCAAGGTGAAGGAGCAGATCGTGCTCCTGGAGTCCCGCTCGGTGGATGGCGGCTTCTCGGCCTGGCCTGAAGGCGGCTGGAACTCGCGCTCGCCGGCGTTGACCGCCTGGGTCCTGGATTTCCTGCGCGAGGCTCAGGATTCCGGCTTCGCCGTCCCGGAGGGGCTCGTCGCCCGGTCCGCGGACTATCTGGCCGCGGAGCTCTCGCGGGAACCCCGGATGCGGGGCGCCGGCGCCCCGAGCCATTCCGACTCCACGAGGCTCTACGTCATGGGCGCGCTGTTCCGCGCGGGCCGGCCCCTGGAGGGGACGCTCGAGCCGTACTACGCCGGGCGCACCGGGCTGAATCTCATCGAGAGGATCCTTCTCCTGAGGGCCGCTGGCGCCCTGCCGCCCTCGAGCGTCCGCGAGGAGAGGCTCGCCGCGCTTGTCCCCATGGTGGCCTCGGAGCTTGAGCTCTCGGGCGCTACCGCGCGGATAAGGGTTCCGGAGCGCCGGGCGGAGCACGGGCTGTGGCTCTCCGGCGGGGACGATATCTCCGCGCTGGCGCTCCTGGCGCTCTCCGAGGCCGCGCCCCGCCACGAGCTCCTGCCCGCGCTCCTTCTGGGGAGCGCGTCCTCCGGCACGAGGAGGTGGAGCACCAACAGGGCCGCGAACGTCATCCGCGGGGCGTGGAACATCCTGGAGGCCGAGAGCGAGGGCGACGACGGGGCCGCAGGCGCCGCCGGGCGTCAGGCCGCACCTCCGGAAGGGGAGGGCGATGCCGCGGCAGGCACCGCCGCCGGGCGTCAGGCCGCACCTCCGGAAGGGGACGGCGATGCCGCCGCAGGCTCCGGCGCCGGCCAAGGCGCCGAGGGCCCGCCGGGGCCCGATCTGGCCGTGAAGGTCCTCCAGGGGGACAGGACCGTCATGGAAGGGAGGCTCAGGGGCCCCCGTTCCCCGGAGCTCAGGGCCGCGCTCACGGCGGCGGAGCTCCTGGCGGGCCCGCCGCCCGCCTGGGACATCGAGGGCCAGGGCGAGCTGTGGTCCTTCAGGCGCCTCAGCTGGGCGCCCGCGGAGCCGGATCTCTCCGCGCAATGGACGCGGGGGCTCTCGCTCGCGCGGAGTTTCCAGAGGGTGCGCCCCGAGCCCGGGGCTCCGGGCGAGTCCGCGTTCCGCAGGGGCGAGATCGTGAAGGTCACGGTAACGCTCATGACGAACGTCGCCCGCCACGACCTGGCCCTGGAGGACCCCGTGCCCGCCGGCCTGGAGCCCGTGGACTTCCGCTCCAGGGACAAGGACCCTAACCTGTACGGGCTACTTGCCGCGGACGCCGGCGGGACGGGGGATTCCTGGAACGCCTTCCATTACTGGTACGACCACGAGGAGATCCGCCCCGACTCGGTGCGGCTGTTCGCGGACGACCTCGAGCCGGGGGTGTACACCTACTCGTACCTGGCGCGGGCCGTGACGCCCGGAATCTACGTCTTGCCCGGTCCGTACGCCGAGGAGATGTACAACCCCGAGAATCACGGTCGCGGCGCGGGGCTCAGGATCACCGTGGAGAAATAGGGGCCGCCCCTGCGGCTCCTCCTCGCGCCCCGGGGGCCTCCTCGCGTCCCGGGGGCCCTGTGGCTGGACTTTTCTTCGCGTTGGCGGGGAATCGCTCCGTTGGCCCGCCGGCGTCGGCCTTCCCGATGATTCCCGGTCCAATGTCAATGACTTGATTCCACTCCAAAAACCCCCTCCCTCACCTCCTGGCAGTCATTTGAGGGCAGAATGTCTGGGTAAAGGGTGAGCAGATGGGCGGTGGTTTGAGGCTTTAGCGCAAGGGTGCCAATGCGATGGCCACATAACGTTCCGCTTCCCTTTCGATGGGGAGGGTTTTTTCAGTGGGATCAATGACTTGTCATGAGAAGTCTTCATGGGCGTCACGGTTTAGGGCACGAATTATATCGTGATGCCCCATAAGGGGTCATGCGCCGGAGTATTGATAATCAACATGATCGCGAAAGACGGAATATAATGGCTCCGCTGAAATTTAATTCAATGATATCGCCAAGTTAGCTTGCGCCAATCCCCTAAGTCGTTGACGTTGCTTCTCACTGGGAGGGGGATTGACGAAATCCGATCGTCTGCGGGCGCGGCTTCACGTTGCTTCATGCCGCTTCATTCCATCATCAAACTACGAACGGGCGGAAGGCGGAGGGCCGGCTGGACATGAAGACGCGTCCCTGACGCGGACAGCCCTCTCCACCCTCGCGGAATCCTGGGGGAGGGCCCTCCGCCGCCCACAGATACGGCAAGGTCCCGGCGACGGCGAGGCCTTCGTCCGCCCCGACGGACGAACGGGTTCCCCGCGCCGGGGGTTTCACGTGACGTCAGGGCGGGTTGTCGCGGCGTTTGAGGAGAGGTTCTCTAGCAGCGGGGGGCCGACGTGACCGGGCATGCGGCTTCGCCGGAAGGAGAGAGGGAAAGGCCATGCCGGCGCCATGAAGCCATGGCGGACATATTGCGCTCCGGGCCGAAGTAATTTATAATTTACTGTCCGGCTTTCCGGGCGACCGGCTCCCCGATACGGCTCCGAATCCCGGCACGGCCCGAAGGTCTTCCCGCAATGCGCGGCACCGGAGAGAAGCATGTTCCTGACTTTCGCCCTTTTCACGATTCTGTTCGCGATCCTGGCGCTGGCGCCGACGCTCCCGAGTTGGGGGGCGGATGACGGAGGAGCCGGCGGGCA